>NZ_BAAAQI010000004.1:0-403439 GCF_039531585.1 Streptomonospora arabica | reverse complement strand
CGACGTGGTCGTCGAGGAAGGCATAGAGTGCGGTCAGAAGGGTGTCCAGGTCTCGTGTCACAGCAAGACTCTGCGACACCCTTCGTTGTGTCCGCGACCTGATCAGACTTCGGACTCACTCATCTAGGGACGGGCCCGTCGAACACGCGCTAAGCCAGCCCGCGACGGGCGACCGCGGGCGGGCGGCGGCCCTGTACCGACGCCACCAGGTCCAGCGCCTGGCGGACCGCGTCGGGCCGCCCGGTGGCGAAGACCCGGGCGCCCAGCCACGCGTAGACCGACGCCAGCGCCACCTCCTCCGCCGCGGCACCGGCCTCCGGCGCGGGCCAGTCGCCGGAGCCCCGCGGGGGAGTGCAGCGGACCAGCACCGTGCGCCCGCGTTCGGCGAGGCGCCGCACGTCCTCGGGGGCGGGCCGGTAGCCGAGGTCCTCGGCGCCCTCGACGACCGCGCCGGGCGCCACCACTCGGACGCCGCGTGTCTCGTCCGGCGCCGTGTCCATCGCCGGTCCCTCCTGTCGGTCCGCGCTGGTCGGGCCACCGCCCCGCGCGGTCGGCGGAGCGCCCGGAGGAGGCCGCGGAGCGGCCCGTGCGCTGCGCGTCGCCGCGGCGGCGACGGCGCCGAGCCCTCGCGGTTGTGGCACCATTGAGGCTAATGTCTCCGATCATCAGCGTCCTGATCGCCCTCGCTGCGGTGGCGGTACTCGCCGGCGTGGCGTTCGTGGTCATGGGGAAGGGCGGTGAGCTGGCGCGCTTCGAGGCCGACCACCCGCCGTTGGACCTCCCCGCCGACCGCCCGCTGTCCGGTTCCGACGTGAGCCGGGTGCTGCTGCCGCTGTCGCTGTGGGGTTACCACGTGCGCGCGGTCGACGACGTGCTGCGCCGCGTGGTGGGCGCGCTTTCCGAGCGCGACGCCCGGATCGCCGACCTGGAGCGGCGCCTTCAGGAGACCGGGCGGCCCGCGCCGGACACCGCCGCTTCCGAGACCGCCCCGGGGACGGGCCCCGGGACCGGTTCCGGGCCGCGCTCCGGCTCGGTCTGGGACGCACCGCGCGAGCCCGAGGCCCCCGACCGCACCGGTGGCGACACCGGCGCCGCCGCGGCCGTCCGCACGGGTGCCCACGCCCGGGGCGGCGCGTCGCCGAGCGGCGCCGCGGGTTCCGGCGACCGGCCGGGCGCGGGCGGGCCGGGCGAGTCCGGCGGCGCGGGTGAGGACGGCGACGACCCCGGACCCCCCGGCGACCGCGAGGGCTCCGAGGGCGGCTCGGCGGCCGCGGACGGCTCCGGCGCGACGGCCTCCGACCGCGGGTCCGAGGCCACCGGGGCACAGCGCCAGAGCGCCCGATGACGGCGGACGACGCGACCGCGCGGCCCGGCCCCGACGGCCTCCGCCGCTGCCACTGGGCGCTCGCGGGCGAGGAGCTGCTCGACTACCACGACACCGAGTGGGGCGTGGCGATCACCGGCGACGACGCCATGTTCGAGCGGATCTGCCTCGAAGGCTTCCAGGCCGGTCTGTCGTGGCTGACGGTCCTGCGCAAGCGCCCCGCCCTGCGCGAGTCCTTCGCCGGGTTCGTCCCCGCGACCGTGGCCCGCTACGGCGAGGCCGACGTCGAGCGCCTGCTGGGCGACGCGCGGATCATCCGCAGCCGCGCCAAGATCGAGGCGGTGATCCGCAACGCGCGGGCCGCGCTGGACCTTCCCGCGGGACTGGCCTCGCTCGTGTGGGAGCACGCGCCGCAGGACCACCGGGTGCCCGACCGCGTCACCGACGTTCCGGCCTCCACACCCGAAAGCGCCGCGCTGGCCAAGGCGCTCAAGCGGCACGGGTTCACGTTCGTCGGTCCCACCACCGCCTACGCGACGATGCAGGCCGCGGGGGTCGTCGACGACCACCTCGGCGGGTGCTTCCGCCGGTTCCGCAAGGCGCGCCCGGCCTGATACGGCGGACCCGCGCGGGAACCGCGCCGCGGCCCGACGCGTTGTAGGCTCCTGCTGCACACTCGGAAACCGGCGCCGCCTTGTCCCCGGGCGGTCGGCGGGGCGGAGGCGGGCGCGTGCTCCTCCGTTCGGTCCCGCCCTCGCACCGGCTCGCCGCGCCGTTCGATCCAGCCCGCCCCCGGCCCTCGACGGCCCCTCGTCTCCGTGCCGGATATGGGTGATTTGGGGCTGGATTTCATCTGCTGTGTGCCTCATCGCCTTTTGTCGGCGACGGTGGCCGAACGCGTCGCTTATTCTCTGTCGCTGTAGCCGCGAGCGGACACCTGCGCCTGTTCGCCTTGGAGGTCAACGCCATGATCACAGCCAAAGCCCGCGTGCGGGCCGTGCCCTGGAGCCCGCGGTGAGCGGCCCTCCCGGCTCCGCCTCCCACGACGACGGCGCCGATCCGCAGAGCGGCGGCTCGCCGATCCGGCAGATGTCGCTGTGGCCGCCGCCGCGCTCCACCCGCCACAGCGCCAAGCGTCGCAGGAGCCTCATCGTCGGCGTACTGGCCGTGCTCCTGCTCGGAACGGGCCTCGGCACCGCCGCGGTGTGGGCGCTGCAGCGCGGCGACGCGGCGACGGCCGACGGCTCGTCCGTGCCGGAGTCCTACGCGGGGACCTGGCGCGGCGAGATGAGCCAGGTCGACGAGCAGGGCGAGCACGTCGTCGACTGGGGTGCCGAGGTCAAGCTGGAGCAGGGCGAGGAGCGCGGTGTCTCGGAGTGGTACACCCTGGACTGCCGCGGCAGCCTCGACCTGACCGAGCGCACCGGCGACCGCCTCTCGTTCGACTACGTCGAGACCTACGACCCGGGGGAGAACTGCGTGGACGAGTCCGAGCTCGTCCTGGAGAGCGGCGGCTCCGCAGGTACGCTCAAAGCCCGCTGGACCGCCGTCTCGCATGACGGTACTCCGATGACCTCCACCGGGACTCTCCGTTAGGGTGGGCGCCGCTGAGGTCCGCGCGCCCGCTGTGCGCGGAACACGGCCCGTGGAGGGAAGATGACCGCTACCCAGCCCCTGACAGACGACGATCCAAGGCGCATCGGCGGATACGCGCTGACCGCCCGCCTGGGGCAGGGCGGCCAGGGTGTCGTATACCTCGGCCAAGACGACTCCGACGGCGCGCCCGTGGCGGTCAAGACCCTGCACTCCGACGGCATCGACGCCGCCGGGCTGCGTCGGCAGCTCGGCGAGGAGATCGAGACCGCCCGCCGGGTCGCGCGCTTCTGCACCGCCCAGGTACTGGCCGCCGACGTCGACTCCGACCCCCCGTACGTCGTCAGCGAGTACATCGAGGGGCCGACCCTGCGCGAGATCGTCCGGCGGGACGGCCCGATGCGCGGCGCGTCCCTGGAGCGGCTTGCGGTGGGCACGCTGACGGCGCTGGCGGCCATCCACCAGGCCGGGATCGTGCACCGCGACTTCAAGCCGGGCAACGTGCTCATGGGCCCCGACGGGCCGCGAGTGATCGACTTCGGCATCGCCCGCGCCCTGGAGGGCACCGCCATCCTCACCAGCCAGATCGCCGGGACGCCCGCCTACATGGCGCCCGAGCAGATCGCCGGCGAGGCGCTGGGACCCGCGGTCGACCTGTTCTCCTGGGGCTCGACCATCGTCTACGCGGCCAACGGGTCGAGCCCGTTCGGCCAGGACTCGCTGCACGAGGTCCTGCACAACGTCACCAGCGAGCCGCCGGAGTTGGGCGCGCTCGACGGGCGGCTGCGCGAAATCGCCGCGCGCTGCCTGGCCAAGGACCCCGCCGAGCGGCCCACGGCGGCCGAGACGCTGATGGGCGTGCTCGGCGTGGCCATGGCCGACCCCGCGGCGGCGGCACCGGAGGAGCCCGAAACCCCGGCCGGCGACGCGGGGGCGCTGCCCGTTCACACCCTGGCGGCCGGGGCGGTCGCGGCGGCCGCTCCCGAGGCGCGTGAGCGCACCGCCGCCGAACTGCGCGACAGCCTGCCGCACGGCGCCGGAGAGCCGGGCGGCGACGAGGGCGTCTTCCGCTCGTTCCCGCCCACCGCGCCCCCGCCGGGGACGGGACCGCACTACGGCCCGGCGGCGCAGACCCCGCCCGCGGCGCCGAGCGGCCCGCAGACGCCCCCGCCGCCCGCTGGACCGACCGGCGGCGCGCCCCGGCCGAACCCGCCCGCCGGCGACTGGTCGGCGCCCGGTTCGGGAGCCGCCTCGCAGCCGCCGCATGGAGCGTCCTCCGGGCCGCAGCGCCCCTACCCGGGCGGCGGGCCTGCTCCGATGCCCCCGACCGGCGGCCAGCAGCCCTTCGGTCCCGGTCACTCCGCGCCCGCGTCGGGCCCGCAGCCGCCGCTCGCGCCGGGACCCGGCGGCGGGCCGGGCGGCCCGCCGCCGGGGCAGCAGCAGGCCTACGGTCCGGGGCCCGCGACGCCGCCTCCCTCGCCCTACGCTCCCCAAGCCGCGGCGGGACCGACCGGCGGACAGGCTCCCCCGGGTCCGGGGCCCCAGCCCCCGCAGCGGCCTTCGGGGCCCGCGTCGGGCCCGCAGTCGCCCTACGGTCCCGCCGGAGCCGCGCCGCCGCACGCTCAGTCCGGGCCCCAGACCCCCTACGCGCCGGGACCCGGCGGCCCCGGCGGTCCGGTCTCAGGGCCGCAGGCGCCCGCGCCGTACGGGCCGGTCGGCGCCGGTCCGCAGACCGGTGGCCAGCAGCCGTACGGCCCCGCCGGGACCGCGCCGGCCAAGCCCTCCGGCGGCAGCGGGGCCGGCGTGATCGTCGGCATCGTCGCGGGTGCGTCGCTCCTGGTCGTGGTCCTGGTGGGGATCGTCATCGCCGTGATCCTCTCCTGAGGGGACCGCGGCGGCGAGCGCACCCGCGGCGGGAGGCGGCTAGTGCCCCTCGAACTCCGGCTTCTCCTTCTTCAAGAAGGCCACGGTGGCGGTGAGGTGGTCGTGTGTCTCGGCGCACTGGTCCTGCAGGCTGGCCTCCATCTCCAGGGCGTTGGCCAGGTCCAGCCCCGAGCCGAACGTCAGCTCGGCCTTGATGGTGGCGTAGGCGACCGTGGGCCCCTCGGCCAGGCGCACCGCGAGCTCCCGTGCGGCCGATTCCAGCTCGTCGTCCGGCACCAGCTTGCTGACCAGGCCGATGTCCAGGGCGCGCGCGGCCGGGACGGGTTCGGCGAGCATCAGCATCTCCATCGCGCGGGCGTGGCCGACCAGGCGCGGCAGTGTCCACGAGGCGCCCGAGTCCGAGCCCAGCCCGACATTGGCGAAGGCCATCAGGAACGACGCGCTCTCGGCCGCGACGCGCAGGTCGCAGGCGAAGGCCAGCGAGGCGCCCGCGCCCGCGGCCGTGCCGTTGACCGCCGCGACGACCGGCTTGGGCATGCGCGCCAGGCCCAGGACGATGGGGTTGTAGTGGTCGCGGACGGTACCGTTGAGTCCGCGGCCCTCATTGAGGTTCTCCGCGTGTTCCCGCAGGTCCTGTCCGGCGCAGAACGCCTTGCCGCTGCCGGTGAGCAGCACCGCGCGGGCCCCGGTGTCGTTCTTGGCGCGCTCGATCGCCGACAGCAGGGCCTGCTTGGTCTGCACGGTCAGCGAGTTCATGGCCTTCGGCCGGTTCAGCCGGATCGTGGCGACGCCGTCGGCGAGCTCGTAGCTGACAGCGGAGTCGCCGGTGTCCGCACCGGATCTCCCGTCGCCCGCTTCGGCGTTATTGCCGGCGGTGCCTGCAGTGTCTGACTCGGACAAGCCAATCTCCCGGTCTGTTCGGCTGCTGGCGCGGTCCCCGCGACCGCGAAAGTGCGCTGCGGCTATAACCTTACTGTTCGGATTCCTCGGGACCGATGGTCCCGGCACTGTCCGATCGTTCCCAATCGGTTCCCAAAACCGAGATAATGGCAGAACAGTGATTCGTTCCCTGAGTCACGCGGATGCGGCGCGACCGGACCGGCGCCCCGATGCAGGGGGTATCTCCGCCCGAGCGGCCCATTCACTGCAGTCTTCCTATGAAAGGGGATACGGCATGGCGGCGATGAAGCCGAGGACCGGTGATGGTCCGATGGAGGTCACCAAGGAGGGCCGCGGCATCATCATGCGGGTCCCGCTTGAGGGCGGCGGGCGACTCGTCGTCGAGCTCACGCCGGACGAGGCCGCCGAGCTCAAGGAGGCCCTGGACGGCGTCGTCGGCTGATCCGCCGCTCCGCCCGGCGGCGACTCCGACCGCCGCGCGAGCGTGCCGCTGCCACCGCGACGCGGGGCCGCGGCTCTACCGAGACCCCACCCCACGATTGCGAGCATCCGTGCCGATCGCTACGGAGATCCGCCCAGTTGCGGGCACCCTCATCGACTCGGCCGCCGATCTGGTGGCCATCCCCGTCGTCCGCGGCGAGGCGCCGGCCGCCGTCACCGTCGGCGCGGGTCCCGACCCGGCCGAACTGGCCGCGCGGCTGCCCGCATCGCTCGCGGACCTGGTCGCGCACTACGAGCTGACCGGGAAGCCGGGTGAAATCGCGCAGTTCCCCGCCGACTTCGGTGCTGGGCTCGTGCGGGTCGTGCTGCTGGGCGTCGGCGAGGCGGCCCCTGCCGACCTGCGCGCCGCCGGTGCCGCCCTGGCCCGCGCGGCCAGGGGCCACACAGCGGCGGCGACCACAGTGGCGCTGCTGGACGCGGCGGCCGAGAACGGTGCGGCAGGGGTGGAGGCGTTCGTCGAAGGCGTCCTGCTGGCCTCCTACCGCTTCACCCTGGCCTCCTCGGCCACAGGCGCCGCGGCGGTGGCGGCCCTCGAACTGGTCGGCGCCGACTCCGGCTCCGCCGCAGCGGCGGTCGAGCGCGGCAAGGCCCTGGCACAGGCCACCGGCATGGCCCGGGACCTGATCAACACGCCCTCGGCCGAGAAGGACCCGGCGTGGCTGGCCGCGCGTGCCGGAGTGGTCGCCGCGGAGTCCGGTCTGACGGCCGGGATCTGGGACGAGCGTGCGCTCGTCCGCGACGGCTTCGGCTCGATCCTGGCCGTGGGCGCCGGCTCGGACCGGCCGCCGCGGCTGGTGCGGCTGGACTACCGGCCCGAGAACCCCGGCGGCCACGTCGTCCTGGTCGGCAAGGGGATCACCTTCGACACCGGCGGGCTCTCCCTCAAGCCCAACGACAACATGAAGCTGATGAAGACCGACATGAGCGGCGCCGCCGTGGTCCTCGGCGTCATGTCGGCGCTGGCCGGGCTGGGCTCCGGCGTGGCCGTCACCGGTCTGCTCGCCGTCGCCGAGAACTCCTTCTCGGGCTCGGCGCAGCGGCCCGGCGACGTGATCACGACCTACGACGGGCACACCGTCGAGGTGCTCAACACCGACGCCGAGGGTCGGCTGGTCATGGCCGACGCCCTCGGCTACGCGGTGGCCGAGCTGGAGCCGGACGCCATCGTCGACGTCGCCACCCTCACCGGCGCGGCGAAACTGGCGCTCGGCACCGGTATGGGAGCCCTGTTCAGCGGCGACGACGATCTCGCCGCCGCGCTGAGCGAGGCGGCGGAGCGATCCGGCGAGCCCGTGTGGCGGCTGCCGCTGACCGAGGAGTACCGCGACTGCCTGGACTCCCGGGTGGCCGACCTGGCCAACATCGGCAACGGCGACTACGGGCGGCCGGGCGCCGCCGAGGCTGCGCTCTTCCTGCGCGAGTTCACCGGCGGCGTGCCGTGGGCGCACCTGGACATCGCCGGTCCCGGGCGCTCAATGAGCGACGAGGGCGTACTGAGCAAGGGCGGCACCGGGTTCTCCACCCGGCTGCTGCTGCGCTGGCTGTCGGGCGAGAAACCGCCGGTCGCCCCGGCCCGAGGCGCGGGCTAGCGCGGCGCCGCCTCCTGCGGGGCCGGCGCTCAGCTGTCGGCAGGGGCCTCCTCGCGGATCGCCGCGAGGAGGCCCTCGCCGATCGGCAGCAGCAGCGGGATGAGCTGCTCGTCGTCGCGGACCAGGCGGGCGACCTCGCGCACCGCCGCCGTGCCCGCATCGGGCGCGCTCAGCGGTCCGTCGGAGCTGGTGGCGGCCTCCAGGGCGTTGTTGAACACCACAATCCCGCCGACGCGCAGCAGCCGCAGCGCCTCGGCGAGGTACGCCGGGTAGGAGGCGGGCTCGGCGTCGACGAAGACCATGTCGTAGGCGCCGTCGGTCAGGCGCGGCAGCACGTGCAGGCCGCGCCCCAAAATCAGCCGCACCCGGTTGGCCGGAAACCCGGCCCGGCGGTAGGCCGCGCGCGCGAGCTCCTGGTACTCGGGCTCGATGTCGACGCTGGTCAGCACCGATTCCCCGCGCATGCCCCGGAGCAGCCAGATCCCGGAGCTGCCGCACCCGGTGCCCACCTCGACCACGGCCCGGGCGCCGATCGAGGCGGCCAGGAAGCGCAGCGCAGCCCCGCCGGAGGCGCTGATCGGCGATGACTCGGCCCGCTGCCCGGTCTCGCGCGCCGAGGACAGCGTGGCGTCCTCGACGGCGTACTGCTCGATGTGGGCCAGTGTGTGGGCCAGTGTGTCGTCTCGGCTGGCGATGGCGGCCTCCCCGCGTGTGACTTTCCTGGGTGCCCGAGCCGGGCGGCCCCGTCGCGGGACCTGGTTCGGCCGGATGGCGGACGCGGCGTGCGCCGGCTTGCGCGGACCGCGGAACGCGCCGGGCGCACCCGGGCTCACTCAGCGTGCCGATGTGCTCACCCGCCACCGGGTCCAGGGCACAGACTAGCCTGCCAGGGGCGTGCGCGGCGTGTTCGCGGCCCCGGGAACTTATTCGCCCTGTGGCGGCGTTGCAAACTGGGTAGGGACGATTCGACAATCCGACTGCCCGGTGGTGGCCCCAGCACGACCGGTCTGACGTCGCAGAGGCGGTTCGCCGCCGCTGCGAGGGCACGCGATCCGAAGGGAGTGGCGGTGGCAGACTCCGACGCTGCCGTGGACTTCGAGCCGTGGGAGCCGCCG
This sequence comes from Streptomonospora arabica, assembly GCF_039531585.1. Taxonomy (NCBI): domain Bacteria; kingdom Bacillati; phylum Actinomycetota; class Actinomycetes; order Streptosporangiales; family Nocardiopsidaceae; genus Streptomonospora; species Streptomonospora arabica. The sequence continues at coordinate 394,533 of NZ_BAAAQI010000004.1, read as the reverse complement.
AGCTGGGATGAGGTCGTGCGCAACCATTCGGCCCGGGTCTACCGGCTGGCCTACCGCCTCACCGGAAACAAGCACGACGCCGAGGACCTCACCCAGGAGGTGTTCATCCGCGTCTTCCGGTCGCTGTCCAGCTACACCCCCGGCACCTTCGAGGGCTGGCTGCACCGGATCACCACCAACCTCTTCCTCGACACCGCGCGGCGCAAGCAGCGCATCAGGTTCGAGGGGTTCTCCGACAACGCCGACGACCGCCTCCAGGGCCGCGAGCCTTCGCCCGCCCAGTCGTTCGACGACCGGCACTTCGACGCCGACATCCAGGCCGCGCTCGACGACCTGCCCGCGGAGTTCCGCGCGCCGGTCGTGCTGTGCGACATCGAAGGCCTGTCCTATGAGGAGATCGCCGCGACTCTGGGTGTCAAGCTCGGCACCGTGCGCAGCCGGATCCACCGCGGACGCGCCCAGCTGCGCAAGGCGCTGGAGCACCGGCGGCGGCTGGCCGCTCAAGAGTCCCCGCTCGGTGCGCAGGGCGCCGAATCGAGTATCGGGGAGGTGGAGTGAACATGGACCACATGGAAGAGCGCCTGTCCGCTCTGGTCGACGGCGAGCTCGGCCACTCCGAGCGCGACCGCGTCCTGCGGCACCTGGCCTCCTGCGAGAACTGCCGGTTCGAGGCCGAGATGCTGCGGGGCCTCAAGCGCCGCCTGCACGGCCTCGACTCCCCTGAGCCCTCCACCGACTTCCTGGGACGCCTGTCGGCGATGAGCGGTCCGCCGGGGCAGCCGCCGGGACAGGGCCCGCAGCCGCCCATGGGCGGCGCCGGCGGGTTCGGCTCCATGCCGCCGCTGGGCTCCAGCCGACCGATCGGCGGCGGGCTGCCCCGCGCCTTCGGCGGCGACACCGCCCTTGCCGTGGCCGAGGAGGCGCCGGCCCCGGCCCCAGCTCCGGCGCGCCCCCGCCGCCCGCGCCCGCAGCGCCCGCTCTCGGTGCTGCGCCCGCGCTGGGAGCGCACGCGCTACGCGGTCGCCGGGGTCTCGGTTCTGGCGGTCGCGCTCGGGACGGCCTTCGTCGTCGGCGGCGACGTCGAGGACGCCCCGGTCGTCATCCCCAACGTCGACGACTACGCCATCGAGCACGCGGTGACCTCGCGCCAGGCCACCGTGCCCGAACCCGAAAGCAGCGCCCCGGAGACCGGTGCGGTGGCGAAGGCCTCCGCACCGGCGTCCGAACCGCGGTGAGGGGCGCGGGGCCGTCGAACGGCGGCGCGCCCTCCCGCCTCCCGCCGCCCGCGAGGGCGGCACAGCACTCCGGCCCGCCCGTCAGGGTCCCGCTCGTCCTGCTGTCCCTGTCGCTGGTCGTCCTGGTGCTGCTGCCGGGGTCGGCCACCGCCCGGGCCGACGACGTGCCGGCCGCTGGCGAGGACGACGGCATGGCACTGCTGCGCCGGGCGTCCGACTCGGCCCGATCGGTCTCCTTCGAGGGCGTGCAGCTCGTGAACGCGGGAGGCGACTCCCGGTTGGTGGACGTCGTGCACCGGGCCGGCGAGGCGACCGGCTACCGCTACTCCGGCGGAGCGCGCCCCGACCGCGAGGTGGTGGTCGGCGAGACCCCGCCGCTGACGAAGGCCGACGACGAGCTGCTGGACCAGCTGGCCGCCAACTACCGGGTGACCCGCTCCGGAACGGGTCGGATGTGCGGGCGCCCGGCGACCGTGGTGGAGGCGCGCCGGACCGACGGCACCGTCGCCGGGCGGATGTGGATCGACCGGTCCACGGGACTGCCGCTGCGCCGGGAGACCCGCGACCACTCCGGCGCTCTCGTGCACGCCTTCGAGTTCGTCGAGGTGCGCGTGGACGGCGATCCCGAACCGCTGGCCGCGAAGGCGGCGCGGGCGCAGCCGTGGTCCGAGGACCTCTCCGACGGTGAGCTGGCGGACCTGCGCGAGCGCGGCTGGCACATTCCCGAGCGGCCGTCCTGGAACCTGCTCCTCGTCCGGGCCTGGACCAAGCCGGCCGAAGGCGGCCGCGTGGTCCACCTGGCCTACTCCGACGGGCTTTCGGTCGTCTCGGTGTTCGCCCAGCGCGGACGCCTTCCCGGCGGATCCGAAGGAACCGGCGAGGGTGCCCCGAAGGTCGTAAAAGGGGACGGCGCCGGCGGGTCCGGCACCGGGCAGCAGCGGATTTGGGACGCCGACGGCTTCGTCTACACGGCCATGGGCCAGGCGCCGCGGGGTCTGCTCGACGCGGCGGCCGACGGCTTCCCCGACGCGGAGCCGCTCCTCTTCTGGGCGCGGGTCCTGCGGGGGTTCGGCCACCTCTCCGCGACTGTGACCGAGTGAAGCGCGGCCAGTAGGGTCCAGAAAGGTCCGTCATGGGCGGACTCATGCTGCCAATCGCTGCGAAACCCCCACCGGCGGGCATAGGGTCCGCCGGTGGCGATGCCCGGCAGCGGACCTAACAGCCGGTTTATGCGGACTGCTCCACCATTGGGGCGGCGGCGACAGACGGAGAGTTGGATGACCGACGAAACCGGACCCCGTTCCCCCGACGGCGGGCCCGACCAGACCTGGTCGCACCCGCAGTCCCCGGCGGAGGGGCGACCGGAGGCCGCACAGCCCCCCGCGGACGCGCCCGCCGCTGAGCAGCAGCCCGAACTGCCGGCTCCGCCGCAGCAGCCCGCCGACGCCGGGACCGGTGAGCAGCAGGCCGAGCCGCCCGCACCGCCGCAGCAGCCGGCCGACCCCTGGGCCGGCGGGCCCGCCGGCCCGCCGCCCGATGCGGGCGCGGGCGCGGCACCCGACTCCCCCTATGCGCAGCAGTGGCAGCCTCCCCAGGGGCCGCCGCCGGCGGGTGCGTGGGCGGCCCGCCCCCCTCAGCACCCGGGCGCCCCCGTGGCCGGAACCGGCCAGTGGCCGATCCAGGGCGCGGGCGGCCAGGCGCCGGGAGCCCCCCATTACGCGCAGCAGGGCGGCGCCCCCGGCATGGGCGGTCCCGGAGCCCCGCCGCCCGGTGCACCCGGCGGACCGGGCGGACCGGGCGACCCGGGGGGTGCCGGGCCCTTCCCCGCGCCCGGCTTCCCGCCGCCCCGGCCGCCGAAGCAGCGGCGCGGCATGCCGCTGTGGGCGGTGCTGATCGTCGTCGCGGTGGTGGCGGTCGGATCGGCGGGTGTCGGCGGCGCCCTCGGCGGTTCGCTGGGTGTGCAGACCGCCGCTCCCTCGCCCGGCGAGTCCTCGCCCCGGCTCAACACCGACCTGCCCTCCGACGCCCCGAGCCGGGCCCCCGACACCGTCGCGGGCGTCGCTCAGCGCGTCAGCCCCAGCGTGGTCTCCATCCAGGACGGCGGCACATCGCTGAGCGGGAACGGCTCGGGCTTCGTCATCGAGAACGACCACGTCGTCACCAACAACCACGTGGCCTCGGCGCTGCAGGGCGGCGACATGGAGGTCGTCTACAGCGACGGCCAGACCAGCGGCGCGAGCATCGTCGGCACCCGGCCCGAGTCCGACCTGGCCGTGCTGGACCTGGAAGACCCCATGGACGTCCAGCCGCTGGAGTTCGGCGACTCCGAGAAGGTGACGGTCGGGGACGAGGTCATCGCGATCGGGGCGCCGCTGGGGCTGGCGGGCACCGTCACCTCCGGCATCATCAGCGCGGTCGACCGCCCCGTGAACCTGGGAGAGGGCTCCTCCGGCGGCGGGACCGCCATCAGCGCCCTGCAGACCGACGCCGCCATCAACCCGGGCAATTCCGGCGGACCGCTGGTCGACGCCCAGGGCCGGGTGATCGGCGTCAACACCGCGATCGCCACCCTCGGCGGCGGCGGGGCGCAGGGCGGCCAGGGCGGCAGCATCGGACTCGGCTTCGCGATCCCCTCGGCGGAGGTCGAGGGCGTCGTCGACGACATCATCAGCGGTGCGGGCGGGGGCGGCTCCGGTTCGCAGGGCGGCGCCGAGATTGGCGTGCTGCTCGACGAGAGCTACGACCAGGGCGCGCGCATCGCCGTCCCCGACGGGCAGAGCGGCGTCTCGGCGGTCGAGCCCGGCGGCCCGGCCGACGAGGCGGGCCTGCGCGAAGGCGACGTCGTCATCCGGTTCGACGGGCGGGACATCTCCGACGCGGACACGCTGGTCCGCCTCATCGGCGAGTACGAGGCCGGCGACCGGGTGGAGATCGTCTACGAGCGCGACGGCGAGCGCCGCACCACCGACATCACCCTGGGCTCGACCACGGACTGACGACCGTCCCGCCCCCGCCCGTCCGGCCCCGGCCGGCCGGGCGATGCGAGAATGCAGGGGTGGAGCTGGGTCACGCGTGCCGCGAGGCCGGTATCGGTGTGGTCGCCGCGGGTGAGCACACCGGCCCCCCGCGCCTGCACAGAGCCCTGCCTGCGCTGTCCACCCGACTGGTCCTCAGCCTGGGCGCCCCCGTCGAAATCCGCTACGACGGACACACCAGCAGCATGCAGGCGGTCGTCGCGGGGCTGATGCGGCCCGGGAAGGCGACCCCGTCCCTGGTCCTCCGGCCGCACCAGCCGACGGTGTACGTGGAGCTGTCCCCTCTGGCCATGCATCGCCTGACCGGGGTGCCGCTCGGCGAAGTGGACGCCGGCGGGGTCGGCGCCGACACCCTCCTGCCGTGGCTGCGCCGGCTGAGCGAGGAGCTGGCGGGCCGCACGGCCGGGCAGCGGGAGCGGCTCATGCGGGTCCGGCTCCTGGAGCGGCTGGAGCGGACCGACCGGCGCGCCGTTTCCCGAGACGCCCTCGAACCGCTGAAGATCATCGGGGCCGGTGCCGGGCGGGTGCCCGTGGACGACCTGGCTCGGCGCGCGCACCTGAGCCCGCGCCACCTGCGGCACGTGATGCGCACCGCGCTCGGGATCGGCCCGAAGCTCGCGTCGCGCGTCGCTCGCCTGTCGGCCGCCGTCGATCGGGCCGCCGACGGAGCCGGCTCCTGGGCCCAGGTGGCGGCCGAGAGCGGCTACCACGACCAGAGCCACCTGGTGCGCGACTTCCGGGATCTCATGCACACGACACCGTCCGCATGGCTGGCCGAGGAGGGCCGGAATCTACAAGGCTGGCGCCGCCCCTCGCCGTGATCATCGGAACATGACCACAGAGATCCGTCCCAAGCTGCTCGTATCCGACGCCGATGCGGCGATCGGCTTCTACACCGAAGCGCTGGGCGCCACGCTTGCCTTCCGGGCGGCCGATGAGCGCGACGTGGTGAACCACGCCGAGATCACCCTCGGGTCCGCCGCCTTCGCCGTGGCGCAGAGCGTCGAGGAGTGGGGGTGGAACGATCCCCGCTCGACGGGCGGCTCGCCCGTCCTCATCATGGCCGAGGTGCCCGATCCGGACTCGACCGCGGACCGGATGGTGCGGCTGGGGGCCGAATCGGTGATCCCGGTCGAGAACCGCCCCTACGGCAGGCGCCAGGGCAGGGTCAGAGACCCGTTCGGACACCTGTGGGTGATCAGCGGCGACCTTCGCTGAAGGGGAACCGCGGCCGATATGCCTGGGGCTGAAGAGCCGGCTCGGGCTGGAACGCCACGCCGCCCGCACCACCGAGGGCCTGTGGGCGCGGGTGTGCCGGCGCATCTGCGCGCTCAGCGCGGCGATCCGGCACAACCGGCTGATCGGCGCCCCGGTCAAGCGGTCCCTGATCGCTTATGACCATCGATCCCGGGCGCCCGACAACTTCCAGCAACGATCCCGCCGTGCTCGGCCATCGGGTTGATGACACATCGGCGTTGTCCGTTGGTCCACAACGACGACCTCCAGTGGTGTTGAGGCGGCCGTCCGCACACCACTGGAGGTCGTCGCGGCCCACGCCGGCGCGCGCCTGACCGCCTGCGGGCGAAGGCTCATCGTCCAGCGCGTCCGCCACCGGGGACGCCCGGTGGCCAGTGACGCCTCCGAACCCGGCGTATCGCGCCGATGCGCCCACACTGATGAGCCGCCTTCCACCGACGCCATGACCGCGTACAGCTAGCCGTCGGTGGCCGCGCCGATGTCCTCGTTCCACAGGTCGGGGCGGTCGCGGACGAACTCCGCCATCATGGCCGCGCAGTCGGGGTCGTCGAGCACCGTGACGGCCACGCCGTGCTCGGCCAGCCAGCCGTGTCCGCCGGTGAACGTGCGCGACTCGCCGACGACCACGCGCGAGATCCCGAACTGGCGCACCAGGCCGCTGCAGAACCAGCAGGGCGAGAGCGTGGTGACCATGGTCGTGCCGGTGTAGCCGCGCTGGCGTCCCGCGGCGCGGAACGCCGCGGTCTCGGCGTGCGCCGACGGGTCGCCGTCCTGCACCCGGCGGTTGCGGCCGCGGCCCAGGACCGCGCCGTCGCGGCCGATCAGCGCGGCGCCGATGGGGACGCCGCCCTCGTCGAGCCCGGCGCGCGCCTCCTCGGCGGCGACGGCGAGCCACTGCCGGAAGCGGACGGTGTCCGCGGGCTCGGGCAACGGGACCTCCGGAGCGTCGGTGTCGGCGGCGCGGCGGCTCCGCCCGGTCGGCGGGCCGCGGCGGCCTCCGATGCTACCGGCGGGCGCCGGGGCGCGGGCGGAGCGCGCCCGCGCGTCCTGTGGGCGCCCGCGCGTCCTGTGGGCGCCCGCGCGTCCTGTGGGCGTACGCGCCGCTTGAAAAGAGACCGGCCGACAGCAAAGCCGGGGGCCGCCGTCGGCGACGGCGGCCCCCGGCGGGGTCGGTGGAGCGGTCCGCGGAGCTACCGGCCGCCCCCGATGGGCGTGACGCCGAGCTGCATGCCTGACAGCCCGCGCGGCTTGCCGACGAGGTCCTCGGCGATCCCGCGCAGGAGCCGCGAGACCTCGGTGTTGGGCTCGCTGAGCACGAGCGGCTGGCCGGCGTCGCCGCCCTCGCGCAGGCGCATGTCCAGCGGGACCTCGCCCAGAAGCGGCACCTCGGCGCCGAGGGCCTTGGTCAGGCCGTCGGCGACGCTCCGGCCGCCGCCCTCGCCGAAGAGGCGGGTGCGCTCCTCGGTGCCGGGCGCGACGAAGTAGGACATGTTCTCGATGACGCCCGCGACGCGCTGGTGGGTCTGGGCGGAGATGGCCCCGGCCCGCTCGGCGACCTCGGCCGCGGCCTGCTGCGGCGTGGTGACGACGAGGATCTCGGCGCCGGGCAGCAGCTGGGCCACCGAGATGGCGATGTCGCCGGTCCCCGGGGGCAGGTCCATCAGCAGGATGTCCAAGTCGCCCCAGAAGACGTCGGCGAGGAACTGCTGCAGCGCGCGGTGCAGCATCGGGCCGCGCCACACCACGGGCTGGTTGCCCTGGGTGAACATGCCGACCGAGATGACCTTGATGTTGTGTGCGGTCGGCGGCATGATCATGTCCTCGACCTTGGTGGGGTGGCCGGAGACACCGAGCATCCGCGGCACCGAGTGGCCGTAGATGTCGGCGTCGACCACGCCGACCTTGTGCCCGAGGTCGGCCATCGCCGCCGCGAGGTTCACGGTCACCGACGACTTGCCCACGCCGCCCTTGCCTGAGGCGACCGCATAGACCTTCGTCAGCGAGTTGGGCTTGGCGAAGGGGATCTCCTTCTCCGCCTGCCCGCCCCGCAGCTTGGTCTGCAGGGCCTTGCGCTGTTCGTCGCTCATGACGTCGAGCTCGACGGTCACCCGGGTGACGCCCTCGACCTTGGATACGGCGCTGGTGACGTCGCTCTCGATCCGCCCCTTCATGGGACAACCGGCCACCGTGAGGTAGATGCCGACGTGTACGACACCGCCGTCGGCGACCTCGACGCTCTTGACCATGTCGAGATCGGTGATGGGGCGGTGGATCTCGGGGTCCTGGACGGTCGCCAGAGCCGCGTTCACCAGCTCGGTGGTGGGTGTGGAGGACATGTCCCCATGGTATGCAAGAAGGTCCGGAGACCCCGACTCCCTGCGCAGCCCGATTCCGCGGCCGCCCCCGGACGGGCGGCCGCCGCCGCGCGCCGGGAGGGGATCGCGCCCGTGCGGAGGGGTGTGCGGTGCAGCGCGCGCCTCGGATGTGACATAACTCACCAGCTTCGGGACTGGAGTACCGGCCGGTAACCGCCCTCTCGGCGCGGCGCCGGCAGCGCCCCCGGCCTGCTCCGCGGAGTGCGCCCGGCGCCGGCGGGGCCCGTACCGGGCGGCCGGTGCCGCGCGGGCGGGGCGGGGGCGAGCGCCGGGACCGGAGTCCGCCCAGGTCGGATGCGGTAGTCGGGTGGTGCCTGTGCGTTCTTAACACGGCCAATACAACCTCGGAGGGTAATCTCGGCAAACGATGAGAAACTCGCCGCCGCCACCCGGCTCGTCCTGGTCGTCTGAACCGCAGGGGCCCATCGGCCCGGACGGGTCGGCGCACCAGCATGAGCAGGTCTGGGCCTGGCCGCCGGCGGCGAGCCGGGACGAGCTGCACACCTCCTCCGCTTGGGCGTGGCCGCCGCCGGCTCAGCCGCGCCGCGGCCCCTCGGGGACCGTCCCGCCGCCCGCCGGGGCCCCCTACCACCGACTCGCACGCACCCGCCGCCACCGCTGGTGGATGCCGCCGCTGGCCGTCCTCGCCGCGGTGCTGGCGATCGTGGTCGTGCAGCTCATCATGGCCACCGCCGCGGTGGTGGTCGCCGTGGTCGCCGGCATCCAGGGCACCGGTGACGACGTCTTCCGCTCGCCGCTGGCCAACCTGGTGCTGCAACTGGTCGTCGTCGCCACGATGGCGCCCATCGTCTTCGCCGCCGCCTGGACGGTGCAGCGGCGGCCGGTGGGCACCCTGTTCTCGGTGGCCGGACGGATGCGGTGGCGCTGGCTGCTGTGCTGCCTGGCGCCGGCGGTGCCCGCGCTGGTGATCTCCTTCGCCGTCCTGTTCGGCCTCCACCGGATCACCTCGCCGGGCACGCCCTTCATCGGCGAGTACGCGGGCGGTCCCGGTTTCGTCTGGGCCCTCGTGCTGATCGTGCTGCTGGTGCCCTTCCAGGCCTCGGCCGAGGAGATCGCGCTGCGCGGCTTCCTGATGCAGGCGGTGGGCTCGATCGGCGCCGGAGCCGGCGAGCGGCGCGGGGCGAGCCACATCTCCTGGTTCCTGCGGACGCCGTTCCTGGCGATCCTGCTCAGCGGCACCGTCTTCACCCTGCTGCACGACTACTCCGGCTGGGGACTGGCCGACGTCGCCGTGTTCGGCCTCGCCATGGCCTGGCTGACCTGGTTCACCGGCGGCCTCGAAGCCGCCTTGGGGCTGCACGTCCTGCACAATCTGACCGCGTTCTCCATCAGCGCCTACGAGGGCACCCTCGACCAGGTGGCCACCGGCGGCGGCTCCTGGCAGGGCGTCCTCAGCACCTCGATCGAGGTCGCCCTCTACTGCGCCGCGGTGGTGTGGCTGGCCCGGCGGCTGGGCGTGCGCCGGTCCGTCGCCGACGACGAGGGCGACCGGAACACCGCCGGTGCCTCTGCCGCGCTTCCCGAGTGGGGCGCTCAGCCCCCCTCCGCGCCGTGGCAGCTTGAGCAGCCCGCGCACCCCGGCTGGGAGCGCCAGGCCGACCGGGTACCGGGCCCCGCGCAGTGGCGGTCGGGGTATCCCCAGGGTCCCTCCGGCGGCCCGGGCGGCGGATCGCCGTGGACGGCGCCGGGCTCCGGCGGATAGCGGACTGCGCCCCGGTGCGCCCGGCGCGGCGAACGGCCGCACCACGGGCGCCGCGCGGGGCAGCGGGCGTCGCGCCCCCACCTGTGGCGACACGGGCAACGCGGGTGCCGCAGCGTCCCCCCGACCGCGTTTCCCCACTGTGGGCACGGGTATCCTCCCGGCAGTCATGAAGTCGGATCCGTCGTGCCCCCGTTGCGGACGCGCCGTCCACCCGCCGGGACTGTGGTCGAGTGCGTGGCAGTGTGACGCCCACGGCCCCGTCGCCCCGCTGAACCCCGTGCGGGCACCCGGCAGCGCCTCCCTGGAGGTCCTGCTCGACTTCACCCAGGTGCCGGTCTGGCTGCCGTGGCCGCTTCCCGCGGGATGGCTCGTCACCGGCTTCGCCGACGCCGGCGACGAGCGCAGCGGCGCGCTCGGGGCCGCAGTCGCGCTCTCCGGGCCCGCTCCGCTGGGCGGCGTCGGCGAGCTGGCGCTGGTGGCCGAAGATCCCGGAATCGGCGTCGGCGCCCGCCTGGCCGGGCTCGACGGCCCCGATCCCGGCACCGGGTTCGGCTCCGGGCCGCCCGACGCCAAGGTCCGCTACGACGGCCACGACATCGCGCTGTGGAGCGTCGACACCGGCAGCGGGCGCGCGGCCTATGCGGGCGAGGCCATGGCCGACTGGCTGTGGGTCGTCTTCAGCCCCGCCGACGCCGCCGTGCTCATCGCCGAGTTGACCGACCTGCGCGACCTGCGCGACCGCCACGACGGCGGGGCCGCGCTGGAGCCCCCTTTCGGCGCTCCCTCGCCCTTCCTCGCCTCCGCGCTGAAGCCCGTCGCCTAGGCGGTCGCGCCGGGCGGCCGGAGTCGCGCGCAGGCGTGGAATGATCGGCGGATGCGCATCGACTTGCACGCCCACAGCTCGGTGTCCGACGGCACCGAGCCCCCCGCCGAGGTCGTCCGGCGCGCGGCGGAGGCCGGTCTGGACGTCCTCGCCCTGACCGACCACGACACCGTCTCCGGCATCGCCGCCGCCGCGGCCGCCCTGCCTGCGGGGTTCACCCTGGTCCCGGGCATGGAGCTGTCCTGCCTGCACGAGGGCGCCGGCGTGCACCTGCTCGCCTACCTCCTCGACCCCGCCCACCCCGAACTGGCGGCCGAACTGCGGCGCATCCGCGACGACCGCGCCATCCGGGCCCGCTCCATGGTCGAGCGGTTGCGGAACGCGGGTGTGGCTGTCGGCTGGGAGCGTGTGTGCGAGCTGGCGGGCGTGCCCGCCGGGGGTGACGGGCCGGCGGGAGCCGCCGGCGAGAGCGTCATCGGGCGCCCCCACATCGCCCGGGCGATCGTGGAGGCCGGTGCCGCCGCCGACGTGCCCGAAGCCTTCGACACCTGGATCGGGTTCGGCCGCCCCGGCTACGTGGCGCGCTACGCGCTCGACGCGCTGAGGGCGGTCGAGCTGGTGCGCGCCGCCGGCGGGGTGTGCGCCGTCGCCCACCCGGCCCGCGGTGAGGCGACCCCCGACGGCGCGGTCCCCCTGGCGCTGGTCGAGCAGATGGCCGAGGCCGGGCTCGGCGGAATCGAGGCCGACCACCCCGCGCACGACGAGGAGGAGGCCGCGTTCTGGCGGGGTGTGGCGAAGCGGTTGGAGCTGGCCGTCACCGGTTCCAGCGACGACCACGGCGAGCTGACGGGCCACCGCCTCGGTTGCCGCGAAACCGCCCCCGAGGAGTACGCTCGCCTGATTCGACCGGCGACCGGAGCCGCTCCCATCACCGCCGAATGAGGCGGTCCGCGCGGCGCGAACGCCGCGCTGAGAAGTCTTATAGGCGGTTTAGCCGCCGAATGGGATAATCGGCGGCCGTCTGGTGCGGGTACCGATGTGGCCCGCGTGGCGGTGACAATGGTCCCGTTAGTCAAGTGTTCGAGACGGACAGCGAAGGGTCGGCACCGTGTTCTGGAAGCGGAAGGGCAAGAAGAAGGACGGCGAGGAGGCCGGGGAGCCCGGTGCGGCGTCGGTGGCCACCAAGGGCGCCGACACCGAGGGGACCGCCGACGACGCCGCCGCCGAGAGCGCGGAGCCGTCGACGGCGGACGCCGCGGCCGGCAAGCCGGACACGGCTGCGAAGTCCGGCGGGGCGACGAAGAGGGACGCCGCCGCGAAGCCGGACGGCGGGGCCGCGGGCACCGAGTCCGAGGACTCCGGGGGCGGCGAGGCGGCGGCGGACGAGGACGCCGAGAACGCTCCCGCGGGGAAGGGCTCCGCGCAAGCGTCGACGAAGGCCGGAGAGTCCGACGAGGACACGGGCGCGACGGACCCGAAGGCGGACGCCGCGGAGGACGAGGACGAGGACGCCTCCGACGAGGACGGCGACCGCGAGGAGGCCGACGACGCCGCCCCGGTCGTCGCGGGCGGGAAGCCGCTGTTCGCCGACGAGGACGAGCCCGAGACCGCCGGCGTGTCCGAGCGCGACGAGGAGGGTGTGCAGCGCGTCCGCACCATCGGCGTGCTCAAGGCCGAGGACCAGGAGGTCGACGTCGTCAGCAACACCTGGATCGTCGACGCCGACGACGAGGGCGTCGTGGTGATCGACCCGGCGCACGACGCCGAGGCGATCATGGAGGCCGTGGGCGACCGCGAGGTGTACCTGGTGGCCTGCACCAACGGCTACAACACCCACATCGCGGCCGCCATCGAGGTCGCCGAGCGCGACGAGGCGCCGATCGCCCTGCACCGGCGCGAGCTGCGGCCCTGGCGGCGCCTGCACGGCGCCGAGCACCGCCCCGACCTGGAGGTCGAGGGCGGCGGCTCGCTGAAGGCCGGCGACATCGAGGTCGACATCCTGCCGATCCCGGGCACCTCCGTCGGAAGCGTCGCCTACTACGTCGCCGAAAAGGGCGTCGTCTTCACCGGCGACTCGCTGCGCAAGGGCGAGGTCGGCACCGTCGCCGGCGGCTACATCGACTACACCCAGCAGCTGCACTCCATCGGCGAGATGATCCTGACGCTGCCGCCCGACACCCGCGTCCTGCCCGACAGCGGCGCCGAGACGTCCGTGGGCGCGGAGTCGGACAACTTCGACACCTGGGTCTCCACGAACTGATCCCCGCCGGGGTGCGGGCCGCGGCGTCCGACCGGCGCCGTGCGCGGTCCCGCCTCCGGCGGGCTCGCGGGCGTCCGGAACGCGCGGGGCCGCGAGCGGAGACCACCCGCGCCCCGCTGCCGCCGTCTCGGCTCTGCCCGACGCGCGTCCGGCAGATGTCCGGGAGCGGCCTGCACCCGGGCCCGTGCGGGCGAGTTCGTGTCCGAACCCGCCGCGGCGGCCCGGACGGTGGCCTGCTCGCCGGTCTACGCGGTGCCGCTGCGGTCCTTGGACTCGACCTGGTTCCAGAACGCCGTCAGGGCCTCGGCCGTGGTCTCGGGCGCCTCGACGTTGGGCGAGTGGGCCGCGCCCGGGATGACCACCCGCTCGGCGCCCAGGTGCCCGGCCATCGCCGACTGCGCCTCGGGCGGCCAGGCGTCGTCGTTCTCGCCGTAGAGCACCAGCACCGGCAGCGCCGACCGGGCGAGTTCCGGGGTGCGGTCGGTCGCGTTGAGCAGTTCCTCGGCCATGTGCACCAGCGCGTCGGGGTGGTTGGCGACCATGCGTTCGCGCAGGAAGGCGTGGATCTCGGGGGAGACGCCGCTCGCGCGGGTCGGGGCGTCCAGGTGCTCGGCCCAGATCTCCTCCAGGCGCTCGCGCGTACGCGCCCGGCCGATGGCGTCCGCGAGCCGCCGGGCGTCGACGGCGCGGGCCCCGCCGATCGCCGAGGGGCCGGAGCTCATCAGCGTGAAGGACAGCAGCGGAACCGCGGCCGAGATGACGGTCTCGCGGGCCACCAGCCCGCCGAAGGAGTGGCCGAGCAGGTGGACGGGGCCGTCGTCCAGGGTCAGCGCGACCTCGCCGACGATCGCGCCCAGGCCGATGCGGGTGTACTCCCCGGGGTCGACCAAGCCGGGGGACTCGTACTGCCCGGGCAGGTCGACCGCCGTCACCGAGCGCCCCGCGGCCGCCAGCGTCTGCAGCAGCGCGATGAAGTCCTCTTTGCTGCCGGTGTAGCCGGGGACGAGCAGCGCCGGCTGCCGTTCGCAACCGCCGGCCGACGGCGTGGCCTGCAAAGCCGCGACGTTGCCCATGGGGGTGCGGACGGTGGTGTTCCGGACGCCGGGCGGGAGGCCCAGGAAACGAGGAGTACTCACGTCGGCTCACTATATGCGCCACTGTGCGACCGCAGATGCGGACGGAACGCGCCTGACGAGCGTGTGGTGCGAATCGCCGCCGCGGGGTGGCGGCCGGTCGCGGGAGGGGAGTCGCGATGGGGGGTCCGGGAGCGGTGGGAAGCCCCGGCGCGGTGCGGGACCGGGGCGGGCACCCGGGACGGGGCGCCGTTCGGGGACGCTGCCGCCGGGGCGGGCGGCGCCGGAGCGGCGGGGACGGGCTTGCGCCGCGCGGAGGCGCGCGGGGCGCTGTCCGAACGGTACGGGGGCGCCGGGGGACGGGGCCGGTGCGCGCTGGAACCGGCGCGGGCCCCGTCGGCGGACCGCTCCCTCGTGCCCGGTCGCGGCCTTGCGCCCGCGACCGGTGCCGTGCTTCGCCGGATGCCGCCCGGTCGGCGGCTCCGGCCTCCTGTGCCGCGTGGAACGCGGGTGCGGCGGTTACTGCGCCTGGTCGTTGCCGGGCTGCTCCACTCCGCTGCGGGTGCGCCGGCGCCGCCGCCGGCGGGGAGCCGGGGACTCGCCGCCCGAAGCGCCGTCGGGCTCGGGCTTGGCACCGGCGCCGGAACCGCCTTCGGCGGCCTTGCCGGTGTCGCCGGAGGCGCTCGCGGGTGCTCCGCCCGAGCTGCGGGTGCGCCGCCGGTTGCGTGAGCGGCCGCGCCGCTCGCCGCCCTTGCTTCCGCGCTCCTCGCGCCCGTCCTTGCCGCCGCGTTCGGTGCGGTGCCGCCCGGTGTCGCCGATGTCCTCGACCTCCTCGGCCTCCAGGCCGGCGCGCTCACGCCGGTCGGCGGCCAGGCGGCCCTTCGTGCCCTCCGGGATGCCCATCTCCTCGAAGAAGTGCGGCGAGGTGGAGTAGGTCTCGAGCGGGTCGGTGTGCGGCAGGTCGAGAGCCGTGTTGATCAGCTTCCAGCGTGCGACCTCCTGCCAGCTGATGAAGGTCACGGCGGTGCCCGAGCGCCCGGCGCGGCCGGTGCGGCCGATCCGGTGCGTGTAGGTCTTCTCGTCCTCGGGGCACTCGTAGTTGACCACGTGGGTGACGTCGTCGACGTCCAGACCGCGTGCGGCGACGTCGGTGGCCACCAGCACGTCGATCTTGCCGGCGCGGAAGGCCCGCAGTGCGCGTTCGCGCTGGCTCTGGCCGAGGTCGCCGTGCACGGCGGCGGCCGCGAACCCGCGGTCCTTCAAGTCGGCGGCGACCTTGTCGCAGGCCCGCTTGGTCTGGCAGAAGACCATCGTCAGCCCGCGGCTCTCGGCCTGGAGCAGGCGCCCGAGCATCTCGGGCTTGTCCATCGGGTGGGTGCGGAAGACGTGCTGGGAGATGTCCAGGATGCGCGCCTGGCCCGGCTCGTCGTCGTCGCCGGCCCGCACGTGGGTGGGACGCCGCAGGTAGTTGCGTGACAGGGAGACGATCTCACTCGGCATGGTGGCCGAGAACAGCATGACCTGGCGCTCGTCGGGGATCTTGCTGAGGATCTTCTTGATGTCGGGCAGGAACCCGAGGTCGAGCATCTTGTCGGCCTCGTCCAGCACGACCGCCGATACGTCCCGAAGGCTCAGGTGCTTCTGGTTCTCCAGGTCGAGCAGGCGCCCCGGAGTGCCCACGACGATGTCGATGCCGTCCTTGAGGCCGTCGATCTGCGGCTCGTAGGCGCGGCCGCCGTAGACGGTCAGGATCCTCCCGCCGGTGCGCTTGCCGGCGGTGCCGAGGTCGGCCGCGACCTGTATGGCCAGTTCGCGGGTCGGCACCACCACCAGGGCGCGCGGCTTCTTGGACGAACCCGGCGTCTCCTTGACGCGCTGAAGCAGCGGGAGTCCGAAGGCGAAGGTCTTGCCGGTGCCGGTGCGGGCCTGGCCGATGATGTCGGAGCTCGCTAGCGCGAGCGGGAGGGCTAGGGTCTGGATGGGGAAGGGCTCGACGATGCCTTCCGCTTCGAGTGCGTCCGCGATCTCGGGTTCGACTCCGAGTCCGCGGAACGTCTGGCGTTCTTCGTTCGTGTCTGCGCTTGTCAGGGCTCATGCCTCCTCTGGGCGGGCCGTTCTTGCGTTCGTGGCCGTGGTGTGTGGCGGACGGTGGCCCGATGGGCGGGCAGGGCGCTCCTCGCGCACGTGCCCGCTGGGGGGCTCGGCCGGCGCGGCTCGGGGACCGGTTCGGGTCCCCGGCGCGGCCCGGCGGCACGGTTCGGCACCGTCGCAGGGCCGTCCGCCTCCTGTCGTCGGGCGTCAGCGGCCGCCGGGTGCTGACGGGTGGGCGTGTGAGGGCATGTCCGCCGCACGTTCACGCTCCTTAGCCCGCCGCAGTGTCCCGGCGGTCCCGGCACTTGCGGGCGGTCGACGCTGACGCTCGCTCGTTCACCTTCGCGTTCGTGGCGCCGGTGACGGTTGTTGTCATGGTTCGCCGCGGTGCACACCGCGCGGCGGCGGCGCGGGGAACCGCGTGGAGACCGCCGCGCGCGGCCTTGCAGCAGCGCGTCCGCGCCCGCTGGGTGCGGTACGGCTGCGGCGAGGGCGCCGCGCGATGGCCGACTCCTAGCGGCCACTGCGACCGATTCTAACCCGCCGCTCTGCTGCTGGATATGCCGCGTTTCCGTACGCAGCGGCAGAACGGCGTCACTCTCGCGAGCGGTCTTCCGAGCGGCCTTCTCCGTGCTGGTCAACGCGCGGGGGCCGGCGAAAAGTCCCGAGCGCCGCCCGGCGCCTCGCGAACGCGTGCGCCGGCGGGCGTTCGAGCGGCTCCGGGGCGCGGCGCCGTGCCGGGGCGGTAGCCTGTCCGCCATGACCACGCGTGCTCGAAGGGCAGTGCAGCGGCCGTTCCACTCCTCGACGGGCGGGACGCGGTGAGCGAGCAGAACCCCGTCGCGTCCGACGCGGCACAGGACGCCCCGGCGGCCGCCGAAGGTGCGAGCGACCTGCTCGGCCTGCTGGCCTACGCGCGCCTCGTGGCCTTCTTCCGCCTGGCCGGCGATGCCGAACTGGCGCCGACCCTGGCGAGCAAGGGCGCGCTGGCCGACCTCGCCGCCGCCGAGCACGCCAACTACCGGCGGCTGCACGACCGCCTGGCCGAGCTGGGCGCCGACCCGGAGGCGGCGATGGAGCCCTTCGTCGTCCCGCTGGACGCCTGGCACGCGCGCACCGAGCCGCAGAGCTGGCTGGAGAGCCTGGTCAAGGCCTACGTCGGCGACGGCATCGCCGGCGACTTCTACAGCAAGGTCGCCGAGCTGTGCGATCCGAACACCCACGCGATCGTCCGCGACACCCTTGTGGAGTCCGGCCGCGCCGAGTTCGTCGCCGCGCAGGTGCGTGCCGCCATCGCCGAGGACCCGAGGCTGGCCGGCCGCCTGTCGCTGTGGGCGCGCCGGCTCGTGGGCGAGGCGCTCAGCCAGGCGCAGAGCGTGGCCGCGCGCCGGCCGGAGCTGGCGGCGCTGCTGGCCTCGGGCATGCGCTCGGCCGCGCAGGGCGAGGACTCCGGCGCCGCCGATCGGGAGGCCGCGGAGGACGGGGACCGTGCCCAGGCGGCCGAAGCCGCCGACCTGGCCATGGTGAGCCGGATGTTCGCCGACCTCACCGAGGCCCACACCGCCCGGCTGGAGGCGATGGGCCTGAGCACCTGACGGGAGCGCTGCGGCGGGGCGGCCGGCACCGTTCCCGCTCGGCGCGCGGGGCTGTGTCCAGGGCGTCCGTCTTGTGGGCTTTACAATGGCGCGTCACGATTTGCTCTTCGTTTCGTATATAGTCGGTCGCGTTCTTGCTCCGTCCCCTGTGCTGAGGTAGCCATCCATGCGTCCTGGGTTCTATGCCGAAGGCCCCCTGGCCCGGCTCTCCCGCGAGTTCGGGCTGCTCGGTCCCCTTGGCGACACGATGGAGCCCTGGATGACCGCTGAGCTGGACCAGCACGCCGCCGCGGTGCGCGATTCCATCGCCGCCGACAGCGGACCGATCACCCGCATCAGCCTCTCCCGCTACCTCGACGGGTTCATGGACGGATGCCGCGAACGGGGCTGGCACTCCTCCTGCGACGGCTACGACTGGGAGACACTGCGCGTGCTGGCGGTCTGCAGACTGGCCAAGGAACACGGATTCGTCCGCTAGGTTTGTTCTCACTCTCACCTGAAACGGGGGCTCGGACGGTGCCGCGGCGCCGATCCGCGAAGTCCCCTCACGAACGTGGTGACTGAGCGTAGGCTTGGCCCGATCCGGAGTGGCCGCGCAGCTCGCGGCTGAGGCGCGTCGGCGCGCCGGTGTCCCCGGGAACGGGTGCCGGGACGCGGGCCCGCAGCCGCCCGCGTGGAGCCGCACTCCGGGACGAGTACGCGCGGTGCCCGCACCGCAAGAAAGGAAGAGCGCATGGGGAGCGGCCGGCATGGTGCGGCGCGACCGCCGATCGGCGTCCTGATCCAGCAGGACCGCGTCGACTTCTCGCTGTTCACCTCGATCATGGTGATCGCATTGGCGGTCATGGTGCTTATCGGCGTCGGCTGGGCGAGTATCGCCTTCTGGCTCGCCGTGATCCCGGTCCTGGTCGCCGGGGTGCTCATCGTCCGCCGCATCAAGCGGCTCGCGCGCGAGGAGCTCGGCAACGACGAGCTGCTCTGAGACCGCCGGGGCAGCGCCGGGCGCGGTGGCGCGGCGCAGCCGGCGGCCGGGAGACCGCGGAAGCGCGCAAAGGGGGCGGAGCCGATCGATCGGCTCCGCCCCCTTTGCGCGCTTCCGCGGGACCGGATGAGCCGGCGCCGCACGGCGCCGGCCCGGGGTCACTGCTCGGGCGGGGGCGGCTGCTCACCGCCGCGGCGGCCGCTCTGGGCGGGCCCGCCCATGGTCGCCGGGCCGTGAGTGCTGTGCTCGCGCGTGGGCTGCTGCTCCGGCGCGCCCTGACCGGGACCCTGCTGCATGGCGTCGGAGCGTCCTGCCCGGTAGGAGTCCTCGCGCAGCCTCCCGGTCTCCCGCTCGGCGGCGTCCAGCCAGTTGGCCCAGCGCCCCTGCATCGGCCGGATCAGGCCGCCGCCGACGCCCACGACGAGGATTCCGCCGACGGTGGCGAGTACGGCGATCAGCACCGGCTGGGTGACGGTGGTCGCGACGCCGATCTGGTTCAGCGCGGCGATCACACCGAGGCCCATGATGAAGAGCCCGGCGATGTTGGCCAGCAGGCGCCCGTACCCCAGGCCCGCCAGAGCGCTGGAGATGATGTCGCGCGCGGCCTTGGCGATCATGCCGGCCACCACGACGATGACCAGCGCGACGATCGCAAGCGGAATCCAGGCGACCACCTCGTTCAGCAGCTGCGTGATCGGGTTGTTGGGCCCGAAGACGCTGAACGCGAGCTGCAGCGTGATCAGGAGCAGGACGTAGTAGACGATCCTGCCGCAGAGTTCGCTGGCGCTGTAGCGGCTGCGCTGGAAGTACTCACCCACACCGCTGCGCTCGAGGCCGCGGTCGAGGCCCGCTTTGCCCAGTCCCTTGCCCACGAGCCGGCCCACGATTTTCGAGATGATCCAACCGATGATCAGGATCACCAGGAATGCGGCCAGCAGTGGGACGAAGGAGGCGACGGCGCTCCAGGCGTCCGTTAACCCCTGCTGGATGTTCATGCGATTTCACCCCCATGGCGCCCCGCCGGTACCCGGGTCGCGCCCCGCGTCCGCCCGGCGAAACCGAGACGACTGTTTCTCACCACCGCGACTACCCGGTAACGGATACAGCGAATCACCAGAGAGTGACGATCGAACACGTAAAGTAATTGTTTGTGGTTCGTTGACGCGGAGTTGAACAACCGCGCGGGAGCGCGATCGTCGGGAAAAACCGCCGTTGGGAACGCGATGGCGAGGGGCGGCCCGCCGAGGGGCCCGCGGGATCCGCTCAGCCGCGGGTGAGGTCCCAGCCGCTGATGCCGCGCCAGGCCAGGCGCGCGATGAGCTGCTCGGCCGCCTCCTGCGGGATGCCTCCGTAGTTGCTCAGCCAGTACCGGGCGCTGGTTTCGGCCATACCGACCAGCCCGATGCTGAGCAGGTGCGCCTCCTCGCCGGAGATGCTGGTGTCCTGGCGGATGACGTCGCTGATCAGCTCGGCGCAGCGCTGGAGGGTCTGCTCGGTCTTCTCGCGTACCGCGGCGACGTTGCGCAGGTCGGACTCGAAGACCAGCCGGAACGCCTCGCCCTCGCCGGCGACGAAGTCGAAGTAGGCCTGGAAGCTGGCGGTGACCCGCTGGCGGTTGTCGTCGGTGCTCTCCAGCGCCTCGCGCTGCTTCTCGACCAGCGCCTCGGAGTGCTGCTCCAGCAGCGCCAGATAGAGCTCCAGCTTGCCGGGGAAGTGCTGGTAGAGGACGGGTTTGCTGACTCCGGCGCGCTCGGCGATCTCGTCCATGGCCGCGGCGTGGTAGCCGTGGGCGACGAAGACCTCCTGGGCGGCGGCCAGCAGCTGGCGGCGGCGGGCCATCCGGGGCAGGCGGGTCCCCCGCGGGCGGGCGTCTGAAGGAGCTGTCACGGCGACACCCTCCGAACTCCTCGCGGCCTGCAGCCTGCCGCGCTCGACGACCTTGCACTGGAACGCACCATCGGATCCGGTTGCACGTCCTCGACCCGGCGTACCGCCCCAATCTTACTCGCACGTAGCTTGGCCGCCGCCAGCGGCCGGGAGCCCGGGTGGCCGACGCCCCGCAGCCGCGGCCGCGGCGGCGGTCCCCGAGCTAGCGATACTCGTCCTCGTCGAGGTCGATCTCGCGCAGCTGCTCGACGGCGTCGGCCTCGGACACCTCGTCCTCGGCGTCCAGCCGCCCGCGGCGCGTCCAGTCGGCCCCTTCGGGAGCCAGCTCGGCGCGCTGCTCGTCGAAGTCGGCTTGGCCGGTCTCGACCGGGCGGTCGGTGTCGTCGTCCTGAGGCTGAGCCACTGCATCCCCCTGCATGGTCGGCTGGTGCCCACGGTACTGGGTCGACGGCCCCGGCCGCGGGCGCCGAACGGAAATCCGTCCGGAGCGGCCGCCGTCCCGGTCCCGCTACCCGCTCTTGCGCGCCTAAGCGCGCTTTGTGGAGCATGGAAGGCGCGCCGAGCGTTCGGTCCCCGGCCGCGCCCCGGCGCACCCGTGCACCAGCGCCAACCGCAGCCGGCCCCCGGGAGGACGCACATGGCAGAGCCCATCGACCCCTGGCCGGGCGGGCCCGTAGGCATCGGCGACGGCCGCGAGGTCTTCGTCCGCACCGACGCCGCCGCGCACGGCGGCGAGCGCGGCCGCGCCGTCTACGTCCACGGGCTCGGCGGCTCCTCAAGCAACTGGACCGACCTGATGGGCGTCCTGAGCTCCGAATGGGCCGGCGAGGCGCCCGACCTGCCCGGCTTCGGCGGGTCCCCGCCGCCGCCCGACGGCGACTACAGCATCGACGCCCACGCCGGCGCCGTGGCCCGCCTGATCGGCGCCGGCCGGCACCCGGTCCACCTGATCGGCAACTCCATGGGCGCCGCCGTGGCGGTGCGCCTGGCCGCCGAGCGCCCCGACCTGGTGCGTTCGCTCACCCTCGTCTCCCCGGCGCTGCCCGACCTGCGCCCGCGGCTGATCCCCTACCAGATGGCCGCCTCCCTGTTTCCGGTGCTGGGCCCGGCCGTCTACGCGATGATGCAGCGGCGCCCGCCCGAGGTGCGCGTGCAGGACATGCTCGCCACCACCTACTTCGACCCTTCCTCCGCGCCGACCCGGCGGGTCCTGGAGGCGCTTGAGGCCGAGCGCGAACGCGACGCACAGGAGCACGCCGCGACGGCGGTGCTGCGCTCGCTGCGCGGCATGGTCGCGGAGTACGTGCGGCGCGGGCACCGCTCGCTGTGGGCGCAGGCCGCGCGCGTGCGCTGCCCCGTGCTGCTCGTCTACGCCACCGGCGACAGGTTCGTGGACCCGCGCATGGCCGCCCGCGCAGCGCACGCGTTCCGCCGCAGCCGGCTGGTGCTGATGCCCGAGACCGGCCACGTGCCGATGATGGAGTGCCCCGAGCGGGTGGGGCGCGAGGTGCGCGCGTTCCTGCGCGCCGTCGACGGCGGTTCCGCGGAGCGCTCGGGTCCGGCGCGCACCGGTGCGCGCGGCTCCGCGGGCGCTTCGGAGGCAGGCCCCGACGAGGAGTGACGCACGCGGCTCGAACGCTCGGGTCGCGGCGGGAATGCGCAGCCCCACCCCGTAGGTTGGCTATGAATGCAAGCTCGTCACGTGCCCGTACGCCCCCGCGTCCACCGGCGACGCCCCGGGGACGTGACACCGATGAGGAATGCTGAGGAGCTGCTGTGTCGCTGCCGCCGCTGGTCGAACCGGCCGACGAGCTCACCGTCGACGAGGTTCGCCGCTACTCCCGCCACCTGATCATCCCCGATGTGGGCATGGACGGCCAGAAGCGCCTGAAGAACGCCAAGGTGCTGGTGGTGGGCGCCGGAGGGCTCGGCTCGCCCGCGCTGCTGTACCTGGCCGCCGCCGGCGTCGGCACGCTGGGCATCATCGACTTCGACGAGGTCGACGAGTCCAACCTCCAGCGCCAGGTCATCCACGGACAGAGCGACATCGGCAAGCCCAAGGCCGAGTCCGCCCGTGAAAGCATCGAGGAGATCAACCCCTACGTCACGGTCAACCTCCACAAGGAGCACCTCGACTCCGACAACGCGCTGGAGATCTTCCGGGGCTACGACCTCGTCCTCGACGGTACCGACAACTTCGCGACGCGGTACCTGGTCAACGACGCCTGCGTGCTGCTGAACAAGCCCTACGTGTGGGGCTCGATCTTCCGCTTCGACGGCCAGGTCAGCGTCTTCTGGAACGAGTACGGCCCCCAGTACCGCGACCTCTACCCCGAGCCCCCGCCGCCCGGGATGGTGCCCTCCTGCGCCGAGGGCGGCGTGCTCGGCGTCCTGTGCGCCTCGATCGGCTCGATCATGGTCAACGAGGCCATCAAGGTGATCACCGGGATCGGCGACCCGCTGGTCGGCCGCCTGATGATCTACGACGCCCTGGAGATGACCTGGAAGACGGTCAAGGTCCGCAAGGACCCCGAGGGCGAGCCGGTCACCGAGCTGATCGACTACGAGGCGTTCTGCGGTGCCGTGTCCGGCGAGGCCGAGGAGGCCGCCCAGGGCTCGACCATCACCGCTGGCGAGCTCAAGGACATGATGGACAACGGCGAGGACTTCTACCTCGTCGACGTCCGCGAGAAGAACGAGTACGAGATCGTCAGCATCCCCGGCGCCGTGCTCATCCCCAAGGGCGAGTTCCTCAACGGCGAGGCGTTCGGCAAGCTGCCGCAGGACAAGCGCGTCGTGCTGCACTGCAAGTCGGGCGGGCGCTCGGCCGAGGCGCTGGCCGCCCTCAAGGGGGCCGGCTTCAGCGACGCCGTCCACGTCGGCGGCGGGGTGCTCTCCTGGATCAACCAGGTCGACCCCAGCCTGCCCACCTACTAGGCGGCGGGCGGGCACGCGCCCCGCGGGGCCCGCCCCCGCCGCATCCGGGCCGCCGCGGCGACTGCGCCGCGGCGGCCCGCGGCGTCCGGTGCCGCGGGCGGGCAGTCCGTTGGCTCGCCCGCCCTGTGGGTAGGTATGCCCCCGGCGACGGAACCCGACGCTCGGAGGTGGGTCCACATGCGCGGCACCCGAAGGTTGGCGGACTGGGCGGCCCTGGTCGCGGGCTGCGTCGTGGTCGTCAGCTACGCCTGGCACGGGATGCTGGGCCTCGCCATGGCCACGCTGTTCCTGGTCGGCATCCTCATGGTGTTCCTGGCCTGTCTGTCGGTCATCCACCCCGAGCTGTTCGTCACCGAGATCGCGCTGGCCGTGACCGGGCTGTTCCTGATCACCACGCCGTGGCTGCTCTCCTTCACCGGCAACGCACCCGCGTCCTGGACCGCCTGGGTCTGCGGCGGGATCGCCGTGGTCGTCGGAGTGGTCACCCTGCCCGACGCCACGGCCATGTACCGCCGCATCGTCCCGCCGCAGCCTGCGAGCCGGCGGCTGACGAGCTGAGCGGCCCGACCGGTCGGCCCCGCCGCCGTCCGGGCCCCGACCCCCGGAGGGGCGGCGGCTCGGCCCGGTGCCCGGCCGCTACTACGATCGGCCCATGCCGCACGCCTTCAGCCGCCCCACCGAGTACGTGGACCGGGTGCTCGACGTCGTCGAGGCGATACCGCCCGGCAACGTGATGAGCTACGGCGACATCGCCGAGTACCTGGGCGAGGGCGGTCCCCGCCAGGTCGGCGCGGTGATGTCGGCGTGGGGCGGCGGCGTGTGCTGGTGGCGGGTCGTCCGCGCCGACGGCTCCCCTCCGCAGGGCCACGAGGTCGAGGCCCTGTCCCACTACGCCGCGGAGGCGACCCCCACGCGTCCCGGCGGCGACCGCGTCGACATGTCCCGGGCCCGCTGGGACGGCAGCGCGCCGCCCCGGCACACGGGCCTGCCCGAAGACCTGTAGGCCGGCCCCCGACCCGCCGCCAACCCGTGCCGGTGTTCCACCGCCGCACCCGTGCCCGCTCCCCTCCGGAGCCGGAGAACGGCGCCGGACGACCGGAATCCTCCGCCGCACGTCCGCAGAAGGCGCGGCCGGGTCCTGCGTGCTACGCGGAGGGCGGTGTCTCAGCACTCTGCGCGAAGGCGGAAACGAGCAGCTCCGCCAGCCTGCGGCCGCAGTTCAGCTGCGGATCGAGGTCGGGGTCGTAGATCGTCACATCGAGCCCGGCCAACCGGGGGTCGGCCAGCACCGGGGCGAGCGCAGCGGCGAGATCCTCGAACGAGAGCCCCTCAGGTTCGGGACTGTCGACGGCGGGCATCTGGCCCGGGTCGATGACGTCGGCGTCGACATGGACCCAGAACCCGTCGAGCTCGGGGCGGGTGACCACATCCAGCGCCTCGCGCGCCGCTCCTTGCGGATCCCGCCCAGTCATCCGGCTGTCGATGACGCGTATCCCGTTGCGGACCGCGTCGGCGGAGTACTCGTCGTCCGGGCGCGGGCCGAGGGAAACCACGTCCTCGGCCTGGAGGTAGGCACGCCGGCCCTCCAAATCCGCGAGTGATCCGCCCAGCCCGGTCACGAGGGCCAGGCTTTCGCCGCCGGCGGATCCAACGGCATCGCTGTTTCCCGGGTGCCGATAGTCCAAGCCGTCGAAGGACACAAGCCCGAACCGGCCGCGGCGACGCAACGCCAGCCCTACACCCACGAGGATGCTGCAATCGCCGCCCAGTACCACGGCTGTGTGCTGGTGAGCGGCGATCTCCCCCAACCGGTGGGCGAGACGCAGCGAGAGGTCGGCGATCGCCGCCTCGTTGCGCAGTGCGCCGGGAGTGCGAGCGGTCTCGTAGGGGGCGGGAACGACCGCTCCCGCGTCCTCGGCGCGGAGGTCGCGGACAAGCCCGGTGCCGCGGAGTACGCCCGGTGCCTTGTAGCTTCCTGAGATCCCGCCGTTCGCGGTCGGCCGCAAACCGAGACTCGACGGCGCGTCGAGGACGGTCAGCCGGCGGGCTCGATCGGCGGCGGGGGGCGTCGCACCCGCCTGCGGCTCCACACGCTTGTCCGTGTTCGTCATCAAGGGTCCTTTCCGGTGGTTTCCTGTCGATGGTTCACTGCGGATCGCGGAGCGCCGCCCGACGGAGCCGCCCTCGCCGCCGACCCCGGCCGGGTGCAACCCGTCGGTCTCCGTTCCACGGGTGCACCGCTGAGGCTGCTCGGCCGGCGGCGTGCGCCGAACGACGCGTGCCACCCCTCGCCGATCGTGCCCGGTCGTCCCCTCTGAGGGCCGCGTGTGCCGACGACGAGCCGACGACGAGCTGATCCTGGGCGGCTCCGATACGCAGGTTCGCAGCGCGGGCGCGCGAACCCGGGCCCACCGCCAGGAGGGTCCGTCGCTCGGCATCGGCGCGGAGTCCCAGGCCGAGAGTGCGGCGAATCCGGGCTCGGGCTGAGGTGCCGAAACCGATCCCGGGCTACGGAAAACGGGCGCCGCGTGATCGCTCATCGTGCCATCCCCGGCGTTCCCAGGGAAGCCGTGCCCCTGGTCCCCCTGCTGCCTCGACGGCGGCGGCCGCTCC
This sequence comes from Streptomonospora arabica, assembly GCF_039531585.1. Taxonomy (NCBI): domain Bacteria; kingdom Bacillati; phylum Actinomycetota; class Actinomycetes; order Streptosporangiales; family Nocardiopsidaceae; genus Streptomonospora; species Streptomonospora arabica. Next base: position 368,647 of record NZ_BAAAQI010000004.1, on the reverse strand, counting down.
AGCGCTTCAGGCCCGACCGGAGCGGGAGCGAGGACACCGAGGAAGGCGGCCGACGCCGGGCCCCACGTGACGGGCGGCCGGTGACGCCCCGGACCGCGCGAGTCCGCCGGCGGCACGCAGCCGGGAGCGGCAGAGCGCGCCCGGCGGGCGGCACGCGACGTCCCGCCGGGCGCTCGGCTCGCCGCCTCGCGCGCGTCGAGGAGCGCGTGTGCTGGCACAATGTTGCGGTGAACGAATCCGACTCCTCCGGCGGCGCGCGGCTGCTCACACCGGCCGACGTGCGGCGGCTGGCCGAGCGTACGGGCGTTCGACCGACCAAGACGCTCGGGCAGAACTTCGTGATCGACGCCGGGACCGTGCGGCGGATCGTGCGTACCGCCGGGGTCGGAGCCGAGGACACGGTGCTGGAGGTCGGTCCCGGACTCGGGTCGCTGACGCTCGCGCTGCTGCCGCACGTCCGCGCGGTGACCGCAGTCGAGATCGACCCCCGTTTGGCCGATGAGCTGCCGCGGACCGCGGCCGGGTTCGCCCCCGCCCACGCCGACCGGCTGCGGGTGCTCACCGCCGACGCGATGCGCGTTGCGGAGATCCCCGGCCCGGCCCCGACGGCGCTGGTGGCCAACCTGCCCTACAACGTCGCCGTTCCGGTGCTGCTGCACCTGCTGGAACTGCTGCCGAGCCTGCGCCGAGCACTGGTCATGGTGCAGGCCGAGGTCGCCGACCGGCTCGCCGCGGGGCCGGGCAGCCGGACCTACGGGTCGCCCTCGGCCAAGGCCGCCTGGTACGCCGAGGTGCGCCGGGCGGGGTCCGTCGGGCGGGGCGTGTTCTGGCCTGTCCCCAACGTCGACTCCGGGCTCGTGGCGCTGACCCGCAGGAGCGCGCCTCCCGGCGCCGACGGCTGCGAGGGCGGCGGGGCTTCGGCGCCGGACCGCCGCGCGGTCTTCGCCGTCGTCGACGCCGCGTTCGCCCAGCGGCGCAAGACCCTGCGCGCCGCCCTGGCCGGATGGGCGGGCTCGGCGCCGGCCGCGGAGCGGGTGCTGCGGGCCGCCGGCGTCGACCCGCGCGCCCGCGGCGAGTCGCTGGACATCGCCGCCTTCACCAGGATCGCCGCCTGCGCAGGCCATGCGGAGGAGCCCGAGGACGGCACCGGCGGACCGGCGGACGGCGGCGGCAAGGACGGCTCGCGGCGGCGGTCGTCCGGCAGGAGAGCCTGAGCCCGCCTGCCACTCTCGGCGCCCGGGCCGGTCAGCCCGCCTTGGTGACGGCGGCGACGTCGACGACGGCGGGCGAGCCGCCGTCGCCGCTGCTCAGATGCAGGGCGCCGGAGTCGACCTCCGACTCGTCCAGTACGAGGAACACCAGCTTGCCCTCGGCCTCGGCGCCCGCGGGGATCGACTGCCACAGCGGGGCCTGGCTCTCGCTGATCGACGGCTCCGACGCCGACAGGAACTCCTGCTCGCCCTTTGCCAGCCGCTGCTGGTCGTGCTCCAGCGTGATGCGCTCGGAACCGGTGTTCTGCACGTTCAGCGCGAAGACGCAGTAGGTGCCGCGGTGGACGGTGGACCTGCCGTCGATGCGCGGTGAGCACTCGTACTCGCGCACCTCGAAGACCATGCGGCTGTCGCTGGCGGTGTTGGCCGCCGAGGTCTCGTCGGACTGCTGACCCTCCGCGCCGGGAGCCGCACCGGCGTCGTCGTCGCCGGAGCCGCCGCTGTTGGACTGGTTGCCGCCTTCCTCGGAACCCGCGGCCGAGCCGGGCCAGATCAGGTTCTGCATGCCCAGCAGGGTGAGTGTGGTGAACAGCAGCAGCACGAGGATCGCGGCGGCGATCGCGGTGAGGGCCACCCACCGCTTGCGGCTGCCCGGCTGCATGGGCCGGTGTGGCGGCAGCGAGGCGGGCGGGACGTAGGGCTGGGCGTGCGGGCGCGAGCCCTGGCCCTGATCGGGGCCGGGCGGCACCTGCGGGATCGGGCCGGTCTGGTTCGGCGACATCGCGGGGAACTGGCCGGTCTGCCGGCCCTGCTGGCTCTGGGGGCCGGGTCCCTGCGGTCCGCCGCCCTGGCCCGGAGGCTGCGGTCCGGGCCCCTGCGGCGGGCCTTGCGGCGCCTGCGGCGCCGGAGCTCCCGGGGCCGCCTGGGCCTGGGCACCCTGCGGCCCCATGCCCGCCGGACGCGGCATGGGCTGGCTGTGGTGGCCCGGCTGTGCGGGCATCGGCGCGGGCTGCGGCGGGCCCGGGTAGGGCTGACCGGGGGGAGCGCCCGGGGGCGGACCGTGAGGGGCCGGCGGCGGGTGCGGCATGCCGGTGGCGGTCTGGTGCGGGTTGGGCGGCGGGCCGGGCTGCGGCATCGGCGCCATCGGCGGCAGGTTGGGCCGCCACGAGTTGTGCAGCGCGTGGCTGACCATCTCGTTGGCGTCACCGCCGCCGCTGGAGGCCTCACCCTCGCCGCCGGTCAGCTCCAGCAGCAGGTCCTGGGCCTTGGGGCGGCGCTCGGGCTCCTTGGCCAGCGCCTGGGCGACCAGCCGGTCCAGCGGGCTGTCGAGGTCGCCGATCTGCGGCTCGGCGAACAGCACGCGCTTGCCCAGCGTCATGGCGTCGCCGTTGCCGAACGGGTGCACGCCGCTGCCGGCGAACGCGACCAGGCACCCCCACGCGAAGATGTCGGCGGAGGTGGTGACCTTCTCCTCCAGCAGCTGCTCGGGCGCCATCCACCCGGGGCTGCCCATGACGATGCCGGTCTGGGTGTGGTTGGTGGCCGTGTTCATGGCCCGCGCGATGCCGAAGTCGATCACGCGCGGCCCCGACAGCGACAGCAGCACGTTGGCCGGCTTGAGGTCGCGGTGCACCAGCCCGGTGCGGTGGATGGCCGCCAGCGCCGCCGCCACGCCCAGCGCGAAGCCGTGCAGGGTGCTGGAGTCCAGCGCGCCGTGCTCGGAGATGTGCTCGGCCAGCGCGGTGCCGGCGATGTACTCGGTCACCATGTAGGGGCGGCCCTCGAAGGTGCCGTGGTCGAGGACCTTGGCCGTGCAGAACGAGGCGACCCTGCGGGCGTTCTCCATCTCGTCGCGGAAGCGCGCGCGCGTGGGCTCGTCGAAGGCGAGCTCGGGCCGGATCACCTTGATCGCGACTTGGGCGCCCTTCTCAGGGGTGCGGCCGAGGTAGACCGTCCCCATTCCTCCGCTGCCCAGGCGACCGGCCAGCACATAGGGACCGATGGTCGCCGGATCTCCGGCAGCCAACGGTTCCAAATTCTTCGGGAGCCCATCCGACGGCAAGCGACCCTCCCCGACGGTGTCCAAACTCCGCCTGGCCCCAAGGTAGCGGTGATCGGGTCCGGATACCCACCCGGGCAGGCCACGGCGCCCGCATCCGGACAGCCGTGACCCCGGGGCGGGCGTGTGACCGCCGAAGAGCCGCCCACCGCCGTCAGCCGACCGCAGGGCCCGCGCAGGCGCCCGGGTTCGCGGAAGGGGGATTCACGGGGGTGGGTGTTCCTTTACGATCTAGGACTCGTGACCACTACGACCGCCGTGACCGTTCGGGTCCCCGCGAAGGTGAACCTCCAGCTGGCGGTGGGGCCGGCGCGCGAAGATGGATACCACGATCTGGTCAATGTCTTCCACGCAGTAGCGCTGTTCGACGAGGTTACCGTCACCGGTGCCCGAACGCGCGCAAACGGGGGTGCTGCGGGACTTTCGGCGGAGGACGCCGGCGGCGGTCCGGCCTCCCACGTGGACCGCGTTCCGCTGGACGCGTCGAACCTGGCCTGGCGCGCCGCCGACCTCCTCGCGCGCGAGAGCGGCGCGCGGGAGCCGGTTCACCTGCACCTGCGCAAGGCCATCCCGGTCGCCGGCGGGATGGCGGGCGGCAGCGCCGACGCCGCCGCCGCGCTGGTGGCCTGCAACGCCTTCTGGGGCATCGGGCTGGACCGCGAGCGGCTGCTGGACCTGGCCGCCCGGCTGGGCAGCGACGTCGCGTTCCCGCTCGTCGGCGGCACCGCCGTGGGGACCGGGCGCGGCGAGGTCCTCGCGCCCGCGCGCTGCGCCGGGCGGCTGCACTGGGTCTTCGCGCTCTCGGAGGGCGGGCTGTCCACTCCCGAGGTGTTCGGCGCCTACGACCGCCTGCGCCCCGGCGCTCCGGCGCCCCGGGGCGACCCGGCGCTGATGGCTGCCCTGGCCGAGGGCGACGCGCGGGCGGTCGGCGCCGCGCTCAGCAACGACCTGCAGCCCGCCGCGCTCGCGCTGCGTCCTGCGCTGGCCGAGACCCTGGAGGCCGGCAGGGCGGCGGGGGCGCTCGGGGCGTTCGTGTCGGGTTCCGGCCCGACATGCGCGTTCCTGGCCGAGTCCGCCGAGCACGCCGACCGGATCGCCGATGCGGTGCGGACCGCACCGGACTGCGCGCACGCCGTCACCGCCCACGGGGACGTGCCCGGGGCGACCGTGGTCTGAGCGGGCCGGGCCGACCGGAGACCGACCGGGGCGGGCCGGGCCGGCCGGGCCGTGCGCGGTCGGGTGCGGTCGGCGGTGGGTCGGGGCTTTTCGCTCGGGAGCCCGCGCGCTCGTTGGCCCATCCGGGTAGGGAGTGGCCCACCTCACTTCCGGCGGCGTGTGCGGCGGGTTCCGCGGGTCTTGACCTCAACTTTGGTTGAAGTCTGAGACTGGCGCCATGACTACCGCACCACCGCTCACCAGATACGCCGATCTGCCCGCACTGATCGGGCTCATGACCGGCGACGAGAAGCACCAGCTCGCGGCCGAGTCCACCCGCGAAGTGCTGTGGGTTCTCTACGACCGCGTGCTCGACGTCTCGCCCGAGACCGCGGACGACCCCGACCGCGACCGGTTCCTGCTGTCCAAGGGGCACGGCCCCATGCCCTACTACGCGGTGCTCGCCGCCAAGGGCTTCCTCGACCTGGCCACCCTGCGCCGCTGGGCCGACTTCGACTCGCCCCTGGGCCACCACCCCGACCGCGTCCTGGTCCCCGGAGCCGAGATCAGCAGCGGTTCGCTCGGCCACGGGCTCGGCCTGGGCGTGGGCACGGCACTGGGGCTGCGCGCCCAGGGGCGCACCCGGCCGCGCGTGTTCGTGCTCATGGGCGACGGCGAGCTGGACGAGGGCAGCAACCACGAGGCGATCGCCGCCGCGGGGCGCCTCGGGCTGGACAACCTCACGGCCGTCGTCGTCGACAACGCATCGGCCACCCACGGCTGGCCCGGCGGGATCGAGACGCGCTTCTCCGGCGAGGGCTGGCAGACGCGCTCCGCGCCCGGCCGGGACCAGGCCGCCCTGTACGACGCCCTCACCGCCCCGCACAGCGGCCGGCCGCTCGCCGTGGTCGCCCGCATCCGACCGAAGGGATGAACGCCATGACCGCCGCACCGCCCGAACCCGCAGCCGTCGTCGCGCAGCCGATGCGCGACGCCTTCGCCGACACCGTCTCCGCAGCGCTGGAGACGGACCCGAGGCTGGCCGTCGTGCTCGCAGACATCTCCGCCGACCGCTTCACCGAGGCGGCCCGGCGCCACCCCCAACGCGTCGTCAACCTGGGCATCCGCGAGCAGCTGATGATCGGCGTCGCCGGAGGGCTGGCGCTGACCGGAATGCGCCCCGTCGCCCACACGTTCGCGCCGTTCCTCGTCGAGCGGCCCTTCGAGCAGGTCAAGCTGGACCTGGGTCACCAGGGAGCGGGCGCGGTGCTGGTCAGCTCCGGCGCCTCCTACGACGGCGCGCACTACGGCCGCACCCACATGGCGCCCGGCGACGTCCACCTGCTGGACTCGCTGCCGGGCTGGACCGTGCACGTGCCCGGGCACGCGGCCGAGGTCGCCCCGCTGTTGGAGGAGGCGCTGCGCCGGGACGGCAACGTCTACGTGCGGCTGAGTGAGCGCGGCAACGCCGCCGCCCGGCCGATCGGCCCGGGGCTGCAGACCGTCCGCGCCGGTTCGGGGCGCTCCAGCGGCGTGGTCGTCGCGGTCGGCCCGATGCTGGACCGCGTCCTTGCCGCCACCGAGGGCCTCGACGTCACGGTCGCCTACGCCGCCACCGTGCGCCCGTTCGACCGCGAAGGGCTGAACCGGCTGGTGGCGCGAGCAGGGCAGGCCGACGTGCTCCTGGTCGAGCCGTACCTGGAGGGCACCTCCGCGCACGAGGTCGCCGCGGCGCTGGAGGACCGCCGCCACCGGCAGCGCTCGCTGGGTGTGCGCAGGGACACCGAGGTCCGCGGCTACGGCACCCCGGCCGACCACGACAGGGCGCACGGGCTGGACACCGCGGGGATCGCCGAGCGGGCCCGCGATTTTTTTGCGGCCTGACGGCCTGGTCTCGGCCGTTGGTTTTGGTGGTTTCCGTTCCTTGTCGTTGGTCCTGGTTCTGGCCCTGGTTCGGGTTCTGGTCGGCCGGTCGGCCGGTCGGCCGTGCGATCGTCTGACCGGGCGGTCGGCCGGTCGTGCGACCGTGCGATCGTGCGGCCGCTCACCGGTGGGGGCGGGGTGGCGGGCCCGGTTTCGGTCCGGGGGTTGGCCGGGGGCGGGCCGGGAGCGCGGCGGCGCCTGTGGACCGTGGTCGCAGGCGCCCGCGCAGGCCACCACAATGGATAGCACGATGACGAATCTCGTGAACCTGCAAGACGTGTCCCTGGCTTACGGGCCGCTCGTACTGCTCGACGACGTCTCCCTCGGCATCGACGAGGGAGACCGCATCGGCGTGGTCGGGCGCAACGGCGGCGGCAAGTCCACCCTGGTCTCCGTGCTGTCCGGCCGCACCCCGCCCGACACCGGCCGGGTCGTGCACAGCCGCGGCCTGCGCATCGGGTTCCTGCAGCAGCGCGACACCTTCCCCGAGGCCACGGTCGGCGGGTTCGTCCTGGGCGACCTCGCCGAACACGAGTGGGCTGGCGACGCCCGCGTGCGCGACGTGCTGCGCGGCCTGCTGTCCGGTTGGGACCTCGACGCGCCGATGGCCACGCTCTCCGGCGGTGAGCGTCGCCGCGCCACCCTGGCGCGGCTGCTGATCGACAGCCACGACCTCGTCGTGCTCGACGAGCCCACCAACCACCTGGACATCGAGGCCATCGCGTGGCTGGCCGAGCACCTGCGCGGCCGCCGCGAGGCGCTCACCGTCGTCACCCACGACCGGTGGTTCCTGGACGCCGTCACCAACCGCACCTGGGAGGTCGTCGACGGCCGCGTCGAGCGCTACGAGGGCGGCTACGCCGCCTACGTGCTGGCCAAGGCCGAGCGCGAGCGGCTGGCGGCCGCCGCCGAGGAGCGGCGGCAGAACCTGATGCGCAAGGAGCTGGCCTGGCTGCGCCGCGGCCCGCCCGCCCGAACCTCCAAGCCGAAGTTCCGCATCGACGCCGCCAACGAGCTGATCGCGGGCGAGCCGCCGGTGCGCAACACCGTCGAGCTCGTGCGCTTCGCCAGCACCCGCCTGGGCAAGACGGTCGTCGACACCGAGGACCTCACCCTCGCCGCCGACGACACCGTCCTGCTGGACCGGCTGACCTGGCAGCTCGGCCCGGGCGACCGCATCGGCCTGGTCGGCGTGAACGGCTCGGGCAAGACCACGCTGCTGCGCGCGCTGGCCGGCGAGCGCGCTCCCGACGGCGGGCGCGTGCGACACGGTAAGACCGTCAACCTCGCCCACCTCTCCCAGAGCCTCGTCGAGCTGGCTCCCGACCTGCGGCCGCTGCAGGCGGTCGAGGAGATCCGCCGGCACATCACCATCGGCGGGAGGGAGTTCACCGCCAGCCAGATGCTGGAGCGGTTCGGCTTCCGCGGCGAGCGCCAGTGGACACCCATCGGCGACCTCTCGGGCGGCGAGCGGCGGCGCCTGCAGCTGCTGCGGCTGCTGATGAACGAGCCCAACGTGCTGCTGATGGACGAGCCCACCAACGACCTCGACATCGAGACCCTGACCGAGCTTGAGGACCTGCTCGACGGATGGCCCGGCTCGCTGGTGGTGGTCAGCCACGACCGCTACTTCCTGGAGCGCGTGTCCGATCGCGTGATGGCGCTGCTGGGCGACGGAGACCTGCTGTTCCTTCCCGGCGGCATCGAGGAGTACCTCCAGCGCCGCGCGCGCCAGACCGACGCCACCGCAGCGGTCCCCGGCCGGCGCGCCGAGCCCGGCACCCCGGCGGAGCCCGACTCCGCCCCGGCGCTCTCGGCCGCCGAACGCCGCACCGTGCAGAAGGAGGCGCAGCGCATCGAGCGCCGACTCGACCGCATCGGCACCCGCGAGTCCGAGCTCCACGAGCAGATGGCCCAGGCGGCCGACGACTACGCCCGCTTGGCCGAACTCGACTCCGAGCTGAAGACCCTCCAGGCCGAGAAGGAGGAGCTGGAGGAACAGTGGCTCGCGGAGGCTGAGAAGCTGAGCGATTGATGCGGCGGCCGCGCAGCTTGCGGCGAATGCGTCGCATGCGGCGCCCCTGAACGCCTGCGGTCACCGGTGCTGGTGCCCGGTGGTCGGTGGCCGCGCGGTCGCGACGGGGGTGGCGGTTGTGACGGGGCGGCGAGGGTGGCGAGGGTGATAGGCGGCGGGTGGTTGGGCCTGCGGTTGTCGGTTCGGGTGCTCGGCGGTGGTGGTTGCGGCGGGGCGGTGAGGGCGGTGGGTGGTTGGGCCCCGCGGTTGTCGGTTGGGGTGCGCGGCGGTGGTGGTTGCGGCGGGGCGGCGAGGGCGGCGGGTGGTTTGGCCCGCGGTCGTCGGTTCGGGTGCCCGGTGGGTCGCGCATGCGACGGGGCGGCGGCGATGGGTGGCGGGCGGTGGCGGAGTCGGTGAGGGGCGGGAGTGCTGCGTGCTGTGCGGTGGGCATTTCGGGCATATCGGGTTTGGCTTGGTGGGGCGGGGTGCGCGAGCCGAAGCGAACCAGCGCAGCGGCACCGCCACCCCACTCGGCTTCCGCGATGCGAAATGAAGCAGGGTAGTTTGTCCCATTCTTCCGATTCTGCGGGTGTCGCGGGGGCCCAAGGTGCGACGAGACCCCTGAAAACCGCGCTTCAGGGCCGCTGCGGGGTGCATTCGGGCCGACTCGTCGCTGCCGGCGGCCCGCAGAGGCCCTTGGGCTGGGGTGCAATTCGGGCATACATGCCGGAATCGCCTCGTGTGGCGGGGGTATGCGGCGCTCTAAAGTGCGGCAACCTGCATTAGGGCGGTCTCGTCGCATGCCGGGGACGCCGAATGCCCGCAATGCCCGGTTTGTGCCCGCCGTCGGCGCCACCGCCCCGCACGGCCATCGTCATGGAGTTAAATTAAATCGGGCATGGGGCGCTCTGGTCCGGCCCGCGCGGGCGAAGAGCCGCGCCGAAACCCTCACTCCATTCCGGGCCCCCTGCGCCCACCGCCCTCGCTGCCCCGGCACGTGGGTAACCGGCGGGCACCGGAACCGATGGGCTCGGGCTTGACCGCCCGTCGCCCTCGCTGCCTCGTCGCAGGGATAATCAGTCAGCACGCGAACCGACGACCGCGGGCTCGACCATCCGCCGCCCTTGCTGCCTCGTCGCGACCGCCACCGGCGGGCACCATTGCCGGTGGTCGCGGGCTGGGTCGTCCGCTGTCGTTGCTGCCTCGTCGCGGCCGTCACTGGCGGGCATGGGAACCGATGCTCGCGGGCTGGACCATTCGCCGCCCTTGCTGCCTCGTTGCAACCGGCCACCGGCGGGCACCATTGCCGGTGGTCGCGGGCTCGGCCTTCCGCTGCCGTCGCCGCTTCGTCGGGTGCGTGACCGGGGGCATCGGATCCGGTGGTCGTGGGCTGGGTCGTCCGCTGTCGTTGCTGCCCCGGCACGTGCGTAACCGGCGGGCACGCGAACCGACGACCGCGGGCTCGACCATCCGCCGCCCTTGCTGCCTCGTCGCGACCGCCACCGGCGGGCACCATTGCCGGTGGTCGCGGGCTCGGCCTTCCGCTGCCGTCGCCGCTTCGTCGGGTGCGCGACCGGGGGGCATCGGGTCCGATGCTCGCGGGCTGGACCATCCGCCGCCCTTGCTGCCTCGTCGCGACCGCCACCGGCGGGCACCATTGCCGGTGGTCGCGGGCTGGGTCGTCCGCTGTCGTTGCTGCCTCGTCGCGGCCGTCACTGGCGGGCATGGGAACCGATGCTCGCGGGCTGGACCATCCGCCGCCCTTGCTGCCTCGTCGCGACCGCCACCAACCGGCGGGCACCGGGACCGCCGGCCGCACGGGCTCGGCTAGATTTCCACGCGGGCGGCGAAGGCCCGGGCGATTGCGGCGGCGCCGGCCCGGTTGGTGTGGATGTCGGGGCCGCGGGCCGTGTTGCACATCCAGGTGTAGTCGCAGATCCGCTGCACGTTGGCGGGCATGCCGGTCTCGCTGCCGGCGGGTACGTCGAAGTCGGAGGAGTGGAAGGCCCCGGCCACGTCGGCGACCCCGATCCCGGCGTCCTCGTAGGTCTCGGTGATGACGGTGTTCATCTCCTCGAAGACGCCGGTGGCGTACTCGACGGTCTCGTTCTCGGGCTGCTCTGCGCCGTCCCCGCCGCCGTCCCCGCTCTGCGCCCCGGCGGCTCCGCCGTCCAGGAGCAGCGCGGCCAGGAAGGGGTTGTAGTAGGTCATACCGACGATCCGGGTGTCGGGGCCCGCCGCGTCGCGCAGACGGGTGGCGATGACGGGCAGTTCCTCGCGGAGGCGCTCCAGGCCGTCGTCGACGCAGCCGCGGTCGATGCTGCCCAGTCCGGACAGCCCGGGCCCGCCCCCGCTTCCGCCGGACCCGCCGGCCTCACCGGCCCCGCCCGATCCCGAGTCGGCTCCTCCCGGCTCATCCGACTGCGCGTGCTGCCCCGCCTGCCCCTCCTGCCCCTGCACGGCCTCCAGGACGCAGCCGGTGAAGTTGTTGGCCCCGATGCCCACTGTCACCAGCGCGGTGCGGTCGCGGTGCTCCTTGAGGAACCGCTCGGCCTGCGCCAGCTGCGACTCCTCCTCGTAGCGCTCGGCGCAGTGCTCCAAACCGCCGTTGACGAAGGTGGTGCTGTCCTCGCCGCCGCACCCCATGCGCTCGTGTTCGAGTGTGGAGTCGCGGTCGTAGAGGGTGCGGTACAGGGCGTCGGTGTAACCCTGAGAGGTCTCCTCGGCCGTCCCGTCGGGCTGCGGCTGCACCCCCACGGCCAGCGAGTCGCCGAGCGAGAGGTAGTAGCGCTTGCGCGGCTCCTCCTGCCCGTCATCGGCCGAGCAGGCCGCCAGTGAACCGGCCAGCACCAGGGCCGCCGCCGCTGCGGCGGCGGAACACCAGCGGTTGTGCATGTCGTCGACTCCGTCTCCTGCTCCTGCTTCCGGGGGCCGGTGGCGCGCCGGTGCGGCGTCCCGGTGCGAGCGGGGACGACGCCGCCGGGTCACAAGAGTGGCCGACGCGGCGGCTACTCGTCGAGGGGGGACAGTACCGACCTCAGCAGGGCGGCCAGGCTCTGGCGGTCCCTGCGCGAGACTCCGGTCAGCAGGGACTCCTCGTAGCTGAGCAGGGCGGCCAGCGCGCCGTCGACGCGTTCCCGCCCCTCGGGGGTCAGCCGGACCAGGACGCCGCGCTTGTCGGCCGGGTCGGGGCCGCGGCGGACCAGGCCGGCGTCGGCGAGGCGGTCGATGCGGTTGGTCATGGTGCCGGACGTGACCAGCGTGGCCCGCAGCAGTCGCCCGGGGCTGAGCTCGTAGGGCGGCCCCGAGCGGCGCAGCTCCGCCAGGACGTCGAACTCCCAGGGCTCCAGATCGTGCTCGGTGAAGACCGCGCGCCGCGCACGGTCCAGGTGCCTGGCCAGCCGGGACACCCGGCTCAGTACCTGGAGGGGCTCGATGTCGAGATCGGGGCGCTCGGCGCGCCACGCTTCGACCAGACCGTCGACCTCATCACGCATGCGGCCCAGCATATCTCTTGATATCAAGATAGTCGCCGCCGGTGCACGGACCCGTGCACGGACCAGTGTCCGGCCCCGCACACGCACAGGCCGGTCCGGCGGGCCCGGAGGCCCGCGGACCGGCCCGGCGCCGCTGCTAGGTGTCGCCGCGCTTGTGCTGGACGTGGTCCAGGCGCGGCTTGGGCTCCAGGTTCGACAGCCCGTTCCAGGCGAGGTTCACCAGGTGGGCGGCTACGACCTCGCGCTTGGGCTTGCGGACCTCGAGCCACCACTGGCCGGTCAGGGCCACCATCCCCACCAGCGACTGCGCGTACATCGGGGCGAGCTTGGGATCGTAGCCGCGGCTGCTGAACTCCTCGGCCAGGATGTGCTCGACCTGCGTGGCGATGTCGCTGATCAGGCTGGCGAAGCTGCCGGTGCCCGAGGCGGCGTGGGAGTCGCGGGCCAGGATGCGGAAGCCCTGGCTGCACTCCTCGACGTAGCGCAGCAGCGCCAGCGCCGCGTTCTCGATCTTGCCCCGGGGGGTGTCGGCGGCCAGCGAGTCGCCGACCATGCTCAGCAGGATCTGCATCTCGCGGTCGACGACGACCGCGTAGACGCCCTCCTTACCCCCGAAGTGCTCGTAGACGACCGGCTTGGACACCCCGGCCCGCGCCGCGATCTCCTCGACCGAGGTGGCGTCGAAGCCGCGCTCGGCGAAGAGCTCGCGCCCGATGTCCAGGAGTTGCTCCCGGCGCTGCTTGCCGGTCATGCGCTTGCGGCGCGACCGTGTGCCCTTCTCGCTCCCGCTGACCGTTGCCATGGTGGAGACTCACTTCAGCTCTCGGCGCCGACGCGCTTGGCGGCAAGGCGCTGGGTGTTGGGCCACCGGACCTTGCTCGCCCATCCGAGTTTCTCAAAAATCCAGATGACGCGGGCGGAAATGTCGATCTGCCCCTTGAGCACCCCGTGGCGGGCGCACGTGGGGTCGGCGTGGTGCAGGTTGTGCCAGGACTCCCCGAAGGACGGGATGGCCAGCCACCACACGTTGCGCGAGCGGTCGCGGACCTCGAAGTTCTCCTCGCCGATGGTGTGGCAAATGGAGTTGATGGACCAGGTGACGTGGTGCAGCAGCGCGACGCGCACCAGGCCGGCCCAGAAGAACGCTGTCAGCGCGCCCCACCAGGACATCGTGACCAGGCCGCCGATCAGTGCCGGGCCCAGCAGCGAGAACAGCACGATCGGACCGAACAGGCGGTCGACGCGGCGGATGTCGTCGTCCTTGAGCAGATCGGGTGTGAAGCGCTTGGGCGAGGTCTTCTCCTCGTCCAGGTAGAGCCAGGCCATGTGCGCGTAGTACAGGCCCTTGGCCACCGAGCGCCAGTCGTCGCCGAAGCGCCACGGCGAGTGCGGGTCGCCCTCGGCATCGGCGTACTTGTGGTGGCGGCGGTGGTCGGCCACCCACTTGATCACCGAGCCCTGGATGGCCACGCTGCCGGCCACGGCCAGCGCGATGCGCAGCGCGCGGTTGGCCTTGAACGATCCGTGGGTGAAGTGCCGGTGGAAGCCCACCGTGATCCCCAGGCCGCTGACGACGTAGAAGACCGCCCCGATGACGATGTCGGTCAGCGTGAGGCCCCAGCCCCAAGCGAAGGGCACAGCCGCCACCAGAGCCAGGAGCGGGATGAAGACGAATGCGAAGACGGTGTAGCGCTCGACCCTGCCCCGGCCCTCGGGGTCGAGTTCGGGTTCGGGCCTCCGCCTGGTCGCCTGGTCGGGCGAGAGCTCGGGTGCTGCGGTCATGTGTCCACCTCGTTCGCGGGCCTGACTGCTGAAGTCGGCGCGGAGTCTTCCTGGCCGGCCACCGACTGCGCCGGTCGCCGGAACCTATACCTACGTAACCGTAACCTACGCCCTCGTAAGTTCGAAAGGGCGCCGGCGAAAGTCGCAGCGCGCCGGCTGCGCAGAGCGGTGCCGCTTGCGGTCGGCCGCCGGGCGGTGCGGGCGGGAAACGCGCCCGGCCGGTGCGGGCACGACGGATGTGCCGACGTCCGGGCGGAGCCGCTATCGTTGGCATGCGGATCGCGCCGCCCCGCGGGCGGCGGAGTCCCCTTCCCGGGTGGTCTAAAGGCAGGACACAGGCTTTTGGTGCCTTGAGGTGAGGGTTCGAATCCTTCCCCGGGAGCCGAGCGGGCACCGGCCCCCCGTGCCGCCGAGCACGGTCGGCCGGTGCGATCGGCGCTTCCCGCCGTCGTCCCTCCCCGCGTCCCTGCCGCCCGAGGCCGCGGCGCGTCGCGAATTTCACAGCCCCGCCGCCCCCGGCTGTTTCCCCGCTGTTTCCGCCGGACGGCCGCTCGGGCCTGCCGTTTCCGGGCCGCCGGAGTCCCCGGTGCGCACGCGGCGGGCCCGGCGGCCGCAACCGCGCCGTCCAAAGGCCACATGTATCCTGCCCATGTCGGCCCGCGCGGTCTGGCCTGTCTGCGTTCCGCCTGCCAGGTACCCGTCGAGCGCCGTCAACCGAACGGATACGTCGTGTCGACCCCGCGGTCACCGCGGGGAGCCGCGTCGCGCCGCGTCCGCGACACCCCGCCCGCGCCGGCGCGGGGATCATCCGCATCCGCCAGCGACATGAGGAGTCTCCGCCAGTGAGCGTGAGCCGTCCGGCTGCCGTCATCGTCCTTGCGGCGGGCGAGGGCACCCGTATGAAGTCCAGGCTTCCCAAGGTCCTGCACGAGATCTGCGGCCGCAGCATGCTCGGCCATGTCCTGGCCGCCGCCGACGAGCTGGAGCCCGAGCGCACCGTGGTGGTGGTCGGCCACGCGCGCGAACGCGTCGCCCAGCACCTCAAGGACACCGCCCCGGCGGTCTCCACCGCGGTGCAGGAGGAGCAGAACGGCACCGGCCACGCCGTGCGCATGGCCGTGGAGGAGCTGGCCGCCCAGGGTGTGTCCCTCTCCGGCACCGTGGTCCTGGCCTATGGCGACACGCCGCTGCTGCGCGGGCGCACCCTCGCCGACCTCGTCGAGGCCCACGAGGCCGCCGGCAACGCCGTCACCGTCCTCTCCGCCGAGGTTCCCGACCCCGCTGGCTACGGCCGCGTCGTCCGTGACCCCTCGGGGGAGTTCACCGCGATCGTCGAGCACGCCGACGCCACCGAAGAGCAGCGCGCCGTCGACGAGATCAACTCCGGCATGTACGCCTTCGACGGCGCCCTCCTCGCCTCGGTCGTGGGCCGGCTGACCACCGACAACGCCAAGGGCGAGGAGTACATCACCGACGCCGCGGCGATCCTGCGCGGCGACGGCCACCGCGTCGGCGCCTCCGTCGCGCGCGAGTGGACCGAGATCCAGGGCGTCAACGACCGCGTGCAGCTCGCCGAAGCGCGCCGGATGCTCAACGACCGGCTGCTGGCCGAGCACATGCGCGCCGGCGTGACCATCGTCGACCCCGCCTCGACCTGGGTCGACGCCGAGGTCGAGATCGGCGCCGACGCGGTCGTGGAGCCCCAGACCCAGCTGCTGGGCCGCACCGTCGTCGACGAGGGCGCCGTCGTCGGTCCGGGCTGCCGGCTCAGCGACACCCGCGTTGGCGCCGAGGCCCGGGTGCGCCACGTCGTCGCCGACGACGCCGAGGTCGGCGCGAACACCAGCATCGGCCCCTACGCCTACCTGCGCCCGGGAACCGTGATCGAGCCCGCCGGCAAGATCGGCGCGTTCGTCGAGGTGAAGAACTCCACCGTCGGCGAGGGCTCCAAGGTCCCGCATCTGACCTACGTCGGCGACGCCGACATCGGTGTGGGCGTCAACATCGGCGCCTCCTCGGTGTTCGTCAATTACAACGGTGTCGCCAAGAACCGCACCACCATCGGCGACCACGCCCGCACCGGCAGCGACAACACCTTCGTCGCGCCGGTGCACGTGGGCGACGGCGCCTACACCGGTGCCGGCACCGTGATCCGCGAAGACGTCCCGCCCGGTGCGCTGGCGGTTTCGGCCGGCAATCAGCGCAACATCGAGGGCTGGGTAGGGCGCAAGCGCCCGGGAACGGCCGCCGCCGAGGCGGCCGAACGGGCGCAGGACGGGCCTTCGGGGTCCGCCGAGCGCCGCGATGAAGGTTGACTGAGTCAGTGTCTGTGGGGGATCTCTGAAGTGACCGGCATGAAGGCCGCGGGTCAGAAGAAGCTCATGCTGTTCGGGGGGCGCACGCACCCCGATCTGGCGGAGCAGGTGGCCGATCAGCTCGGCATCGAGGTCGCGCCGACGAAGTTCCAGGACTTCGCCAACGGCGAGATCTTCGTGCGCTACCTGGAGTCGGTGCGCGGGTGCGACGCCTTCGTGCTGCAGTGCCACTCCGACCCGATCAACGAGTCGATCATGGAACAGCTGATCATGGTCGACGCTCTGAAGCGGGCTTCGGCCAAGCGCATCACGGTGGTGACACCGTTCCTGGGCTACGCGCGCCAGGACAAGAAGCACCGGGGCCGCGAGCCCATATCAGCCCGGCTGATGACCGACCTCTTCCGCACCGCGGGAGCGGACCGGCTCATGGCGATCGACCTGCACACCGACCAGATCCAGGGCTTCTTCGACGGCCCGGTGGACCACCTGTTCGCGCTGCCGCTGCTGGCCGACTACGTGCAGTCGCGCGTCGGTTCGGCCGACGAGTCGACCGTCGTCTCGCCCGACTCCGGGCGGGTGCGCACCGCCGACCGCTGGGCCGACCGCATGGGCTCGCCGCTGGCGATCATCCACAAGCGGCGCGACCCCGACGTGGTCAACCAGGTGAAGGTGCACGAGGTCGTGGGCCAGGTGAACGGCCGGACCTGCGTGCTCGTCGACGACATGATCGACACCGCCGGCACCATCGTGAAGGCCGCCGACGCCCTGTTCGAGCAGGGCGCCCGCGAGGTCATCGCGGCGGCGACCCACGGTGTGCTCTCCGGGCCCGCCGCCGAGCGGCTGCAGAACTCGCGCATCTCCGAGGTCGTGATCACCAACTCGCTGCCGATCCCCAAGGACCGTCGGTTCGAGAAGCTCACGCAGCTGTCGATCGCTCCGCTGCTGGCGCGCGCCATCAGCGAGGTCTTCAGCGACGGCTCGGTCACCAGCCTCTTCGAGGGCTGACCCGGCGGCACGGCGGTCCGCCTGCGGGTGCGCGGTGAGCGTGTCCGCAGGCGTCGGTATATGTTCGAGGGGCCCGGCAGAGCCATTAGACTGGATCGGGTGTCCCCAGCTCCCGCTGGGACGCGTTGGGCGCTGGACAGGAACATGGCCGCACCGCCGCGGCCGGTGCGGCGCCGTCGGCGAGTGTTCGCGCCCGTTCCGGGTGTGCTCCACGCGGCGCGGGTCCGTTCCCGCCGTCGGCAGGCAGCGGCCCCTCGGCCCCTGAGGACGTCGCCGTCTACGCGGGAGCCGTTTTACGTAAAGTCGTGTTCCCCGCGGTTCGCGGGGACGATCCCGAGGAGTTTTGTCGTGTCCGAGGTACGCATCGCTGCCGAGCCGCGCACGGAATTCGGCAAGGGCGCCGCACGGCGCGTCCGCCGCGCGGGTAAGGTGCCGGCCGTCCTCTACGGCCACGGCACCGACCCTCGCCACATCACGCTTCCGGGCCATGAGCTGATGCTGGCCCTGAAGACCCCGAACGTGCTCCTGCGTGTCGACGGCCTCTCCGGCTCCGACAACCTCGCGCTGCCGAAGAGCGTGCAGCGCGACCCCATCAAGGGCTTCCTCGAGCACGTCGACCTGATCGTGGTGAAGAAGGGCGAGAAGGTCAACGTCGAGATCTCGGTGACGCTTACCGGTGAGATCGCGCCGGGCGGCGTGCTCAACCAGGAACTGGTCACCGTCGAGGTCGAGACCGAGGCCACCCACATCCCCGAGGGCGTCGAGTTCGACGTCGAGGGCTTGGAGGTCGGCGTGCACGTCACGGCGGCCGACCTGAAGCTGCCCAAGGGCACCGAGCTGGCGACCGACCCCGAGACCAACGTGCTGACGATCTCCCCCGAGCGCAGCGACGCGGAGGTCGAGGCGCTGGAGACCGAGGAGGCCGACGTCGCGGCCGAGGCCGTCGAGGCGGCCGCCAAGGGCGAGTCCGGCGAGTCGTCGCCGGAGGAGTCCTCCTCCTCGGAGTAGGTCCGAGACCTCGGCCGGGAGCGCCCGCACCGCGGGTGCCCCGGCCGCAGCAGTGCGCCGCGCACCCGTGGGGGAGCGCGGCGCACGCGACACACGGAACCAGACGGCGGACGGCTATGCGTGCTCTCCTGCGGCGGATCCTGCCCGGCGGCGTGCCGCCGTCCTCCGGCGCGTCCGCGGGCGCGCCGGCCGAGGAGCGGAGCGGTGAGGTGGCCCCGGTCGAGACCGAGCGCTGGCTGGTGGTGGGCCTGGGCAACCCCGGCCCCTCCTACGCCGGCAACCGGCACAACATCGGCTTCATGGTCGCCGATGCCCTGGCCGAGCGCGGCGGGCAGCGGTTCAAGGCCCACAAGGCGCGCGCCGAGGTCGCCGAGGCCCGCATCCAGGGCGTGCCCGCTGTCGTGGCCAAGCCGCGCTCCTTCATGAACCTCTCCGGCGGCCCCGTCGCGGCGCTCAGCCGCTTCTACAAGGTGCCGCTGGAGCGCGTCCTGGTGATCCACGACGAGCTGGACGTCCCCTTCGGCACGCTGCGGCTCAAGCGCGGCGGCGGCGCGGGCGGCCACAACGGGTTGCGCTCGATCAGCGCGTCCCTGTCCGACCCGGGCTACCTGCGGGTGCGCGTGGGCGTCGGCCGCCCGCCCGGCCGGATGGACGCGGCCGCCTATGTCCTCAAGGACTTCTCCTCCACCGAGCGCAAGGATCTGGGCGTCGTCGTCGAGCGCGCCGCCGACGCCGTCGAGACCGTGCTGACCGACGGCCTGGAGAAAGCCCAGAACATCTACCACACCGCGGCCTGACCCCCGGCACCGCCGGGCACCGCCGGCCTCCGCTCCCACCGCGCCGGACCGCTCGGCTCGCGCCTGCGCACGCGGGGCGGCAGCGCCACCGCTGCACGGCGGTCCCGATCCGGCAAGGCCGAAGCCTGTACAACGGCGCGGCCTTTTCCGGTGACGACCCGTCACGTCACGCGACGAGGTGATCACCTTTGGCTATGATCTCTCGCGTCAGATCGGGTCTACGCACCCCTCGTCCCCGCGCACCGGCTTCGGCCGCGCGCCGTGCCGCCCGCAGAGCCGATGGCGCAGGGCGCCGCCTGCGCACCGCGCCGTCGCACGGTCCGGGCGTTTGCCCGGGAGCCGGGCGGGCGGGGAGCGGGGGCTGCCGAGGTGGGGGTTCATGGTCGCAATCGAACGGGTCCCGGCACAGGCCGCAGTCGCGTCGACCCTCCGAGCCGCTCCGGCCCGGATGCGCTCCTACGTCCGCGGGCTCCGGTGGATCGGCGCCGGCGCGCTCGCGGGCGCGTGCGCGCTCCAGATCGCCGGCGGGGCACCGGTATCCGCGCGCCGGACCGCGGCCCGGCGCTGTTCCGCCAGACGAGAGTCGGCAAGGACGGTGTCGAGTTCACGGTCTGCAAGTTCCGTACCATGGTGGTCGGGGCGGACGACCTCAAGCGGGGACTCCGTCCTGCCAACGAGCACGACGGCGTACTCTTCAAGATGCGCCGGGACCCCCGGGTGACCGCGATCGGCGGCTGGTTGCGCCGTTGTTCGCTGGACGAGCTCCCGCAGCTGATCAACGTCGTGCGGGGAGATATGTCACTGGTGGGTCCGCGGCCCCCGCTGCCCGGAGAGGTTGCGCGGTACGGCCGCGACGTTCGTCGGCGCCTGGTGGTCGAGCCGGGCATGACAGGGCTGTGGCAGGTCAGCGGCCGGTCGGACCTCTCCTGGGAGGAAGTCCGTCCGACTGGACCTGCGATACGTGGAAAACTGGTCGTTGACCCTGGACGTCCAGATCCTGTGGAAGACATGGTCAGCAGTTGTCCGCGGAGCGGGAGCGTACTAAGGCCGGTGAGCAGCATCCGAAACGATCATGAAGTCGCGCGTGACCTGGCGACCGAGGCGGGGCAGCAGTTGCTCCGGCTCCGGGCCCGGCAGGGGTTCGACGAGCCCGAGGTTCTGCGCACACTCGGCGACCGCACGTCGCACGAGTTCCTCTTCTCCAGTCTGGGCCGCCTGCGTCCCAGCGACGCGGTGCTCTCCGAGGAGGGCATCGACGACAAGGCGCGGCTGAGCGCCCGCCGGGTGTGGATCATCGACCCGCTCGACGGCACTCGGGAGTTCTCCGAGTCGGGCCGCACCGACTGGGCCGTGCACGTGGCGTTGTGGGAGAACGGCGAGCTCGTCGCGGGCGCGGTCGCGCTGCCCGCCCAGGGGAGCACGGTCTCGACCGTCGACCCGCCGTGGCTGCCCGAGGAGCGCCCCGCCGCGCAGCGGCTGCGTATCACCACCAGCCGCACCCGCCCTCCGGAGTTCGTGCAGCGCCTGGCCAACCAGATGGGCGCCGAGATCGTCCCGATGGGCTCGGCCGGCGCCAAGATCTGCGCCGTGCTGCTCGGCATCGCCGACATCTACGTGCACGCGGGCGGTCAGTACGAGTGGGACAGCGCGGCCCCGGTGGCGGTCGCGCACGCGGCGGGCCTGCACACGTCGCGCATCGACGGAAGCGAACTGTCCTACAACAGGACCGACCCCTCGCTCCCGGATATTCTTGTCTGTCGACCGGAATTGTCGAATATGTTGTTGGCCAGTATCCGCGGCGTTGCCGAACGCGACGGCGCGGACCCACACGCGGCGGGCTGAGTGCACGGCAGCCACCCCTCGTGTGCGTCATAGGAGCGTGAGGCGGGTTCATGAGTCAGGCCAGTACGGCACCGCTCGGCAGGTACCAGCTCTCCCAGCTGGACTTCCTGGAGGCCGAGGCGATCTACATCATGCGCGAGGTGGCCGCGGAGTTCGAGCGGCCGGTGCTGCTCTTCTCGGGCGGCAAGGACTCCATCGTCATGCTGCGGCTCGCCGAGAAGGCCTTCTGGCCGGGCGCGATCCCCTTCCCGGTGATGCACGTCGACACCGGGCACAACTTCCCCGAGGTGATGGAGTTCCGCGACCGCCGCTTGGCGGAGGCCGGGGTCAAGCTCGTCGTCGCCTCGGTGCAGGAGCAGATCGACTCCGGCAAGGTCGTCGAGCCCACCGGCCGCTGGGCCAGCCGCAACCGGCTGCAGACCTCGGCGCTGCTGGAGGCTCTGGACGAGCACGGCTTCGACGCCGCGTTCGGCGGCGCCAGGCGTGACGAGGAGAAGGCCCGCGCCAAGGAGCGCGTGTTCTCCTTCCGCGACGAGTTCGGCCAGTGGGACCCCAAGGCGCAGCGCCCCGAGCTGTGGAACGTGTACAACACGCTCATCAACCGGGGCGAGCACATCCGGGTGTTCCCGCTATCCAACTGGACCGAGCTGGACGTGTGGGGCTACATCGCCCGCGAGAACCTCGACCTGCCGCCGATCTACTACTCGCACAAGCGCACCGTCTTCGAGCGCGACGGCATCCTGCTCTCCGAAAGCCCCTACATCGCCCGCAACGATGACGAGGAGCTGTTCGAGGCGACCGTCCGCTACCGCACGGTCGGTGACATGACCTGCACCGGTGCGGTGCGCTCCTCGGCCACGAGCTTGGAGGAGATCATGGCCGAGATCGCCGCGACGCGCATCACCGAGCGCGGCCAGACCCGCGCCGACGACCGGTCGAGCGAGGCGGCCATGGAAGACCGCAAGCGCGAGGGCTACTTCTAAGCCCCGGCGCCCTCTCCCCACCCACTTGGAACGCGTGCATATGAGTACTGACATTCTGCGGTTCGCCACTGCCGGCTCGGTCGACGACGGCAAGTCGACCCTGATCGGCCGCCTCCTCTTCGACTCGAAGTCGATCTTCGAGGACCAGCTCGACGCCGTGGAGCGCACCAGCCGCGGCCGCGGCGAGGAGCAGACCAACCTGGCTCTGCTCACCGACGGCCTGCGCGCCGAGCGCGAGCAGGGCATCACCATCGACGTCGCCTACCGCTACTTCGCGACGCCGCGGCGGACCTTCATCATCGCCGACACCCCCGGGCACATCCAGTACACCCGCAACATGGTGACCGGGGCGTCGACCTCCGACCTGGCGGTCATTTTGGTCGACGCGCGCAAGGGCCTGCAGGAGCAGAGCCGGCGCCACGCCTTCCTGGCCACCCTGCTGCAGGTGCCCCACCTGGTGGTCGCCATCAACAAGATGGACCTCGTCGACTACTCCCAGGAGCGGTTCGAGGAGATCAAGCAGGAGTTCACCGACTTCGCCACCAAGCTCGACGTCAGCGACCTGACCTACATCCCGATCTCGGCGCTGCACGGCGACAACGTGGTGGACCGCTCCATCAACATGCCGTGGTACGACGGCTCGTCGCTGCTGCACCACCTGGAGCACGTGCACATCGCCTCCGACCGGAACCTGATCGACGCGCGGTTCCCCGTGCAGTTCGTCATCCGGCCGCAGCGCGCCGCCGACCCCGAGCTGCACGACTACCGCGGCTACGCCGGGACGGTCGCGGGCGGCGTGTTCAAGGCCGGCGACGAGATCATGCACCTGCCGTCGGGGCTGACCAGCCGCATCGCGAAGATCCTCACCGCCGACGGCGAGCTGGACGAGGCCTTCCCGCCCATGTCGGTGACGATGCTGCTTGAGGACGAGATCGACATCTCGCGCGGCGACATGCTGTGCAGGCCCAACAACCAGCCCGTGGTCTCCCAGGACATCGAGGCGATGGTCTGCTGGATGGCCGAGAGCCGCAAGCTCACACCGCGGTCCCGGCTGGTCATCAAGCACACCACCCGCAACGCCAAAGTCATGGTGCGCGACATCCGCTACCGGCTGGACGTCAACACGCTGCACCGCGACGAGGACGCCGAGGACCTCTCGCTGAACGAGATCGGCCGGGTGAGCATGCGGGCCACCCAGCCGCTGTTCGCCGACGAGTACAAGGAGAACCGGCTCACCGGCGGCTTCGTGCTCATCGAAGAGGGCACGAACACCACCGTCGCCGCCGGCATGATCGTCCGCGCCGAGTAGGCCGCCCCGGGGCCGGTCCGCCCGTGCACGCGCCGCTCTCGTCCGGAGCGGGGCGGACCGGCCTTGACGCATCGTCGCCGAGAGCGTCCGGACGGACATGCACCGTACTAGTGTGCGCCCGCGGACGATTTCCAACTGCTCTTCGTCGGCGGCACGGGCCGCTCCGGCTCCACTCTGGTCGAGCGGCTGCTGGGCGAGCTGCCCGGCATCTGCTCGCTGGGCGAAGTGGCGCACAGGCGGCGCCGGGCGCTGATCGACGGCGAGGCCTGCGGTTGCGGTGCCCCCTTCGCCGAGTGCGGCTTCTGGCAGGAGGTCGGGGCCGCCGCGTTCGGCGGCTGGGAACGCCTCGACCCGGCGGAGGTGCTCGCGATCCAGGCCGCGGTCGACCGGACCAGGGTCGTTCCCGCCCTGCTGAGCGGTCGCCCGCCGGTGCGCAGGGCCGAGTCCCTGATGCGCTACACGGCGGGCGGCGTGTCCGGGCGGCCGGTACCGTCACCTTCTCCTCCGACGACCCCTCTCCCGACGGGGACAACGCGGGCGCCGCCGCGGGGCCGGCGGTGGCCGGGGGCGCTCACCTGCGCCACTGCGGGTCACGTCCCCACCAGTCGGCCAGGTCCTGGTCGTGCCCGGCGAAGTGCTCGGCCAGCCGGGCGCGCAGCCGCACGGGGATCGGGTCCCGCGTGCTCGTCTTGTGCCTGGCGAACCGGATCCGTTCGCAGTGGGCGATGCCCAGGAAGTCCTCGATGCCGGCGAAGACCTGCTCGGGGCGGTCGAAGTACGCCGCACTCTCGACCACGTGCAGCCGGTGGCGTCCCACATGGCGCTCCAGCCGGCGCAGCTGCTCGGCGTAGCGGCCGCGCGCCAGATAGGCGTGGTGCTGGTGGGAGTTGGAGCGCGCGGCGGGGTCGGCGCGCAGCCGCTCCTCCTCGCCGCGCAGCCGCTCGGGCTCCAGCTCCAGCGCCCGTTCGAACGGCTCGGTCTCGAAGCCGCGCGCCATCTCGTGGCTGTGCGCGGAGTAGGCGCGCTCGACCGGGTCGCGCACCATCACCACCACCTTCACGCCCGGCAGGTCGCGGGAGATCCGCTCGGGCGCCAGCGGGTGGAACACGTAGTAGGGGCTGGACTCGCCCACCTCGATGCGCGGGCGCCCGCTGCCGGGGCGCACGAGGGCCCGCAGCGGGAAGTGCCCCCGGTACCAGTCCAGACCGCGGTAGTAGTCGGTGTCGAAGTAGTGCACCCCATTGCGCAGGGGCGGGCCGAAGACCTGCGGGTGCTGGACCAGGGCGCGAAACAGCGACGTCGTGCCGCACCGCTGCGCGCCGGCCACGAGGAACGTCGGCAGGGCGCGGACGCCCCGGGTGGCCTGGCCGAGCGCGGTGTGCACCGAGCGGACCGAGCGCTTGACCGGATCCGGCACCGGCAGCCACGGGGTGTTGGCGTCGGACATCGTCTACCTTCCGTGAAAGTTCCGGATCCCGCGGTACCGGCGACGGGGCGCGGGCGGATCAGGCGGACAGGGGGGTGCGCGGGCGCCCGTCTCGCGTGCGGCGGTAGCCGGCGGTGCGCGTGCGGCGGGGGACCGGTGCGGCTCATCCGGCCTCCCCGATCTCGCGGGCGGCGCGGTCCCGCAGCCCGGACAGCGCCGGAAGCAGCCAGTCGTCGACGGCCGCCAGGCTGCCCCCCGCCTCGGCCTGGCGGTCCTGCAGGTAGCGCGTCGCCAGGTCGAGCAGGTACAGCGCCATGACCGTGGCCTCGGTGCCGGGCACCAACCCTGCTCCGGTCATCAGCGGGTCGCGCAGCAGGCGGGCGCCGGTGTCCAGCCAGCGGTGCACACCGGGGTGCACGCCGTCCTGGACGCACTCGTTCAGCTCGTAGTGCAGAGCGTCGAAGCCGACGGGCACGCCGAAGGCCAGGCGCTCCCAGTCCCACACGAAGGCGCGCCGCGGGGTTCCGGCGATGTTCCACCGGGTCAGGTCGCCGTGCCAGGCGCCGAACGGGAGCCGGGCGTCGGGCAGCGCGTCCAGGCACGCGCGCAGCGGCGCGGTTTCGGGGCGCCCGCCCAGCGCGGCGATCCGTTCGGCCAGCGCCTCGCGGTAGGGGCTCAGCGACAGCCGGAGCACCCGCACCGGTTCCAGGCCGCTGATCTGTACGACGCAGCGCAGCAGCTGGCGGCGCGTGGGCCGGTCGGTCTGGTTGCCGACCGGCAGCGCGTCCTGCACCAGCAGCGGGCGGCCGTTCCACTCGCCTTCGTGCAGCAGCCGGGGCACCGTGATGTCGCGCAGGTGCGACTCCGCCAGCAGCTCCAGCGCGCGGGTCTCGGCGCGCACCAGCCGCGAGGTCAGCTCGTTGACCCCGATCTTGGCGTAGCCGACGGTCCGGCCCGCCGGGGTGAGCAGCAGCAGGACCGGCTTCCGGTTGGCGCGCGGCGGACCGACGTGGACGGCGATGACCACGCGGCGGTCCAGCGCCGCCGACAGCTCGTGCTCGACGGTGTGGCCCGGTCCCACGTGCAGCCGGTCGCGCAGCAGCAGCGGCGCCAGCCCGCTGGCGAAGGCCGCGGTCAGGGCCGCCGCACGCAGCCGCTCCCGAAGCGAATGGCGCTGGGCGAAGGCGCCGACCGCGCGGGCCGCGGCGTAGCGGTTGCCGGCCGGCAGGATCATCCGCGGGTTGTGCGCCGAGGGGACCGGCAGGTAGGCGCGGCCGTCGCCGTCGGGCGCCGACCCGCCGCGGACCGTCCCCGGCTCGCCGCGCCCCAGCAGGCCGCCGCAGGGCCACAGCACCTCGGCGAGACCGGTCAGGTACGTGGTCTCGCCGTTCACCGCGCACCTCCCGGCGCGGGAGCGCCGGCGGCGAACCCCGGTCCGGTCGGGGAGGGCACGGCGGTCGGCGGTGCGGCGCCGGCGGCTTCCGCCGGAGGTTGCGGAGACCGCCGGCTCATCGTCTCGTCCTTCCCCGGGCGACCGTGCGGGCCGCAGCGGCGCCGCCGGTCGGCCGGCCGGCGCGGCGGCGGGTTCTCCGGGCGGTGCCGGGAGGCGGGATTGCGGGCATCCCGATCAGCGCTGCAGGGTGAGATCGGTGCCGTCCTGCCGGTCCTCGCCGGGGAACCCGGCCGGCGAACCGTGCGGTGCGCAGGCCGAGTGGGCCGCGTCCGGTTCCCCCGTTCCGGTGGCGGGCTCCTCCGCCCTGCGGGTCCGGTCGCCCGCTCGGCCGTGGCGGCCGCGGTGCGGCCTCCGCTTGCGGGCCCGGGCGGACTCCGCGACGAGTGCGCCCGGGACGCGGGCGCCGACGGCGGCGAACGCCTCCAGCGCCGACAGCAGGGCGCCGACGCGGTCGGTGTCCAGCTCGACCACCGGGACGACGGCGTCGGCGCAGCGGGCCAGTGCGTAGGCGTCGGCGCGCTCGGCGGTGGGCGCGGTGGCCACCACGACGACGTCGGCCTGCTCGCGCAGCCGCTCCAGCAACCTGGCCGTGGCGGGGCGCTGCAGCACGCCGGCCGCGTCGGCGCCGCCGTAGTCCAGGATGCGCAGGCCGGGCGCCGCCGCAGTGCGGCGCTCCAACGCGACGGGGTCGGCTCCGCCGAGCAGTACGTCGGCCAGACCCGCCCCGGCCGGCGAGGACTCGGCTCCGTCGCGCGCCTCGGCGGACGGCGGGTCGGCGCGGACCAGCAGTACGTCGGTGCCGACGCGCGCCAGGGCGGCGCCGAGCTCCTCGGCCGCCGCAGCCGCCGATCCGCCGCTGATCCCCGGCACGAGTACCACCGCGCCGCCGGACCGGTCGCCGCCGGGGCGGCCGAGGCCGGCGACCAGGCTCAGCGCGCCCCGGTTGGCCTCCTGGTGCGCTCGCGCTCGCGCCCGCGCCCGCTCGCCACGGTGCGCGCGGCCGCCGGGACGCGGCGCGCGCAGCAGTACGGCAACACCCGCGGCGCGCTCGGCGTCGCGGACGGTGCGCAGCCTGCGGTCGCGCCGCTCGGCGCCGAAGGCCGCCGCGAGGCCGGCCGCCAGCCCCAGCGCGCCTCCCGCGGCCGGCCACACCGCCGGGGCCGGTGACGTCGCCTCCTCGGGCGTGGTGGCGGGGGTGATGACCTGCGCGGGAACCACCGACGAGCGCAGCGCCGCGAGCGGGTGGATCTCCTTGTTCAGTTCGGTGATCTCGTTCTGCAGTGCGGCGATGCGGCCCTGCTCGAGGCCGCCGCCGTCCGCGGAGAGCCGGTCGAGCTCGGTGTACCGGGAGTCGGCCTCGTCGCGGAGGGCGGAGAGGGTGTCGCCGATCTGGCGGTCGGCCTGGTGGGCCCGGTAGTCGAGATAGGCGCCGGCCAAGGCGGCCGAGGCGCGGCGCGCCTCGGCGGGGTCGGGGCCGGGTGCGGAGATGCGCAGGACGCTGCTGTTGGGGGGCACGCTGACCTCGACCTCGCGCCGCAGCTCGACGGGATCGGCACCGGGCCCGATCCGCTCGGCGGCCGCCGCGGTCACCTCGGCCGACTGCACGATCTGCGCCTCGGTGTCCAGGTTGACCTCGCCGTTGGTGCGGCCCGCCCGCTCACCGGTGATCTCGGGGACGCCCGTGGGGCGGACGTGCACGGCCGTGGTGGAGGTGTAGGTGGGCGGCACGGCCAGGAGCGCACCCGAGGCCAGCAGCGGTCCGGCCAGGGCGCAAGCCGCCACGAGCCGCCACCGGCGCCGCAGTGTGGCCGCCGCGTGCGCGAGGTCTCCTTCGGCGGAGGTGTCCATACCGGCCCGCCCCCCTTCCCGAATACCACTACCAGTGCTGTAGAGAACACCAAGAGTAGTCGCCATGCGGTCGGGTGCCGGTGATCCACGCGCAAGACCGGCCCGGTCGGCCGCCCCGAGTGCGGCGGTGACTGCGGGCGCGCGAAGGCGCCGCACCCCGGCTCGCCGCCGCGTGAGCGCCGGCGCCGGGTGCGGCGCGCCGTTTCCGGGCGGTCGCGCGCTTCCGGTGTATCCGAAGCCGGAGTGCGGCCCCGGGTCAGGCGGAGGCGGCCGTGTCCTGCTTGCCGGGTTCGAAGACGGCCCCCACCAGCTCGCGGCACCAGGTCAGCAGTTCCAGGTCGCGCAACTGGCGGCCGCCCAGGCCACCCGCCTTGGGTGCGGGGACCAGCAGGGTCTGGGCCGGCTCCTTGTACACGGCCTTGGGGTAAAGCCGCCGCAGCCGCAGCCGCTGGGACTCGCGCAGCTCGACCGGCGCGAACCGGATCTGGCTGCCCTGCAGCACGACGTCGGTGAGACCCGCGCGCTTGGCCAGCACCCGGAACCGGGCGACCTCCAGCAGGTTGGCCACCGCCTCGGGCGGCGGGCCGTAGCGGTCCACCAGCTCCTCGCGGGCCGCGGCGATGTCCTCCTCGCTGCCGACGCCGGCGATGCGCTTGTAGGCCTGCAGCCGCAGCCGCTCGCCGGGCACGTAGTCGTGCGGTATGTGGGCGTCGATCGGCAGCTCGACCTTGGTCTCGGACTCCTCGGCGCCCGCGTTCGGGTCGCCCTTGAGCTCGCGCACGGCCTCGCCGACCATGCGCACGTACAGGTCGAACCCGACTCCGGCGATGCTGCCGGACTGCTCGGCGCCCAGGATGTTGCCCGCGCCGCGGATCTCCAGGTCCTTCATCGCCACGTACATGCCCGCGCCGGTCTCGGTGTGCTGGGCGACCGTGGCCAGCCGTTCGTGCGCGGTCTCACTCAGCGGCTTCTCCGGCGGGTACAGGAAGTAGGCGTAGGCGCGCTCGCGGCCGCGCCCCACGCGCCCGCGCAGCTGGTGCAGCTGCGAGAGGCCGTAGGTGTCGGCGCGGTCGACGATCAGCGTGTTGGCGTTGGGGACGTCCAGCCCCGACTCCACGATCGTCGTGGAGACCAGCACGTCGTAGTTCTTCTCCCAGAAGTCGATCATGACGCGTTCGAGCTGCTGCTCGTTCATCTGGCCGTGCGCGTACGCCACCCGGGCCTCGGGCACCAGGCGGCTGATCGACGACGCGACCTTGTCGATCGAGGCCACCCGGTTGTGCACGAAGAACACCTGGCCCTCGCGCATCAGCTCGCGCCGGACGGCGGCCGCGATCTGCTTCTCCTCGTAGGGCCCGACGAAGGTGAGCACCGGGTGGCGCTCCTCCGGCGGTGTAAGGATGGTGGTCATCTCGCGGATGCCGGTCATGCCCATCTCCAGGGTGCGCGGGATAGGCGTCGCCGACATCGCCAATACGTCGACCTGGGTCCGCAGCCGCTTGAGGGTCTCCTTGTGCTCGACGCCGAAGCGCTGCTCCTCGTCGATGACGATCAATCCGAGGTTCTTGAACTTGGTCTCGCTGGACAGCAGGCGGTGCGTGCCGATCACGACGTCGATCTCGCCCCTGCGCAGGCCCTCGCGGGTGGCCTCGGCCTCGCTGTCGGTCTGGAAGCGCGACATGGCACGCGCCGTCACGGGGAAGGAGGCGTAGCGCTCGGAGAAGGTGGACATGTGCTGCTGGACCAGCAGCGTGGTGGGCACCAGCACCGCCACCTGCTTGCCGTCCTGCACCGCCTTGAACGCGGCGCGCACCGCCACCTCGGTCTTGCCGTATCCGACGTCGCCGCAGATGAGCCGGTCCATCGGCACCGGCTTCTCCATGTCCTGCTTGACCTCCTCGATCGCGGCGAGCTGATCGGGGGTCTCGACGTAGGGGAAGGCGTCCTCAAGCTCGCGCTGCCACGGCGTGTCGGCTCCGAAGGCGTGCCCGGGCGAGGCCTGGCGGGCGCTGTAGAGCCGGATGAGGTCGCCGGCGATCTCGCGTACGGCCTTGCGTGCGCGGCTCTTGGTCTTGGACCAGTCGGCGCCGCCCATCTTGGACAGCGTCGGGGCCTCGCCGCCGACGTAGCGGGTGACCTCTTCGAGCTGGTCGGTGGGCACGAAGAGCCGGTCGCCGGGCTGGCCGCGCTTGGTGGCCGCGTACTCGATGACCAGGTAGTCGCGGGTGGCGCCCTGGATGTTGCGGCTGACCATCTCGATGTAGCGGCCCACGCCGTGCTGCTCGTGGACCACGTAGTCGCCGGACTTCAGCTGCAGCGGGTCGACCGTGCCGCGGCGCCGGCTGGGCATGCGGCGCATGTCCCGGGTGGAGGAGCGCTGCCCGGCCAGGTCGGTCTCGGTCAGCACGACCAGCCGCACCGAGCGCCATACGAACCCGTGCTCGATCACGCCGGTCGCCACCGTGGCCACGGAGCGGTCGGGCGGGGTGTCGACCTCCGAGCGCAGCTGTGCGCCCAGGCCGGCGTCGCGCAGCATGGCCACGAGCCGCTCGGCGGGCCCGTGCCCGGGGGTCAGCAGCACGACGCTCCAGCTGTCGTGCAGCCACGACTTCACGTCCGCCAGGGCGCGCTCGGTGTCGCCGCGGTAGGTGTCGGCGGCCGACGCGCCCATCTCCAGTCCGGCGTCGCCGGCGCGGCCGCCCCCGTCGTCCGCGGACTCGGCCGAAGCGGCGCCGGAGCCGGAGTCGAACGGCGAGATCGACCACCAGGGCAGCCCGAGCGCGTCGGCGTCCGCGCGGACCTCGGCGATGGACTTGTACGCGGAGCCGCCCAGGTCGATGGGCGCCTCGCCGCCGGACGCGGCGTTGATCCAGGACGCGTCCAGAAACTCCCGGCTGGTGGCCTCCAGCTCCAGGGCCCGGGTGCGGATGCGCTCGGGGTCGCAGCCGACGATGTGCGCGCCCTCGGGCAGGTAGTTGAACAGCGGCTCCATGCGCTCGGCCAGGACCGGGGCGAAGGCCTCCATCCCCTCGACGGAGGAGCCCTCGGCGAGCTTGTCCAGCACCTCGGCGAGGGCCGGATACCGCTGGGCGAGCTCGCGGGCGCGCTCGCGCACCGGCTGGGTGAGCAGGAGCTCGCGGCACGGCGGCGCGAACAGCCCCGACGCCGCCTCGGACTGGTCGCCCTCGCCGATCGAGCGCTGGTCGGCGACCTGGAAGTACCGGATCTCCTCGACCTGGTCGCCCCACAGCTCCAGGCGCAGCGGGTGTTCCTCGGTGGGCGGGAACACGTCCAGGATCCCGCCGCGCACGGCGATGTCGCCGCGCTTCTCGACCAGGTCGACCCGGGCGTAGCCGGCGTCGACCAGCGACTGGACCAGGTCCTCCAGCTCGACCTCGTCGCCCGGGCGCACGCGCACCGGCGTGAGGTCGCCGAGCCCCGCCACCAACGGCTGCAGGACGCTGCGGATCGGTGCGACGACGACGCGCAGCGGCGCGGTCAGCGGGTCGGCGGGGTCGGGGTGGGCCAGGCGGCGCAGTACGGCCAGGCGCTGACCGACCGTGTCCGAACGCGGCGACAGGCGCTCGTGCGGCAGGGTCTCCCACGCGGGGAACAGGGCGACCGAGTTCTCCGGTAGCAGGGACTCCAGCGCCTCGGCGAGGTCGCCGGCCTCGCGCTCGGTCGCGGTCACGGCGAGCACCGGCCGCTCGGCGCCCACGGGGGCGCCGGCGGCCAGCGAGGCGATCACGAACGGGCGCAGCGACGGCGGCGCGACGAGGTCGAGGTGCGGGTCATGGCCGATGCGGGCGGTCTCGACCGCCTGGCTGAGGGCCGGGTCGTCTGCGACGACCGAGAGAAGTCCGGTAAGGCTCATATCACCAGAGGGAAGGCTGTGACAGGGATTCGGCCGTGCTGCGCTCCGCGGTGCGCGGTCGGGGGAGCGGGTGTCCGGCGGATGCGGCGGCCGTGTGCAGGGCATCGGCCGCGAGCCGCCGAGGACCGGTGCGCGGGCCGCGGCGGGTGGTCGTACTCCCCATGGGCAAGCCTACGCCGCCCGCCGGTCGCGGGTGCACGGAGTCGGGTATCCGGAATGTGGTCCGGGTCATGTCTCTCCGTTCTGCCCGTCGGGCCGCGCATGCGGCGGCGGTCGGGGCGCGGTCGTCCGGAGAACGTGTCGGCGGGCTGCGCCGAAGGCGCACGGGACCCCCGCCGGTTCGGTCGACGGAACCGTACGGACCTGTGCACGCCCGATTGCCGGGCGCGCTGGAGCGGGCCGTACCGGGACGGCCTGTCGGTCGCTGTCCTGCACGACCAATACCGGTAACGCCTTCGCCGCCCCGGGTGTTCCCGGCGGTCGCGCGGGCGGCCGGCACCGCCGACCCGCGCGGCGCGCCTCGTCGGGGCGCCCGCGGGCGGTGGCGGGATGCCGTCCACACGCATCCCCGAATACGCTGTTGCGCAGATGCGGCAGCGCAGACGGTGTGGCAGCGCAGACGAACGGGGAGGCCGGGTTGAGCGACAGCAGTGACCGCAGCGGGGACGAGGCGGCGGCACCGGTGTTCGCGCCCGATCCGGTGAGCCTGGCCCATCTGGAGCTGATCCTGAACGGCGCCTACCCGCTGGCCGGGTTCATGACCCGCGAGGAGGCCTCCTCGGTCGCCAAGCGCGGCCGCCTGCCCGACGGCACCCCGTGGCCGGTACCGGTCACCTTGCCCGTGCCCGACCAGCTCGCCGACGCCGAGCGGCTGACGCTCACCGACCCCGAGGGGGCGCCACTGGCCGAGCTGCGGGTCGGGCAGCGCTGGTGGGCCGGTGCCCAGGACGGCGACGGCGCGGCCGCGCCCGGCCACCGGCTGGCCGGCGAGGTCCGCTTCGCCCAGCCTCCCGTCTACGGCGCGCTGCGCCACCTGCGCCTCTCGCCGGGAGAGATCCGCGGCCAGCGCGAACTCGCCGGCGACGGCGGCGTCCCGGTGCTGGCCGTGGTCACGGCCCGGCCCCTGCACCACCGCGAGCTCCACCAGATCCGCGCCGCCGCCGAGGAGCTGGCCGGCGACGACCGTGCCGAGGTGCTGGTGATCATCGACGCCCCGCTGGAGACCGAGGGCCTGGCCCCGGTCGTGCTGGCCGCCGAGCCGCTGCTGCCCGCACCCGCCCGGTTCGTCGTGGCGACCCTGCCCCGCTGGAGCTCCGACGGCGCCGCCGGGCCGGCCCTCGGGCGCCGCGTCCTGCTGCACGCCCACGTCGCCGCCGCCTACGGCGCGACGCGCCTCCTGGTCCTCGACTCCGCGCCGTCGGCCGGCACCGAGGAGGAGACCCCGATCCCGGTGGCCGCCGCCCCCGGTTGGGCCTACGACACCGCACAGGAGCAGTGGCGCCCGGTCGGCGAGGTGGCGCCGGAGGCGGCCGCCGACCTGCCGGACGAGGCGGAGGTCGAGGAGACGCTGGCGCGGGGACTCGCGCTGCCCGCGTGGTTCACCCCGGCGCGCGTGGCCGCGGAGCTGGCGCGCATCCGGCCGCCGCGCACCGAGCGCGGACTCACCGTCTTCTTCACCGGGTTCTCGGGCTCGGGCAAGTCCACGATCGCGCGCGGCGTGGCCGAGGGCATCCGCCGGTCGGGACGCACGCTCACGCTGCTCGACGGCGACGTCGTACGCCGCATGCTCTCGGCGGGCCTGACGTTCTCCCGCGCCGACCGCAACCTCAACGTGCGGCGGATCGGGTATGTCGCGGCCGAGATCTCCCGCCACGGCGGCGTCGCGGTCTGCGCGCCGATCGCGCCCTACGCCGCCACGCGCGCCGAGGTGCGCGCGATGGTCGAGGAGGTCGGCGACTTCTTCCTGGTGCACGTGGCCACCCCGCTGGAGGTGTGCGAGGCGCGCGACCGCAAGGGCCTCTACGCCAAGGCGCGGGCGGGCGAGATCCCCGAGTTCACCGGGATCTCCGACCCCTACGAGGAGCCGGAGGACGCCGAGCTGGTGCTGGACACCGAGGGCCGCTCCGTCGGCGAGTCGGTCGCCGAGGTGCTCTCCGCGCTGCGCGCCGGGGGCTGGCTGCCGGCCGAGAGCATTTGAGGGCCGAGTGCCGGAAGCCGGGGAGTCCGTAGGAATCGGGAGTCTGGGAGCGGAAGGGGCCACCGAGCCATGAACCCGAACAGCGGCGGGACCCAGCCGGACGGCGGCGCCGGGCCGAGCGGTGCAGCGGGTGGTGATGCGGGCGGCACCGGCGGCGCCGCGCCCGGCAGCCGGGTGCTCGACCTGGTCGAGGTGATGGACGTGCTGCGGCGGGAGTGCCCGTGGGACGCCTCGCAGACGCACTCCTCGCTGGCCAAGTACCTCATCGAGGAGGCCTACGAGACGCTGGAGACCATCGAGCAGGGCGACCTGGCGACTCTGCGCGAGGAGTTGGGCGACGTCCTGCTGCAGGTGGTCTTCCACTCCCGGGTGGCCCAGGAGCGCGGCGCCGACGGGTTCACCATCGACGACGTCGCCGCCGGCATCGTCGACAAGCTCACCCGCCGCCACCCGCACGTCTTCGGCGGCGCGGAGGTCGGCGGCGCCGACGACGTCCGGGCGAACTGGGAGGAGATCAAGGCCGCCGAGCGCGCCGAGAAGGGCCTCGGGGACTCCGTGCTGGAGGGCGTGCCCTTCGGCCAGCCCGCCGCGCTGCTGGCCTACGAGCTGCAGAAGCGGGCGGTGAGCAACGGGGTGCCCGACGATCTGGTGGGCGACGACGGCGAGGGCGGCGGTGCGCTGTTCGCCGGCGTCGCCGACGAGCGGCGCCGCGGCGCCGACCCCGAGATCGACCTGCGCTCGGCGGCACGGCGCTTCGACGCCCGGGTCCGCGCGGCCGAGGCGGCCGCCCGCGCCGACGGCCTCGACCCGCGCTCGCTGACCCCCGAGCAGTGGCGCGCCTACTGGTAGGCCGGGCGGCCTTCAGGGTGACGGGAAGAACGCCCGGCCCGGCCGCTGCCCGGCTTCGGGCATGCCGGCGGAGTCGCGGTTGGGCACGGCGGAGCTGGGGCGGCGCGCGGTGTCGCTGAGCCGCAGCCACAGGCCCATGATCATCCACGTCGAGACCAGCGACGAGCCGCCCGCCGACAAGAACGGCGTGGTCATGCCCGTCATCGGGATGAGCCGCGTTACGCCGCCCAGCACCACGAACACCTGGAAGCCCAGCAAGAACGCGCTTCCGGAGGCGGTCAGCTTGGCGAATATGTCGCGCGAGACCAGAGCCGTGCGGTAACCGCGCTCGGCCAGCAGGAGCAGCATCAGTACGACGGCCATCAGACCCGCCAGGCCCAGCTTCTCGCCGACGGAGACGAGGATCAGGTCACTGTCGGATGCGAAGAGGCCGGCGGTGCGGCCGTGCCCGAACCCGATCCCGGTCAGACCGCCGTCGGCCAGCGCGAACAGGCCCTGTACCAGCTGGCGGCTGCCGCCGACCGCCCGGTAGACGTCCGGGTCGAACGGGGAGTGCCAGATGGCCACCCGCTGGCGCACGTGCCAGAAGACCTGCCAGGCCACGGTCGCCCCCGCCAGGAACATCGCCAGGCCGATTCCCACCCACGACTTGCGCCGCGTGGCGACGTAGAGCATCGCCAGGAAGACGCTGAACAGCACCAGGGAGGTGCCCAGGTCGCGGGTGCCCACCAGGAGGAGGAGGGCCACGCCCCAGGCGGCGGTCATCGGCCCCAGGTCGCGCATCCGCGGCAGGCTGAAGACCTTCACCTCGCCCACCCGCAGGTGGCGCGCCGCCAGGGCCAGCACGTCGCGCTTGTGGCCGAGGTAGCCGGCCAGAAAGACGATCAGCAGGATGCGGGCGAACTCCGAGGGCTGAACGGTGTAGCCGCCGAAGCCGATCCAGCGCCGCGCACCGAACACCTCGATGCCGACGCCGGGCAGCATCGGCAGCATGATCAGCACCAGCCCGCCGATGAGGGTGATGTAGCGGTAGCCCTGCAGCGCCGCCGGGCGGCGGACGGCCGCGAGGACCGCGATGCAGGCGGCCATGCCCAGCGCGGTCCACAGAAGCTGCCGGTCGGACTCGTGCGGCCCGTCGCCCGCAGAGGCGTGCAGTCCCCAGATCACGGCCACGCCGATGCCGTTGAGCACGGTGGCCAGCGGCAGGATCAGGGGGTCGGTCCAGGGGGCCAGGAAGCGCACGGCGATGTGCGCTGTGGCGGCGAGCCCGCCGAAGACGCAGGTGTAGAGGGCGAACCGGTCGGGGACGCGGCCGTCGACCTGCAGGCCGGCCAGGCTCAGGATCAGTGCGAACACGCCTACCGCGAAGAGCGTCATCACCAGCTCGGCGTTGCGGCGGCGCGTCGGAACGCTCGGCAGCGGGGCGTTCGCGCCGGTTGCTGGTGTCGCCATTTCCGTCTCGCCTCGGTGCGCTGCGCCGGTCGGTCCCGCCTCTCCACGCGCCTGCGGCCTGGGGCCGCGGATCGAGCGGGGTGCGTGGCGCGAGGGGACGGGCACCGGCCGCGGCAGGTGGGTCGGGCATGGGCGCGCGTCTGCCATCTTCCCTGTAGCCAGGGCCGAAAACGCGGTTTCGGATACAGCCCCGGCGGCGGCGCGTGGTCGCCCCCGCCGGACGGGCTCAGTCGGCGGCCTCGGTGGCGCCGACGTGCTCGGGCGCCGCGGCCGCGCGCCGCATGCGCCGTTCGACGGTGTGGGCGCGCAGCGACCAGGCGACGGCGGCCGCCCACCCCAGGGCGACCGCGCAGTAGACGGCCAGCGAGACCCCGGCGGAGGCGCCGATAGCCTCGCTGTCCAGCAGGACCCGGGTGTTGGTGAAGATGATCAGCCCGCCCACCAGGGAGCCGAGCATGCGCGCGGGCACGTGGCTGGCCAGCCAGGCGGCGATGGGCGCGGCCAGCAGTCCGCCCAGCAGCAGGACGACCACCCAGGTGATGTTGATGCCGCCGAACCCGAGGCCGACGGCGAAGCCGATGCTGCCGGCGACCACGACCGCCGACTCGCCCACGCTGATCGACCCGATGACCTTGCGCGGCTCCAGCCGCCCGCTGGCCAGGAGTGCCGAGGTTCCCACGGGGCCCCAGCCGCCGCCCCCGGTGGAGTTCATGAACCCGGCGAACAGGCCGACCGGGGCGAGGAAGACGGTGCGCAGCGGGCGGCTGAGGTCGGGGTGCGGGAGGTCGCGGAAGGTGAACCGGGCCAGCAGATAGGCGCCCAGAACGAGCAGGATCGTCGACATCAGCGGGCCGGCGGCGTCGGTGGACAGGCGGCTGAGGAACACGGCGCCGACGAACGAGCCCAGGGCGCCGGGAAGCGCGATGCGCCAGACCACCCCCCAGTCGACGTTGCCGAAGCGCCAGTGCGCGAAGCCCGAGGCGATCTGCGAGCCGACCTGGGAGAGGTTGACCGTGGCCGAGGCGAGCGCGGGACTCGTGCCGATGACCAGCAGCGCACTGGTCGTGCTGATCCCGTAGCCCATGCCCAGGCTGCCGTTGATGAGTTGCGCCAGCAGGCCGACGAAACCCAGGAGGACGAGCGTCTGCATAACGGGCGGCCTTCCGGGATCAGGGATGTCGAAGTAACACCTCTATTTATACCTCTTTAGTAGGGATAGACGCCATGCGTCGGTGCGACGGTTGTCCGGCCGGGGAGTTCTCTGCGGAAAGCCGGTGTTCGGGCGGCGTTCATCCGTGCCTGGCGGGGACCCGGCGGCGCCGGCCCGGAGGGCGCCGCGCCTGCTGAGCGGCAGGTATCCCGGGCGTGTCGCGCCCACCGGAGGCGCACGGCACCGGTCACCCCTGGCGGCGGGGAGCGGCGCGGC
The DNA here is from genome assembly GCF_039531585.1 of Streptomonospora arabica. Lineage (NCBI taxonomy): Bacteria > Bacillati > Actinomycetota > Actinomycetes > Streptosporangiales > Nocardiopsidaceae > Streptomonospora > Streptomonospora arabica. The sequence goes on along the minus strand of NZ_BAAAQI010000004.1, from coordinate 331,222 downwards.
GGCCGCTTAGCGTGGACTAGACCAATTTCGGGTGGCCGACACGACCGAGGCAGGCCCTAATCGCTAGGGTGTGGGGTGGACGGGCGCCGACTCCGCGCGGCCGTCGGCGCCGCTTGAGCGGGCGGTCGGCGGCACCGGTGCACGCCCGTTCCACAACGCCCGCGGCTCGGGGCGGATCGCACAGGGTGCGGGTGGGGCCTGCGCTTAGGAAGCAGGGAAGCCGCACCTGCCGAGTCCCATCCGCAACAGGGCCTGAGCCGGGTCCGCACGCGAATCGAAGGAGTTGCAACGTTGTCGTCGATCGAGGCAGTGCAGGCGAGGGAGATCCTCGACTCCCGCGGTAACCCGACGGTCGAGGTGGAGGTCCTGCTCGACGAGGGGACCACCGCGCGCGCGGCGGTCCCCAGCGGCGCGTCGACCGGGCAGTTCGAGGCGGTCGAGCTGCGCGACGGCGGAGACCGCTTCGGCGGCAAGGGCGTCGAGAAGGCGGTGGCCGCCGTCAACGACGACATCGCCGACGAGCTGATCGGCTTCGCCCCCGAGGAGCAGCGGCTCATCGACCGCGCCATGATCGAGCTGGACGGCACCCCCGGCAAGTCCCGGCTGGGCGCCAACGCCGTCCTCGGCGCGTCGCTGGCCACCGCCCACGCGGCGGCCGACAGCTCCGGGCTGCCGCTGTTCCGCTACATCGGCGGCCCCAACGCCCACGTGCTGCCGGTGCCGATGATGAACATCCTCAACGGCGGCGCCCATGCCGACACCAACGTCGACATCCAGGAGTTCATGGTCGCGCCGGTGGGAGCGGCGAGCTTCCGCGAGGCCGTGCGCTGGGGCGCCGAGGTCTACCAGGCGCTGAAGTCGGTCCTGAAGGGGCACGGGCTGGGTACGGGCGTCGGCGACGAGGGCGGGTTCGCCCCCGACCTCGACAGCAACCGCGCGGCGCTGGACCTGATCATCGAGGCGGTGCAGAAGGCCGGCTACACCCCCGGCCGCGACATCGCCCTGGCCCTGGACGTGGCCGCCACCGAGTTCTGCACCGACGGCGTCTACAGCTTCGAGGGCAAGAACCGCAGCGCCGAGGACATGGCCGCCTACTACGGCGAACTGGCCGACTCCTACCCGCTGGTCTCCATCGAGGACCCGCTTGACGAGGAGGACTGGGCCGGCTGGTCGCAGCTCACCTCCACGCTGGGCTCGCGCCTGCAGATCGTGGGCGACGACCTGTTCGTCACCAACCCCGAGCGGCTGCAGCGCGGCATCTCCGAGGGCGCGGCCAACTCGCTCCTGGTCAAGGTGAACCAGATCGGCACGCTGACCGAGACCCTGGACGCCGTCTCGCTGGCCCAGCGCAGCGGCTACACCGCGATGATCTCGCACCGCTCCGGCGAGACCGAGGACACCAGCATCGCCGACATCGCCGTGGCGACCAACGCCGGCCAGATCAAAACCGGCGCCCCCGCCCGCAGCGAGCGCGTGGCCAAGTACAACCAGCTTCTCCGCATCGAGGAGGAGCTCGACGACGCGGCCCTCTACGCCGGCGTGTCGGCCTTCCCGCGCTTCCGCCCGCAGGGCTAGTCTGACCGCTTATGCCCGAGGTGCCAGAGCAGCCGAAGCGGCCGCGCCCCGCGAAGGGCCGGCCGCCGGCCTCTGGTGCTTCGGGAGGCGCCAAAGGCGGTGGGAGCGGAACCCCGGGTGCGGGCGGGACGGCCGGCGGGGGCCGGTCGAAGTCGTCCAAGGTCGTGCCCATCGACGCAGCCCCCTCGTCCACGACCCGCGGCGGAGGCGCCAAGACCGGCGCGAAGGGCGGGTCCGGCAAGGGTGGCGGCCGCGGCACCGCTGCCACGAGCCCGGGGCGCGGTGCCGGCGGCGGATCGGGCTCCCGTGCGCCGGCGGGGCGGGGCGGAGCGCCGTCGGGCTCCGGCGGCGGGCGCACGCGCCCGGCGTTCACCAGCCGCGCCGCGATCCTCGCCCTGGTGATCTGCGTGATCGCGCTCAGCCTGGCCTATCCGCTGCGCGAGTACCTCGCCCAGCGCGCGCGCATCGCCGAACTGCGCGAAGAGAAGGCGCAGACCGAGCAGGCGGTCGCCGACCTGCAGGAGCGCAGCAAGCAGCTGAAGAACCCGGCCTACATCGAGCGCGAGGCACGCACCCGGCTGCACTACCAGTACCCGGGCGAGCGCGCCTATGTGGTGGTCTCCGACTCCGATGACCAGGACGCGGACGCCGCGGCGGGATCGGGCGAGCCGTGGTTCACCCGCCTGTGGAAGTCCGTGCTGGAGGCCGACAGCCCGGAGCAGGGCGGGAGCGCGTCCGAAGGGCGGCCCGCCGGCTGAGGCGCTGTGCCCGGCCCGCAGCGTACGGCTTGCTCAGTCCTCGATCTCGGCCTCCGGCGGGCCCTTGATGGTGTGGAACCCGGCGGTGCCCGCCACCAGCACCGCACCGTCCCACAGCCGTCCGGCCTCCTCGCCGCGCGGCACCCGGGAGACGACGGGGCCGAACATGGCGGCCACCCGCCTGCCGTCGGGCGCCGTTGCGGCCAGCACCGGAGTGCCGGCGTCGCCGCCGACGAGTCCGAAGCCCTCCTCGTGGGAAGCGCGGAGCGCGCCGTCGTAGGCGTCGGAGGTGCCGGCCCGCGCGAGTCCGGCGGGCAGTCCCGCCTGCACCAGCGCGTGCTCGAACCCCGCGGCGTAGTCGTCCGCCTGCTCACGGGAGGCCCACAGCGCGTCGTAGAAGCGGCCCAGCGCGTCGTGGCCGTGCTCGGCCTGGACCGCGGCGCAGATGCGCGCGGGAATCCACAGATAGCCCTCGGGGTCGCCTTCGGGATCGTCGTCGCGGTGCTCGTTGAGCACCGACAGGCTCATCACCCGCCAGCGCACGCTGATCGGGCGCACTCGGGCGGCCTCCGCCAGCCACCGGGCGGTGACGCGCGTGTAGGGGCAGGAGGGGTCGAACCAGAAGTCCGCGGTCCAGGTATCGGCCATGGCTTCGATGGTAGGCCGCCGGCGGCCTACCGGCCGTGCGGCGTGCCCAGCGGGTGCCACCGGGCACTACGCTGAAGTCGCGATGACTTCCGCCGAACACGCCGCCCCGCCGGACCGCGTCGACGACGCCGACGCCGCGGCGGTGCGCGACCAGATCGGGCGCCCGCCGCGCGGCCTGCGGGCGGTGGCCCACCGGTGCCCGTGCGGGCTGCCCGACGTGGTGCGCACCGCGCCGCGCCTGGAGGACGGCACCCCGTTCCCCACGCTCTACTACCTCACCTGCCCGCGCGCGGCCTCGGCCGTCGGGACCCTGGAAGCGGGGGGCACGATGCGGCGGATGCAGGAGCGCCTCGCCGAGGAGCCGGAGCTGCGCGCGGACTACGAGCGCGCCCACCGCGCCTACCTGGACGAGCGTGCCGAGCAGACCCGCCGCGACGGCGGCGATCCGCTGCCCGAGGGCATGCAGAGCGCCGGCGGCATGCCCGAGCGGGTCAAGTGCCTGCACGCACTGGTCGCCCACGAGCTGGCGCGGCCGGGTGCCAACCCCTTCGGCCGCGAGGCGCTGGACGCGCTGCCGCGCTGGTGGGCGGACGGACCCTGCGTGTGCGCCGGCGGCGAGGGCGCGGACGCCGCGGAAGGACTGCGGGCGCGAGACGACGACAGCGAGGGGACGACCAGGTGACGACCGTGGCGGCCGTGGACTGCGGCACGAACTCGATCCGGCTGCTGGTCTCGGCGCTGATCGGGGTGGAGGACGAGGAGGTCCAGCTCCTCGATCTCGAACGGCGCATGGAGGTCGTGCGGCTCGGCCAGGGCGTCGACCGAACCGGCGAGTTCACCCCCGAGGCCTTGGAGCGCACGTTCGCCGCCCTGCGCGAGTACGCCGACCTCATGCGGGAGAACGGCGTCGAGCTCGGGCCCGAAGCGGTGCGGATGGTGGCCACCAGTGCCACCCGCGACGTCCGCAACCGCGGTGAGTTCGTGCGGGGCGTGGCGGAGATCATCGGCGTGGAGCCCGAGGTCATCACCGGCGACGAGGAGGCCGAGCTGTCGTTCATCGGCGCCACGGCCGAGCTGGAGGATGCCGACACCGGTTTCGACGGGCCGTTCCTGATCGTCGACATCGGCGGCGGCTCCACCGAGTTCGTGCTGGGCCACGACGACCCGCGCAGCGTCCCGGACGGCGCGGGACCGGTGCGCGCGGCCCGTTCGGTCGACATCGGCTGCGTGCGGCTGGCCGAGCGCCACCTCGTGGACGACCCGCCCACGGCCGAGCAGATCGCCGCGGCCACCGCCGACATCGACGCCGCGCTGGACGCGGCCGCCGAGGTCGTCCCGCTGGACGAGGCCGCGTCGCTGGTCTGCGTGGCCGGCACCGCCACGACCGTCGCGGGCATCGCGCTGGAGCTGCCGGAGTACGACCCCGAGCGCATCCACCACGCTTGGGTCCCGGCGGCGCGGGCGCACGAGATCGCCGAGGAGCTGCTGGCGATGGAGCACGGGCAGCGGGCGGCGATCGGCGTCATGCACGCGGGCCGGGTGGACGTGATCGGCGCGGGCGCGCTGATCCTCTCGCGCGTGGTGGCGCGCACCGGAGCCGCCGGGTTCGTGGCCAGCGAGCACGACATCCTGGACGGGATCGCGTGGGGGCTCTGCCTGGGCGCGCCGGACGGGAGCGCGCAGGGGACCGCGGGCGCGCAGTAGGACGTGCGAAGGCCGGCGGCGTGTGACGGCGGGCACGCGGGGCGGGTTCCGGCGCGGACCGGCGCTGTGCGCTGGCACGGGGCCGCGGGGCCGATGTGACCCCGGTCGGCGGGCCCGGTGAGACGCGTCACCTGCGATCGAGTGCGTGAATCCCTTCACAAGCTCTCTGACCTGCACAAACGAACATCCGACTCCGTCTATCATGGTCTAAACCTGTGCCGTGCGCCGCTTTCATGTTAGGAGCGGCTTGTGAAAGAATGCACAAGCAGGAGGAGAGAGGAACCCTCGACTCCCGGGTGAAGAAGAGCGTTCTTTCCGTCGGAAGACGACAGGGAACATGCCAGTCAGCGAAGACTTACCGATTTTGGCGCCCCGGACCGGGGGCGTGGAACGGGACTCAAGGGCGGATGCGCGATGACCGAAGGCAGGAACTACCGCCTCGTGCACGGCGGCGGTGACAGGGAAGAGATCCCGCACGTACTCATCGTCGGTGGTGGGTACCTGGGCATGTACACCGCGAAGCAGCTGGAGAAGAAGCTGGGGCCGGGCGAAGCCCGCATCACGGTCGTCGACCCCAACTCCTACATGACCTACCAGCCGTTCCTTCCGGAGATCGCTGCCGGCAGCATCTCCCCGCGCCACGTCGTCGTTCCGCTGCGCAAGGTCTTCGACCGGGTGCGGGTGCTCACCGGCCGCGTCATCCGCGTGGACCACGCGAACCGCTCGGTCGACTTCGAGCCCGCCGTGGGCGACCCCCGCCAGATCTCCTACGACTACATCGTGATGGCCACCGGCGCCGTGTCGCGGACCCTGCCCATCCCGGGGCTGGCCGAGTGGGGGATCGGCATCAAGACGGTCGAGGAGGCCGTCTTCCTGCGCAACCACGTGCTGGAGCAGTTGAACATCGCCGACTCCACCGACGACCCCGAGATCCGGCGCAAGGCGCTCAACTTCGTCTTCGTCGGCGGCGGCTTCGCCGGTGCCGAGGCGATCGCCGAGCTGGAGGACCTCGCTCGCGACGCCACGCGGATCTACCCCTCCATCAGCGCCGACGACCTGCGCTTCTACCTGATCGAGGCGGCGGACAAGATCCTGCCCGAGGTCGGCAGCGACGTCGGCGAGAAGTCGCTGAACCAGCTGAAGCGGCGCGGGATCGACGTGCGGCTGTCCACGTTCCTGGAGTCGGCGGTCGACCAGCGCGTCAAGCTCAGCGACGGCACCGAGTTCGACGCCGGGACGCTCGTGTGGACCGCCGGCGTCAAGCCCAGCCCGGTGGTGCAGGCCGGCGACCTGCCGCTGGGCCCCAAGGGCCACCTCGACACCAGCGAGTACCTCGCCGTCAACGGCGTGGAGAACGCCTTCGCCGGCGGCGACAACGCGCAGGTGCCCGACGGCAAGGGCGGCTTCTACCCGCCCAACGCGCAGAACGCCGTGCGCCAGGCGCCGGTGCTGGCCGCAAACGTCATCGCCGCGCTGCGCGGCAAGGAGATGACCCGCTACGTCCACAAGAACCTGGGCGCGGTGGCCGGCCTGGGCCTGCACAAGGGTGCCGCCCAGCTCTTCGGCCGGATCAAGTTGACCGGCCGGCTGGCCTGGTACGCACACCGCTCGTACCACCTCTACGCAGTGCCGACCTTCAACCGGAAGATGCGCGTGCTGGCGGACTGGATCGTCGGGTTCTTCCTGCGGCGGGACTTCGCGGCCCTGCCCGAGATGGAGGACCCGCGCCAGGCCTTCGAGGACGCGAGCAAGCCCCAGGTGGAGAACGGGCAGCTGCTGCGCCGGGTCAGCTAGCGCGGTAGCGGAACGCCCCATGGCGGCCGGCCCCTGGCGGGGGGCCGGCCGTACTTCTGCGCCGAGGGCGCGCGCACGGGGCGCCGGCCGGGCCCGCTCCACCGCGCCGGGGCGATGTGACGGCGGTTGCGTTCCGGTTGAGTTGCAGGCACGTGTGACCGGAGTTCGTCGGCCGAATCCCGGCTTCCCGTCCGTTCGGCGGCCCGTGGCCGCAATGCGCCGCCGCCGAGGCCGCACAATGCCACAGTGGTGCGACGCGCCCGGGCGGGCCGCGGATTCGCGCGGGCCGGTCCGGGGCGGGAAGACGCGGGTACGCCCGTGTGACCGGCGCTGTCGCGGCGGCGGGAGGCCGCGGAGCGGACCGGCCGGATTCGCGTCTCGGCAGGTCGAACCGGCGCGAATCCCGGTGAATCGGCCATCGCCGGTATGATGGTGCCGCCCTCGTAGCCCAATGGTAGAGGCAGGCCCCCTAAAAGGGTCACAAGTGTCGGTTCGAGTCCGACCGGGGGTACAGCTGGACTCCGCGGCGGCGGTCCGGGCCGGCCCGCGCGCGTGCCCGCTGACGACGCCTCCCGAGCGCGCACCCGGCCCACCCCGCAAGCGTCCGCCGCTCCCGCCGCTTCCCGCCTCTTCGGCCCCGTATTGAGCCCCCGTCCGGATCCGGCCGGTTCCGTTGACGCGGTTGCTGTCATGAACTTGGATTCAAGGGGTGCCGAACGCCGCCGGAGAGGGACGCGGCGTGCGGGCGGCGCCCCGAACGCCGAAGGGGATGATGTCGTGAGCAGCCGATTCACAGGCGCCGTCTGACCTGACGCGGACAGCCCCGCGTCGTTCCCCCGCGTTCCGCAGCCCGGTCCGTGCCGGAGCAGCCGAGTTCTGCTCCGTGGCGTCCGGTGCGTCCCGCGTTCACCGGGCATCCCGGGCACCCGACTCCGTCCGGCTGCGCGGGCCGGGCGCGTGCTCCGGTTCCATCCCACCGCGGTCTTTGCCCGCGGCGGCGAGGCGACGCGCGTCCCGTCCGAAACCGCCGATCGCGCGCAGCGCATCCGCATGCGCGGGCACTGCGCGCCTCCGCAGACCGACCACCGCGACAGCGGTCCACCGATCCTGGAGTACGCACCGCATGACCGAAGAGCAGACCGAAGACCGCTTCGAGAGCGGCGATTTCAACAGAGCGATCATCGAGGAGTTCCGTGCGAACCACGGCCGTGTCGGCGGCATGTTCGAGGGCGCCCGCCTGCTGCTGCTGACCACGACCGGGACCCGATCCGGCAGGCGCCGCACCACGCCGGTCGCGTTCCTGCCCGACGGCGAACGCCTGCTGGTCATCGCCTCCGCCGGAGGCGGGGATCGCCATCCCGGCTGGTTCCACAACCTGCGCACCAACCCCCGCGTCACCGTGGAGAACGGGGTGTTCGTCATGGAGGCCGACGCCGTCGTCGTGGAGGGCGAGGAGCGCGACGCGCTCTTCGCCCGTGCCGCCGAGGCCGACCCCGGCTGGGCCGAGTACCAGGCCGGCACCGAGCGCACCATCCCCGTCGTCGCCCTCCACCCCGTGAGCGGCACGCCCGTCGAGCAGCGCATGGGGCAGGGCCTGAAGGTCCTGCACGACGCGTTCCGGCGCGAGCTCGCGATGATCCGCGACGAGGTCGCCCGCTCGGGTCCGAACCTCGGCGCCCAACTGCGGATCAACTGCCTGACCGTCTGTCAGGGCCTGGGCCGCCACCACACGATGGAAGACGCCGGGATGCTTCCCGGCATCGCCGAGGCCCGCCCCGAGCTCGCCGGCGTCGTCGCACGCCTCGGTGAAGAGCACAAGCGTGTGGAGAGCCTGCTGGAACGGCTCAAGTCCCGGCTCGACGCCCCCGCCGCCGGCCCCGCCGACCTCGGCGCCGAGGTCGACCGCCTGATCAACGAACTGGAGGCGCACCTCGACTACGAGGAGGAGCAGCTGGTGCCTGTCCTCGACGCCATGGCGCCGTAGGCGCGGCCGCGGGCCCGCGGGTCAGGTGGCGCGCTCCATCAGCAGTTGGAGGTGGGTGAACAGCCGCTGGGTCGGGTCGGAGAGGTCGATGCCGCTGACCGACTCCGCGCGGCGGACCCGGTAGCGCAGGGTGTTGGGGTGGATGTGCAGCCGGGCGGCCGCGGTGCGGACGTCGCCGAACTCCTCCAGATAGGCCAGCAGCGACACCACCAGGTCCGAGCCCTGCGCGGCGTCGTGGTCGGCGAGGGCGCTGACGCGGGGGTCGCGCAGGGCGGGCGTGCCGCGCAGGTAGGCCAGGGTCTCGCTGATGAGGACCTGGGTGCGTACGTCGGACATGGTGGCGACGTCCATCGCCAGATCGCGCCCCATCGCGTCCAGGATGCGGTCGGCCTCGGCACGGGAGTCGGGAATGGCGGCCAGCGAGTCCACCGGCGAGCCCACGGCGCCCTGCACCGCCACGCCCAGCGTGGCCCGCGCCGCCTCGACCGTCTTGCGGGTCAGCGCCAGCACCGACGACTCGGCCGACCGCCGGGAGGAGTCGGTCGGGGAGTCCGAGCCGCCCGATCCGCCGGAGCCGCCGCCGCGCACGAGGTCGGGCATGAGCACGTAGATCCGCCCGCCCACCGCCGTGACCAGCGACGTGCGGCGGTAGGCGGCGGTGTGCACGGTGATCAGGTCGACCAGCCGCCGACGGTTCAGCTCCCGGCCGGAGCGGTCGGTCCCGCCGCCGCGGGCGGGGTCGGTGCGGCCGCCCGCGCCCGGCGCCCCCGAGGGCGAGATGGCGAAGGCGGCGACGAGCGCCGGCCGGTCGGTGGTGACCTCGATGGTGTCGGCCAGCGCCGCCGCTTCGATGCGGCCCTCCAGCAGGCTGGCCAGCAGGTCGTCGCGCAGCCGCAGCCCCACTGTGGCCTCGGTGCGGTGCCGCACCAGGTGCAGCGCCGTCATCCGCGCCGCGCCCAGCAGCGCCTGCTCGGCGTCCTCGGCGAGGGGCTGGGCGCCCTCCTGCACCCAGATCGTGCCCAGCGGCTGCGAGCCCGCGTGGATGCCCACCGCCAGCCGCCGCCTGATGCCCAGCTGCGGGTGCTCGTCGATGCGCACCACCTCCTCGCCGGCGCGCAGCCGGGAGAACACGCCCCACTCCCGCAGCAGCGCGAGGTACTGCTCGGGCCCGCGGCGCCCCAGCACCGAGAGCCGGCGCAGCTCGTCGGCCTCCTCGCCGCTCGAATGGGCCAGGACCCGGCTGGCCGAGTCCTCGATGGTCACCAGCCCGCCCGTCAGCGCGGAGATCGTCTGCGCCAGCGAGTACAGGTCGCCCGCGGTCTCGCCCAAATCGGCCTCGGAGGTCAGCCGGGCGTCGTCGAGCACGCTGCGGCACAGCGACTGCAGCTGGTCCCAGCGCACCTCCGGACGCACGCCCAGCAGCGCCACCCCGGCCTCGCTGGCCTCGGCGCGCAGCAGCGCGACCTCGTCACCGCCGCGCCGCACCTGGGGCGCCGTGCCCCAGCCCTGCGGCGGCGGATACGCGGGCTCGTCGGAGTGCACCTTGACCGCCACCGCCGCCGCGCCGCGCCGCGCGGCCGCGCGGACCAGGTGCCGGGCGGCGCTGCCGCGCGCTCCGATCAGCAGCACCAGGTCGCCGGCGAAGGCCTCGGCCTCGTCCTCGGGGTCGACGATGACCACATTGTCCACCCGCACATCCAGGCCCGCGGGAGCGGCGAGCACGTCCACGAGCGGGTCGCCGACCGCCAGCAGCAGCCGGCGCAGCGGTATGCCCGCGCTCTCACCTGCGGTACCGGCCGCGGCGGGCGCTGCGTAGGGATCCGATGGCACGTCCATGACCGTCCATTCTGTCGCATCCCCGTTTGTCCTATCGGCCAACCGCGCGGTGCGAATCGTGGCTTCTGCGACAAGGCCGACCTCGGTCTGCTTCTTCTACGTTTGTCCGGTTCCACCAGACGAACCGAGGGAGGGCCCATGGACGCCGTCACGAACGTCCCCACCCCGGCCAACGAGCCGGTTCTGACCTATGCGCCAGGGAGCCCGGAGCGGGACGAGCTGACCGCCAAGCTGGCCGAACTGGCCAAGGAGCCCGTCGAGCTGACCATGACCATCGGCGGCGAGCGCCGCATGGGCGGCGGCGCGCGCGTGGACGTCGTGCAGCCGCACAAGCATGCGCACGTCCTGGGCACCCTCGGTACCGCGACGCAGGACGACGCCCGCGCGGCCGTGGCCGCGGCCAAGCAGGCGGCGCCCGCCTGGCGCGACATGCCCTTCGACGAGCGCGCCGCCATCCTGCTGCGCGCCGCCGACCTGCTGGCGGGCCCCTGGCGCCAGACCGTCAACGCCGCCACCATGCTCGGCCAGTCCAAGACGGCGATCCAGGCCGAGATCGACGCGGCCTGCGAGCTGATCGACTTCTGGCGGTTCAACGTCGCCTACGCCCGCAAGCTCATGGCCGAGCAGCCCTACAGTCCCGCCGGCCAGTGGAACCGCGTCGAGCAGCGCCCGCTGGAGGGCTTCGTCTACGCGGTGACGCCCTTCAACTTCACCGCCATCGCCGGCAACCTGCCCACTGCTCCGGCGCTGATGGGCAACGTCGTGGTGTGGAAGCCCGCCGTCACCCAGCAGTTCGCCGCGCACCTGCTGATGCGGCTGCTGGAGGAGGCCGGCATGCCCCCCGGCGTCATCAACATGGTCACGGGCGACGGCAAGGACGTCTCCGAGGTCGTCATGGCCGACCCGGACCTGGCCGGAGTGCACTTCACCGGCTCGACCCGCGTCTTCCAGCAGCTCTGGCGCACCGTCGGCGAGAACATCGAGAACTACCGCTCCTACCCCCGCGTCGTCGGCGAGACCGGCGGCAAGGACTTCATCGTCGCCCACTCCTCGGCGGACCCGGACGTGGTGCGCACCGCCATCGTGCGCGGCGCCTTCGAGTTCCAGGGCCAGAAGTGCTCGGCGGCTTCGCGGGCGTTCGTCGCCCGCTCGGTCTGGGAGCGGCTCCGCGACGACCTGGTCGCCGAAGTCGAGGCGCTGCCCATGGGCGACGTCACCGACCTGGGCAACTTCCTCGGCGCCGTCATCGACCGCCGCTCCTTCGACCGGCTGGCCGGCGTCCTGGAGCGCGCGCGCACCGAGGAGACGCTGGAGATCGTCGCCGGCGGCACCGCCGACGACTCCACCGGCTTCTTCGTGCGGCCCACGGTGCTGGTGGGCACCGACCCCGACGACGACGTGTTCCGCACCGAGTACTTCGGCCCGCTCATCGCCGTGCACGTCTACGAGGACGACGACTACGAGCGCATCCTCTCGGTCGTCGACCAGGGCTCGCCCTACGCGCTGACCGGCGGTGTCATCGCGACCGACCGCCAGGCGATCACCGCCGCGCACCACCGGCTGCGCTTCGCCGCGGGCAACTTCTACGTCAACGACAAGCCGACCGGCTCGGTGGTCGGGCAGCAGCCGTTCGGCGGTGCCCGCGCGTCGGGCACCAACGACAAGGCCGGCAGCGCGCAGAACCTCGCCCGCTGGGCGAGCCCGCGCTCGATCAAGGAGACCTTCGTCCCGCCGAAGTCCTCCGCCTACCCCCACCAGGGGTAGGGCGCGTTCGAGGCACCCGTCCCGCCGCGCGGCGCCCCCGCGCCGAGGGCCGCGCTTCGCGCCTCGGGCGCGCGAGTGCGCCGCGCGCGGGGGACGGAGCCATCCGGACACACCCTGTGGGCGGACACCCCACCGGGCCCGCGCCCCGACCGGGCGCAGGACCGGCGGGGCCCTAGCTAGCCGCACCGCTGGACCGCTACCCGGATCGGCGGGCACGAGGAGAACGAGGTCGCACATGCTTCGTACGACACTGCTGGCCGCGGCGCGGTCGCGCACCTGCCGCACGCTGGTCGAGCGCGCGCCGGTCACCCGGGGCCTGGTGGCCAAGTACGTCGCCGGCTCCACGCTGGAGTCGGCGCTGCCCGCCGTCGAGCGGCTGACCGCCGACCGCCTGGTGACCCTGGACCACCTGGGCGAGGACACCCGCGACGCCGGCCAGGCGCAGGACACCGTCGACGCCTACTCGCGGCTGCTGGCCGAGCTGGACCGCGCGGGCCTGGCCGAGCGCGCCGAGGTGTCGGTGAAACTGTCGGCGGTGGGCCAGTTCCTGCCCGGCGACGGCGAGAAGATCGCGCTGGAGAACGCGCGGCGCATCTGCGAGGCGGCCGCGGCGGCGGGCACCACGGTCACCCTGGACATGGAGGACCACACGACCGTGGACTCCACGCTGGGCATCCTCACCGAGCTGCGGACCGACTTCCCGTGGGTGGGCGCGGTGCTCCAGGCCTACCTGCACCGCACCCAGGCGGACTGCCGCGACCTGTCCGGAGCCGGCTCGCGCGTGCGGCTGTGCAAGGGCGCCTACGACGAGCCCGCGTCGGTCGCCTACCGGGACAAGGCCGAGGTCGACCGCTCCTACGTCCGCTGCCTGCGCGTCCTCATGGCCGGGCAGGGCTACCCGATGGTGGCCTCGCACGACCCGCGGCTGGTGTCCATCGCCGGCGCGCTCGCCGAGTCCGGCGGCCGCGGCCCCGGCGACTACGAGCACCAGATGCTCTACGGCATCCGGGAGAACGAGCAGCGCCGCATCGCCGAGCAGGGCAGGCGCATGCGCGTCTACGTGCCCTACGGCGACGAGTGGTACGGCTACTTCATGCGGCGCCTGGCCGAGCGCCCGGCCAACGTGGCGTTCTTCGCCCGGTCGCTGCTCACGAACGGCTGACCGGGCGAGCCACCGGGGGCCGCGGCCGACCGGCGTCCGCCCGCCGCCACCGGAAGGACCCGTGCGCCTCCCGGCGCCGGCGGGGGGAGGCGGACCATGTGCGCGGTGCGCCCGCTTCGGCGGGGCGGCGACCCGCGCTCGTGCGCCGCGGTCCCGTAGCGGTCCCGCCGCAATGCCGCCGGCCGAGGGCGAGTCCGACCTGTGATATGGCTCGGGAACCCGGCGGCGACGCAGTGCGTTACGTTAGCGGCAGACACGTCACGCCCTGGAAAGGCTTGCGCAGACATGCGGATGAGGAGTTCCAACCCCGTTCTCAAGCGGGCGATGCGGTCCGGCCAGGCCGGATACGGCCAGACGCCGTACGGCCAGGGCGCCCCCTACCAGGCCGGATACGCCCAGCCCTACGGCCAGCCGTCTCCCCAGACCGGATACGGCTACCCCCAGCCCGGTTACGGTCCGCAGACGCCGTCCACGGCGGAGCGGATGACCATCGACGACGTGGTCGTCCGCAGCGCGATGACGCTCGGCCTGGTCGTGCTGACCGCGGTGCCCACCTACTTCCTGGCCGTGTCGGGCAACCCGCTCGGCTTCGGCCTCGCCCTGTTCGGTGCTCTCGGCGGTCTGGTCCTGGGCCTGGTGATCGCCTTCAAGCAGTCCACCAACCCGGCGCTGATCCTGACCTACGGCGCCCTGGAGGGCCTGCTCGTCGGCGGCCTCAGCGGCGTCTTCGAGCTGTCCCTGATGTCGCAGAACGGCATGGCGATGGGCTCGCTGGTGACCCAGGCGGTCTTCGGGACGCTGATCGCGGCGGGCGCGGTGCTGGCGGTCTACCGCCTGCGGATCATCCGGGTGACCAACACCTTCGTCAAGGTCGTCACCGCCGCCGCGGCGGGCCTGCTGGTGCTGCTCCTGGTCAACTTCGTGGCCGCGCTGTTCATCCCCGGCGGCTTCGGTCTGCGCGAGCCCTCGCTCCTGGGCCTGGGCATCTCGCTGCTGGCGGTCACCCTGGCCGCCGCGATGCTCATGATCGAGTTCCGCCAGATCGAGGACGCGCTGAACATGGGCCTGCCGCGGAAGTACTCCTGGCAGCTCGCGTTCGGCCTGACCGTCACCCTGGTCTGGCTCTACATCGAGATCCTGCGCCTGCTGTGGATCCTGAAGTCGCTCTTCAGCGAGTAGCCGCCGCGCGGCCCGGCGGCGCGGCCTGAGCCCGGCGCGGGGCCCCCGCGCAGCCGGCACCGAAACGACAGACGCCCCGCCCGGTCGGACCGGGCGGGGCGTCGCCGTGCTGCGGGGTGCCGGCGCTGCGCGGGGGTGCGGTGATCATCAGCTCGTACGCTGGTTCGGGATGGGCGTGCGGTTGCGGCGGCGCCGGTCGTGCTCCTGGACGATCGCCTGGGCGTAGCCGTGGCTGAGGTTGTACTCGTCGGCGAGCCAGTTGGCGCGTTCCAGGCAGCGGGTGAGACCGGGCCCATTCTCCAGAGTGTCGAACCACTCGCTGAGTTCGCGGCCGGTGACGGTCGGGATCCGGGCGATCAATTGCGCGTGCATCTCCGGCGAGTGGGTTACCGACATTGGCACCTCCGTAGGTGAGTGGCACTTACCTGCGACACTGCATCAGGATCACGGTTCGGACAAGACCTTCGGCGTGTCTTTTACACCTGGTTTTGTCGGTCCGCCGTCCCGGTTCGGCCATCCGCTGTTCGCCCCCGCGACATGCGTACGCGCGCGAGCCCGGGGACGAAGGGCTTTCGCGGGATCGGGGGCCGGGAGCGCCCCGCGCCCCGGCCCCTGGGTCCGGCCGGCGGTCCGGCCGGCGAACCGGTCGCCGTCGAAGGGTCCGGTCAGCTCAGCCGCTCGAAGACGGCCGCCATGCCCTGGCCGCCGCCCACGCACATCGCCTCCAGGCCGTAGGTCTTGTCGTGGAAGTCCAGGCCGTTGAGCAGCGTCGTGGTGATGCGGGCGCCGGTCATGCCGAAGGGGTGGCCCACGGCGATCGCGCCGCCGTTGACGTTGAGCTGGGAGTCGATGTCGATGCCCAGGTCGTCGGCGGAGGGCAGCACCTGCGCGGAGAAGGCCTCGTTGATCTCGACGAGGTCGATGTCGCCGATGCTCATGTTGGCCCGGGCCAGCGCCTGGCGCGACGCCTCGACCGGGCCCAGGCCCATGATCTCCGGCGACAGCGCGGTGACGCCGGTCGAGACGATGCGCGCGATCGGTGTCAGGCCGAGCTGGGCGGCCTTGGTGTCGCTCATGACGACCAGCGCGGCGGCGCCGTCGTTGAGCGGGCAGCAGTTGCCCGCGGTCACCGTGCCGTCGGGGCGGAAGACGGGCTGGAGCTGGGAGACCTTCTCGTAGGTGGTCCCCCTGCGCGGGCCGTCGTCGGTGTCGGCGACGCCGCCGTCGGGCAGGGTGACGGGGGTGATCTCCCGGTTCCAGAACCCGTTGTCGATGGAGCGCTCGGCGAGGTTCTGCGAGCGCACGCCGAACTCGTCCTGGCGCTCGCGCGAGACGCCGCGGATCTGGGCGACGTTCTCGGCGGTCTGGCCCATGGCGATGTAGACGTCGGGCAGCCGGTCGTCCTCGCGCGGGTCGCGCCACGTCTCGGCCCCGCCCTCGGCGCGCTTGGCGGTGCGCTCCTCGGCCTCGGCGAACAGCGGGTTCTTGGTGTCGGGCAGCGAGTCGCTGTTGCCCTTGGTGAACCGGCTGACCATCTCGACGCCGGCCGAGACGAACACGTCGCCCTCGCCCGCCTTGATGGCGTGGTAGGCCATGCGGGTGGTCTGCAGAGAGGACGAGCAGTAGCGGGTGAGAGTGGTGCCGGGGACGCCGTCCAGGCCGAGTTGGACGGCGACGACCCGGGCGAGGTTGTTGCCCTGCTCGCCGCCGGGCAGCCCGCAGCCCAGCATGAGGTCGTCGATGCTGGACGGGTCGAGCTGGGGGACCTTGGCCAGCGCTGCGGAGACGATCTGTGCGGTGATGTCGTCGGGGCGGATGTCCTTGAGCGAGCCTTTGAACGCGCGCCCGATGGGGGAACGCGCGGTTGCGACGATGACGGCTTCGGGCATGTCCGCGGCCTTTCTGGTACGAGGCGGTTACCGACCAGTAGGTCGGTCGCTGTGATACCCGACGTTAACCTGTCGCGGAGCCTTCGCTCACCTCCGGGGCCGTATTGCCGGGCACTCCCCGGCCGCTACCCGCCGCGGCAGCGGCGCTACCGTCGCCGACCTGCTCCGCGACCGCCTGGTCGTCCTCGGCGCCCTCGCCCGAGCGCAGGTTCCACGGCCGCCGCAGGAGCGCGGCCCAGCGGCCCCGCTGCCCCCGCGCGCGCTGGCCCTCGCCGGCGCGGCTGACCTCGCTGCCGGCCTCCTCAGCCGCTTCGGCCGCGGCCCGGTGCACCGGGAGCACGTCCTCGTCGGGCGCCGCGTCGGGCTCCAGCGCCGGCTCCGGAAGCAGGCCCAGCGCCGCGCACGCCGACGGCAGCACCGCGGCGGCGGAGTACGCGTACCCCTCGGCGGAGGGGTGGAACCGGTCCGGTCCGAAAAGCTCGTGCGGCCGGGCCAGAAAGTCGGAGGCGAGCAGGTCGCTCAACGCGACCGTCCGGCCGCCCTCCTCGACCACGCCGATCGTCTGAGCCGCGGCGAGCTGGCGCGACGCGCGGCGCGCGATGGAGCGCAGCGGCTGCCCGATCGGCTGGACGGTGCCCAGGTCCGGGCAGGTCCCCACCACCACGGCGGTGCCCGCCCCGACGAGTTCGCGCACCACGTCGCGCAGGTGGCGCACGGAGTCCGCGGGCCGCAGGCGGTGGATGACGTCGTTGGCGCCGATGAAGATCACCGCGAGGTCGGGCGGCCGGTTGCGCAGCTTCTCCATCTGCGTCGGCAGGTCGGCGGAGGTGGCGCCGACCCGCGCCACCCTGCGCAGCCGCACCGGGCGGTCGGCCACCGCCGCGATGCCCGAGGCGAGCATGCTGCCCGGCGTCTCAGAGGCGTCGGCGACGGCGAAGCCCACCGCCGTGGAGTCGCCCATCATCGCGAAGGTGATCGGCTCGCCCTCGCCGTGGCCGTAGACGCCGTTGACCCGGGGCGCCTTCCACTCGGTGAAGCCCACCGCCTTCACCGCGAGGCGCGCCTGCAGGTAGAGCAGGCCGACGGTCGAGGCTCCCAGCAGCGTCAGCCCGCCCCCTCCGAACGCGGTGGCCGTGGCGATACGCCTGGCACGAGCGGCGCGCAGAACCATATCCGCCTCCCTGCAACGCACTGTCAGTTGTCGGGCCCGTCGGAAGGCGGGCCCCCGGGCGGTGCGAGCGGCGGGCACCGCGCGGCGGGCGCCTCCTCGGCGGGCGTCCGTACCCGAGGAAACGGCCTACTGTCTGCCGGTGTTCCCACTCGCGGAGGGGTTCACATCCCGTGCGCCGCGGGGCCTTCGGGGTGTCACCGCTCCTTCAGCGGGGTAGTCGGCCGCTCCGCCGCCGCGGAAGCGCAGAACGGCATCGATGTCCCTGGTGGGCGGGGCGCGCGGAGGTGGCGCCGGTTACAGTCGGGGCAGCGGCCGTCCGGCCCCGACCGGGCCCGGCGGCCCTCAGCGACGGTGCTGAACGTGAGAGGGGCTCAGCAATGCGGGTGCACAACACCCTGATCGACCTCGTAGGGGACACCCCCCTGCTGCGGTTGCACAAGGTCGTCGGCGGAGCCGCGCCGGCGGTTCTGGCCAAGGTCGAGTACTTCAACCCGGGCGGCTCGGTCAAGGACCGGATCGCGCTGCGCATGGTCGAGGAGGCCGAGAAGAGCGGGGCGCTGCGCCCTGGAGGCACCATCGTCGAGCCCACCTCCGGCAACACCGGCGTGGGATTGGCGATCGTGGCCGCCGAGAAGGGCTACCGCTGCGTCTTCATCTGCCCCGACAAGGTGGGCAACGACAAGCTGGCGGTGCTGCGGGCCTACGGCGCCGAGGTGGTGGTCTGCCCGACCACCGTCGCGCCGGACCACCCGGACTCCTACTACTCCGTCTCGGACCGCATGGCCCAGACCATCCCGGGGGCGTGGAAGCCCAACCAGTACGCCAACCAGGCCAACCCCGAGTCGCACTACCGCTCCACCGGCCCGGAGATCTGGGAGCAGACCGAAGGCCGCGTCACCCACTTCGTGGCCGGAATCGGCACCGGCGGCACCATCACCGGCGCGGGGCGCTACCTCAAGGAGGTCTCCGGCGGCCGCGTCAAGGTGATCGGCGCCGACCCGGAAGGCTCCGTGTACTCCGGCGGCAGCGGGCGGCCCTAC
Organism: Streptomonospora arabica; assembly: GCF_039531585.1. Lineage (NCBI taxonomy): Bacteria > Bacillati > Actinomycetota > Actinomycetes > Streptosporangiales > Nocardiopsidaceae > Streptomonospora > Streptomonospora arabica. Next base: position 312,718 of record NZ_BAAAQI010000004.1, on the reverse strand, counting down.
CTCGTGGAGGGCGTGGGCGAGGACATCTGGCCCGAGACCTACGACCCCTCGATCTGCGACGAGGTCATCGCGGTCAGCGACAAGGAGTCGTTCCTGATGACCCGCCGCCTGGCCCGCGACGAGACGCTGCTGGTGGGCGGCTCCTGCGGAACCGCGGTGGTCGCCGCACTGCGCGTGGCCGAGCGCGCCGGCCCCGACGACGTCATCGTAGTCCTGCTGCCGGACGGCGGCCGCGGCTACCTCGGCAAGATCTTCAACGACGAGTGGATGGCCGACTTCGGCTTCCTCACCGAGGAGACCGGCGAGCCCACCGCCGGCGACGTACTGTCCGCCAAGGGCAGTGAGCTCCCGGAGTTCGTGCACATCCACCCGCACGAGACGGTGGGCACGGCCGTGTCGATCATGCGCGAGTACGGCGTCTCCCAGCTTCCCGTGATGAAGGAGGAGCCGCCGGTCATGGCCGCCGAGGTCGTAGGCGCCATCGCCGAGCGCGACGTGCTCGACGCGCTGTTCCACGAGCGGGCGCGGCTGGAGGAGCCGGTCGAGCAGCACATGGGCGCGGCGCTGCCGGTCGTCGGCTCCGGAGAGCCGGTCAGCCGGTGCGTTGAGCTGCTACAGCAGGCAGGTGCGGTGGTCGTGCTGATGGAAGGCAAGCCGTCGGGCGTGCTGACCCGCCAGGACATCCTGACCCATTTGTCGGGGTGAGCCGGATGGGGTGCAGGGCAGCGAGGGCGAGGCTGAGGTGCAGGGCAACGAGGCCAGGGTCCAGAGCGAGGCTGAGGCTGGGGCCTTGTGGCGTGAGGAAGAGGATGCGGTAGAGGATTCGCGGTAGGGGAGGCCGGCGGGTGGCCGAGGCCGGTGTTACCGGCTCGGGTGCTCGCCGGTGGCCCGTGTGACGGGGCGGCGGGGGTGGTGGATGGTTGGGCGCCGGCTCATCGGTTCGGGTGCCCGCCGGTGGCCCACGCGACGAGAGCAGCGGATTGGCGGCGGCTACTGTCGCTGGATGGGTCATCTCGGGCATTTCGGTGGCCCGATAGGCCGCGCAGGATTCGCGAGTCGAAACGAACCAGCACGGCAACGTCCCCCCTTCTCCTGGTTTTCGAAATGTGGAATATTCAAGGGTAATTTGCCCGATTTGCCTTTCTCTGTGGTCGCCGCGAACTGCCATGCGGGCACGAGAGTGCCCAAATTCGCTCTTCGAGGCCTCAGGGGCATGTATTTGGTGGGTTTCGTGGACATCGCTGCCGGTGAAGGGTGTTCGGATTGGGGTGTATTTCGGGCATTCGGTTATGAATTTCCTTTCGTGGAGGGGTGCGGAGAAGTGTCAGGGTGTCGCCGCGTGCATTTGAGTGGTCTCGTTGTATGGCGCGGACGCTTGCCCGTCCCGAATGCCCGATTCGTCCTCGTCGCGTGCCATCCGGTGCGACGGATGGCGACTGGGCGAGGCTGAGCTGCGTCAGCTCTCGGTCGACTACTGTCTCGCCGCCTCGTCGCCTGGGCCACTGGCGGGCGTCCGAACCGGTAGCCGCCGGACCTGGCCGTCCGCGGCCGTTGCTGCCTTGTCGCGTGGGTCACCGGCGAGCACCGATACCGATGGGCAGGGTCAGCCATCCACTGTCTTCGCTGCCCCGTCGCGTGGGTCGCCGGCGGGCACCCGAAGCGATGGGCTGGGGCTCGACCATCCGCCGCCGTCGCTGCCTTGTCGCGTGGGCCACCGGTAAGCACGCGTTCCGGTGGGCGTGGGATCAGCTATCCGCCGAAACTGCCACCCCCACCCCCACCTCCACGATCCCTCCACCCGCGCCCGTCCGGCGAGCCCCTCGCTGCAACAGCACAGCTGCAGCACCCTCGCTGCAGCACCCCCGCTGCAGCACCACGGGAGTAGCGCCAGGGGTGCGGTTTCTCCTCCGGCACGGTCGTGCATAATCTGGACACCTCCTCATTACCGACCAGTAGATTTGGGGATACGGGTGTCACGACTGGTGTCCTGGTTGCTGCGCGGGCTGTGGTCGTGGGCGCGGCGCCATGCCGACATCCGTTTCGGTTCGCGCGCCGCGCGCAGGTTCGCCGGATACGGGGCCGGTACCTCCATCGCCTTCCCTCCCGCGACGGTCTTCGGTGAGCCGTGGATCGCGATCGGCGCGCACACGCTGGTGGGCGCCGACATCACGCTCACCGCCGGCATGGTGCCCGGCCAGCGGCTGGACTCGGCGGGTCCGCTCATCCGCATCGGCGACGGGTGCACGATCGGGCGCGGGTCGCACGTGGTCGCCCACCGCTCGATCGAGCTGGGCGACGACGTGTTCACCGGTCCCTACGTCTACATAACGGACCAGAACCACGTCTACGCCGATGTGGACGTCCCGGTGGGCCGCCAGTGGCCGGCCGACGACCCTGTGCGTATCGGCGACGGCACCTGGATAGGCGCCAACGCGGTCGTGCTGCCCGGTGTGCGGCTGGGGCGCAACTGCGTGGTGGCGGCCAGTTCGGTGGTGCGGCCCGGCGACTATCCGGACCACAGCGTCGTCGCGGGGATCCCCGGCAAGGTGGTGCGCCGCTACGACCCCGAGGCGGGCTGGGTGCCGCCGCTGCGCAGCGGAGAAACCGCGGGCGACGACTCGTCGGCGCGCGTGGACGGCGGCAGCATGGCGCCGCCGGAGGTGTAGCCGCACAGCGCCCGACGATGCGCGGCGCGCCTCGGCCGAAGCGGGGGTTCTAGAGCCGGGCCCGCCGGTGTAGACGGGGATTGCGGGCGGTGCGCATCGAGCGGCGTGTAGGCGGCGCGGCGGCGGTCCGACATCACCGCTCTCGTCGGCGAGGGCGGCCGCGCGGGGTTCCGTCAGCCGGCGACCTGGTCGCCGCCTCCGTCGCCGATCCCGCCGCCGGTGCTGCTCCGCCCGCCCGCTGCCGGAGGGTCCGGGCGCGCCGTCGCGGCCGACCGCGTGGCGAGGAGCGCGCCGCCGGCCCACAGCAGGTCCGCGGCGGTCATGATCAACCGGGAGAGGGCGGCGACGACCAGCGCGGAGCCGGTGTCGAGTACCGGTGCCAGGCCCACCACCAGCACCAACTCGCGCACGCCCAGCCCTGCGGGGGCGAAGACCACCAGCACGCCGAGCGTCCAGGCCAGTGCGTAGGCCCCGGCGGCGGTCGGCAGCGCGCGGGCGTCCTGCCCGCCTCCCGCCGCCGCGACCAGCGCCCACACGTGCAGCGACAACGGCACCCATGCGGCCAGCGACCAGGCCAGCGCACCGGCCATCCCGCGCCCGGAGACGCGCTCCAGCTGAGTGTTCGCCGGAAGCGGCGTCGCGTTCGCTTCGCCGCCCGAAGCGCGCGTCCCGCCGCGGGAGCCGCCGGCCTCCGCATCGCCCGCTCGGCGCCTTGCTGTCCTGGGGCCGAGGACGTGCCGGAAGCGGTGTGTCACCCGCGTGGCCGTGTGGATCAGCGCCGTGACGGCCCGCGGATGCAGCAGCGCCAGCAGCACCGGCGCCAGCACCAGCACCCACCACCACCGGCGCGCGGCCTCGGCGCTGACGAACGGCAGCGTGGCGGCGGCGACCGCCAGGTTGACGGTGAGCGTCACCGCGACCGCCAGCACGGTCGCCGCGATCCCGCGCTGCCTCGCCACCTCGTGGTCGCGAGCCAGCTCGACCTGGGCGACGAACGCCCACACCGAACCGGGCAGGTACTTCCCGAGCTGTCCCAGGAACATCACACGCGCGGCGGTGCCCACCGGCAGGCGGGAGCCGAGGTCGGCCAGAACCGCGCGCCAGGCCATCATCTGCGCCCCGAGCCCCGCCAGCGCAGCCGCCAGCGATCCGCCCACCGCCCACGGCGACAGCGCCGCCAACGCGTCGCGCGCCTCGCCCCACCGGCTGTACAGCGCGACCCCGGCGCACGCCAGCACGACCAGGACGACGGCCAGGCGCATCCACCGGTTGGAGCGAAGGCGGTTCAGCACCCCGCCAGCCTAGTCCCGGAGCGCCCACCCGCCGCTCCGCCGACCGCGGGCGTCGGCGGAACGCCTTGCGGGACCGGCCCTCCGCCGCCGCGCGCGCCTGCCGCCGCGTTCACAGTGGGGGAAGAGCTGAGCCTCCGCGGGCGGTGCTCTGCCGGGGCGGGGCCGCCGACGGGGCGGCGCCCGGGGGGTTCCGCGGGGAACCGGCCGCGGCTCGGCTTTCGAGCCCGTAGAGGAACTCCTCGATCTCCCGGGCCACCGCCGCCGGGGCGCTGACGTGGGCCGGGAACGGGGCGTCCAGGCGCCGGGGAGTGCGGCAGGGGAACCGGGAGGCGAGCTCGTGGGCGGTGTGGGCGGCGACGATCTCGCCGAAGCGGACCGGTGCGCCGGGGATCGGCGGGAGGGGGCGGTCGGCGACCAGGGCCAAGGCAGGAACGCGCAGGCGGGCGGCCAGGGCGTCGGTGTCGTAGGAGGCGAGGTCGGCCCACAGCGCGCGCGTGGCGCGCGGGCCCGGGCGCAGGAACACCAGGCGGTCGTCGTGCACCGCCGCGCGCCTGGTCGTGGCCTGCAGCACCGCGCCGGGCAGGCCGAAGGCGCCGGCGCGGTAGCTCGTCAGCAACCGGTCGAAGACCTCGGCGGGCATCGGCGAGCAGGCCGCGGACATCTGGTCCACGGCGAAGGCGTCGGCGGCCGCCGCGTTGGCCTCGGCCTCCTCCGGGCCGAGCCCCAGGTGCTCGGCGACCAGGCCCGCGCCGGGCAGGCAGAACCCGTCGACGGTCACCGCCGCGGAGAGGTCGCCGCGACGCGTGGCGAGCAGGGTGGCCGCGACGCCGCCGAGGCCGTGGCCGGCGACGACCGGGGTGCGCAGCGCGAACCGGTCGATCACCCGCGCCAGGTCGGCGACGTGGCCCTCGACGGTCCAGTCGCCGTCGGCGGAGTGCCCGTGTCCGCGCAGGTCGTAGGTGACGACCGCGTGCCGCGGCGCGAGCAGCTCGGCCACCGGCTCCCATTCCTCCAGCGTGCTCCCGAGCCCGTGCAGGAGCACCAGCGGAGTCCCGGCGCCGTCGCGCCCCCGCGCGGCGAGTTCCGGTGCGTCGTCGCCCCCCGCGACGACGGCCTCCCAGGGCGGCGCTGTCGCCGTCGGCATTCGGGCCCCCTTCCACCTCGACTCGCGCCGCGCCGAGCGCCGCGCCTGCCGCCGACCGGCGGCCGATGGACGGAACGCTAACCGCCGCCGCTGCCGCACCCCTGACAGATCGCTGATGCGGGCGGGACCGTGCGCCGAGCCCGCGCTGGGCGCGCCGACCGCCGCAGCTCGGCAGCGCGGGGGCGCCGCGTCTTCTTGGGCGGTGCTCGGAACGCGCCCGCCCGGGGCCGCTCCTCCCGCGCAGCGGGCGCGCGGGGGTCGTGCGGCGTTCCCGTAGGCTGTGGCGCGTGGGAATGCCAGACGTCGTCGCCTTCGCCGGTCACCAGGTCCATGTCTGCCGCTACCGCGAGGCCAACGCGCTGCTTCGCTGGCTGGGCTCGGACCTGCGCGGCCAGACCGTGCTGGACGTCGCCGGGGGCGACGGCTACTGGGCCGGCCGGGCCCGGCGGCGCGGCGCCAACGCGCTCTCCGTCGACCTCGCGCGCACCAAGATGCTGCGCGGCGCCAAGCTGAGCCACGCGCCCGCGCTCGTGGAGGGCGACGCGCTGCGGCTGCCGCTGCGCGCGGCCTCGGTGGACAAGGTGCTCTCGATCTGCGCCATCGAGCACTTCGACGACGGACCCGCCGCCCTCGGCGAGATGGCGCGGGTGCTCAAGCCGGGCGGCGAGCTGGTGATGTCCGCCGACTGCCTGTCCCGGCGCGAGCGCTGGCCGCACCTGTTCGCCGCGCACAGCCGCCGCTACCACGTCAAGCGGACCTACACCCACGAGTCGCTCACCGCGCTGCTCGACTCGCTGGGGCTGGAGGTGCTCGGCCACAGCTACCAGTTCCGCGGTCCGCTGGCCGAACGCACCTACCTGTCGGTATCCGCCCGCGGTGGCCGGGTCGGCTTCAACGCCGCCGCCCCGCTGGTTCCCCTGATCGCCCTGGGCGACGCCCGCAGCCCCAACACGCGCGGCAGCATCGTGCTCGTCCGCGCGCGCAAGAAGGGCGAAGACGCCGCCTGAACCGCACAGGCGGGCCGGCCCGCCGGCCCCGGCCGGGCCCGCCGGGCGTCACGCCGCGCCGCGGCCCGCCCCCGCTCCCTCCGCCGTGCGGCGGGTGTTCTAACGCAGCGAAGCGCCACGCCTGACCGCGGCGCACCGCGAGATAGGTGATGCGGGAGTCGCGTGCGGGATCGGGGGCCTCCTGGCCGGCCAGCCGCACTCCTCCCGTCACCATCACGTGGGCGACGCCGGGAGCCACGAGTCTGATGGCGGGCGCCGCGGCCTCGACCCCGCCCAGGCTCGATCCCTGCAGCGGCCCGGCGAACAGATGGCGGTGGGCCTCGGCGATCTCGCGGGGCCCGCTCAGCAGCATCCCGTTGTAGACGATGTAGGTCGCGTCCTCGGTGAAGCAGTCGCCGTAGGCGTCGGCGTCGCCCGCGTTCCATGCGGCGGCCAGTTCGTCGAGCAGTGCGGCTACGGACTCGGTGTCATCCATCGTGTGCCCCCTTCGCTTCGGTGTCGTGCGCGGCGCCTCCCGGCAGCCGCCTCGCCAGTTCGGCGATGTCGTCGGGCCAGGTCAGGGTGCCGGAGTCGATGTCGGCGACGACCGCGCGCACCCAGGCGAGCTCCGCCCGCCTCAGCGCTCCGACGTACTCGTTCTCCAGGAGCAGCAGCCTCGGCAGCTCCCGTCCCAGGGAGGCGGCGTGCGCGTCGCCTCCGGCGATCTCCGCCTCCAGGGCGGCCGCGCGGGCCTGGAGGCAGTAGCGCGCCTCCTGCACCGGTAGGCACCCCATGAAGGACACCGCCGCGACGAAAACGGAGGTGTCCGGGTCGGGGCGCTCCAGCAGGTAGCGCAGCCGCGCCGCCAGCTCCCGGCGCCCTTCGCCGGTGAGCTCGTAGACGGTCCGCTCAGGACGGCGCCCTTCGCGTTCGGTGTCGACCGGGGCGATGAACTCGGCCTTCTCCAGCCGGTCCACCGCGTGGTACAGGCTCCGCGGCAGGCCGGTGACGAAGTCCTTGTGCGTCTGCGTGATCATCCGGTGCAGTTCGTAGGGGTGGCTGGGCCCGGTGCGCAGCAGCGCGAGCACGGTGAGCGCCGTCAGGTCACGGGCCCCGCGGCGACTCGGCATGGCGGTCTCCTTTAGAGCGTTCTTCCTTAGTGCATTTTGCACTATAGCCAGTAGCCATTGATCGCGCCAGTCGTGCGGTCCGGGAACGGGTTCGGCAGTGGGCCCGGGAGTGGACTCGGGCACACCGCGCCGCATCCGGCGGGGCGGCCTGAGCGCCGGAAAGGCGCCGCCGTATCGTGCCGACCATGACTCGTGCCGGACATCGGAACAGCGAAACCGCCGAATCCGCCCCCGCACCCTCGGCCATGCGCCGAGCGCTGGCCCGGGCCCGCGACGGAAAGGCCCTCGACCCCGCCGAAGCCGAGGTGCTGCTGCACGCCCGCGGCGACGACCTGGAGGCCCTGCTCGGCCACGCCGCCCGCGTCCGCGACGCCGGCCTGGAGGCCGCCGGGCGCCCCGGCGTCGTCACCTACAGCCGCAAGGTGTTCGTCCCGCTGACCCGGCTGTGCCGCGACCGCTGCCACTACTGCACCTTCGCCACCGCGCCCGGCCACCTGGAGTCCCCCTACCTCTCGCCGGACGAGGTGCTGGAGATCGCCCGCCAAGGCGCCGCCATGGGATGCAAGGAGGCGCTGTTCACCCTCGGCGACCGCCCCGAGGACCGCTGGCACCAGGCCGCGCGGTGGCTGGACGAGCGCGGCTACGAGGACACGCTCTCCTACGTCCGCGCCATGGCGATCATGGTCCTGGAGGAGACCGGTCTGCTGCCCCACCTCAACCCCGGCGTGCTGAGCTGGTCGGACTTCCAGCGGCTCAAGCCCGTGGCGCCGTCCATGGGCATGATGCTGGAAACCACCTCCGAGCGGCTGTTCACCGAGCGCGGCCGGCCGCACTACGGCAGCCCCGACAAGGATCCCGCGGTGCGCCTGCGGGTGCTGGAGGACGCCGGCCGCTGCACCGTCCCCTTCACCACCGGCATCCTCATCGGGATCGGCGAGACCGAGGCCGAGCGCGCCGACTCGATCTTCGCCATGCGCCGGGCCGCCCGGGAGTACGGCGCGATCCAGGAGATCATCGTGCAGAACTTCCGGGCCAAACCCGATACCGCGATGATGCACCGCCCCGACGCGGAGCTGGCCGAGCTGGCCGCCACCGTCGCCGTCACCCGCCTGGTGATGGGCGCCAAGGCGCGCGTGCAGGCCCCGCCCAACCTCATCGGCGACGAGTACGGCCTCATGCTGCGTGCCGGCATCGACGACTGGGGCGGCGTCTCCCCGCTGACTCCCGACCACGTGAACCCCGAGCGCCCCTGGCCGCAGATCGACGCGCTCGCCGACCGGACCGCCGAGGCCGGGTTCCGGCTGCGCGAGCGGCTCACCGTCTACCCCGAGTACGTCCGCCAGGGCGAGCCGTGGCTTGACCCGCGCGTCGCCGGCCACGTCGCCGCGCTCGCCGATCCCGAAACCGGCCTGGCCCGCGAGGACGCCGAGGTCGTCGGCCGCCCCTGGCAGGAGCCCGAGCCCCAGCAGGTTTCCAGCGGCCGCACCGACCTGCACACCGCCGTCGACACCGAGGGCCGCACCACCGACCGCCGCGGCGACTTCGACGCGGTCTACGGCGACTGGGAGCGCCTGCGCGAGCGTCTGCCCCGCCCCGAGCTGGGCGTCGGCGCCCCGCGCCGGTTCGACCCGGAGATCCGCGACGCCCTGAGGCACGCCGAACGCGACCCGGCCGGCCTGGACGACGAGGAGTCGCTGGCGCTGCTGCACGCCCACGGCCACGAGCTGGAGGAACTGGCGGGCCTCGCCGACGCGCTGCGCCGCGACACGGTCGGCGACGACGTGACCTTCGTCGTCACCCGCAACATCAACTTCACCAACGTCTGCTACACCGGCTGCCGGTTCTGCGCCTTCGCCCAGCGCCGCACCGACGCCGACGCCTACACCCTCTCCCTGGACCAGGTCGCCGACCGCGCCGCCGAGGCCTGGGAGGCAGGGGCGAGCGAGGTGTGCATGCAGGGCGGCATCCACCCCGACCTGCCGGGCACCGCCTACTTCGACCTCGCCCGCGCGGTCAAGGAGCGCGTGCCGGGTATCCACGTGCACGCCTTCAGCCCGATGGAGGTGGTCAACGGCGCCGCGCGCACCGACTCGCCGGTCCGAGGATGGCTGGAGCGGGCGCGGGACGCCGGGGTGGACTCGCTGCCCGGAACCGCCGCCGAGATCCTCGACGACGACGTCCGCTGGGTACTCACCAAGGGCAAGCTGCCCGCCTCGGCGTGGATCGACGTCGTCACGACCGCGCACGACCTGGGCATCCCCACCACGTCCACGATGATGTACGGCCACGTGGACACGCCCGAGCACTGGGTGGCCCACATCAAGCTGCTGCGCTCGCTGCAGCGGCGCTCACTGGAGCGCAACGGCCGCCCGGGCTTCACCGAGTTCGTGCCGCTGCCGTTCGTGCACACCAGCGCGCCCATCTACCTGGCCGGACTGGCGCGGACCGGCCCCACCGTCCGCGAGAACCGGGCCGTGCACGCGCTGGCGCGGCTGCTGCTGCACGGCTCGATCGACAACATCCAGTGCTCCTGGGTGAAGCTGGCCGAGGACACCTGCCGGCAGCTGCTCGCCGGCGGAGTCAACGACGTCGGCGGCACGCTGATGGAGGAGACCATCAGCCGCATGGCCGGCTCCGACAACGGCTCCTTCAAGACGATCGGCGACATCCGCGCCCTGGTCGAGCCCACCGGCCGCCCGCTGCGCCAGCGCACCACCCTGTACGGGCCGGTTCCGCCCGAGCGCCGCGAGATCGCCGAGGCCAACGACGGTGTGGCCGCGAGCATCCGCGGGACGCGGCTGCCGGTGGTCTGACCCCGCGCCCCTCACCTCCCGCCCGGCCGCCTCGTCCGGCCCCGCCCGGCGCCGTCCGGCCGGGGCCGGTTCGGGTGTGCGGGGTGCGCCGTACCGCGCCGCCGCCCGCCCTCCGCGTCCCCGCCGCTCCCCGTCCGCTCTCCGCCGGCCCCACCGGCTACCCTCGGCCTCCGCAGCCGGTCCTGACCTGGGCCGGTAACGCCTCGTCCCCGGTCCGCCAAGTACTCGTGAAGGCAGGCGGAACGCGATACAGGATGCTGAGAGGCGCCACGTGGCAGGTGAGAGAAGCAGACGCGCGGGACCCCGGGAAGCCGCGCGCGACCCGGACAGGTTCGAGGAGTTCTACCGGCGCCACGTCGAGAGGATCACCAGGTTCGTGGCGCGGCGGGTCGACGACCCGCACACCGCCGCCGACCTGACGGCCGACGTGTTCCTGGCGGCGATCCGCTCGGCGGACTCCTACCGTCCCGACAGGGGCGAGGAGGAGGCCTGGCTGTTCGGGATCGCGCGCAACGTGGTCGCGGCCGAGCGCAGGCGGGCGGCCCGCGAGGCCGACAGCGGCAACCGCCTGGCCGGCCGCAGGCTGCTGGACTCCGACGACATCACCCGTATGGAGGAGCGGATCCACGCCGAGGACCGGGCGCGCGCACTGCTGGGCTCGATGGCCGAGCTGCCCGAGGGCGAGCGCCAGGTGCTCGAACTCGTCGCGGTCGACCAGCTCAGCGTCACCGAGGCCGCGGCGGCGCTCGGCATCCGCAAGGTCACCGCGCGGGTGCGGCTGCACCGGGCGCGCAAGGCGCTGGCGGCCGCCGCGCGGCGGGGTCCGGCCGCGGAGGAGCCGCCGACCGGGACCTCTCCCGCTGACACCGCTCCCGGCGCTGACACCGCGCGCGCCGCCGAAAGCATGCGGACCGGGGACGCCCCGGTCGGGATCTCATACGCGAGGGGACAGGCATGACCGCAGACAAGACCGAACGCTTCGAGGACCGGCTGCTCGCCGAGCTGAAGAAGGAGGTCGCGCTCAACGCGGCCGAGCGCGCCGCGGAGCGGCGGCCCGCCGCACGGCGCCTGGTGACGCTCCCGCGGGTCGGTATGGCCCTGGCCGGGGGAGCCGCGGTGGCGGCCGGGTTCGTGGTGGTGCCGGGAATGACGGCGACGCCCGCCTACGCCATCGAGGAGAAGCCGGACGGCAGCGTGCAGGTGAGCATCAGGGACCTGACGCTGGATCGGGACGAGCAGCGGGATCTGGCCGCCGACCTGCGCGCAGCGGGGGTGGCGGTCGAGATCAGGAACCCGGAGCCGGGCACCCGGTGCGCCTCCGATCTGAGGGTGGGATCCATGACGGTGCTTCCCGGACGTTCCGGCGGCGACGGGGAGTTCTCCGTGGGGCGTGCATACTCGCCGGACTCTGCGGTGGATGCACAGGAGCCTCAGCCCTCGGTGGGCTCGCGGGTGCCCTGGGCCTTCGCGATGGACGCGGATGACTCCATGGTCATCGAGAACTTCGTGCCGGAGGAGGGGGCGCAGCACCGGACGAACTTCCTCATCGCTCAAGGCGCCCCCATGGCGTGCGAGGAGGTACCGGTCGAACGGTGAAGAAGCGGCGGCTCTTGAGGAGCCGGAAGCGAGAGGGTGCGGCGCCAGGGGATGAACGGTGCGCCGCACCCTGTGGGGAGGGCCTTCCGGTCCGGGCAGGGGCCGGGCGTGCCGGTGGGGGGCGGATCGGAGGCGGAGGCGGGAATCCGGTCCTTGAACGGGGGCCGAAGCCGTCTGGCGGTGGCCGGTCCCGGCGAGGGGAGTTGCCGGGACCGGCCACCTTCTCCGGCGGGGTCAGGGCCGGACGGTGCGCCTGCGCTTCACACGCCGGCGCGGGCGCGGCCGATCGGCGGCCGCCGCCCTGCGGATCAGCCGGTACCCAGCCGCGCGCCGAGGGCGTCGGCGAAGGCGTAGCCGTTCGTGGCGTCCCAGTTGATCGACCACGTCATGGCGCCGCCGATCGGCCCGTAGGGCTGGCTCGGGGTGAAGGACCCGCAGTTGCGCCCCTGTTCGAGGCAGTCCAGGGCCCGGATGACGTTGTGGGTCGACTGGTAGCCGCCGCCCGCCGCGGAGGGGGTGGCGGGCAGCCCCAGTCCCACCTGGTCGGGGCGCAGGCCCAGCTCCAGCTGAATGCACGCCTGGGCCGTCAGGAAGTCCACGCTGCCCTGCGAGTAGACCTGGTCATCGCAGCCCAGCATGGAGCCGGAGTTGTAGTACTGCATGTTGATGATGGTCAGGATGTCGCCGATGTTCTGGGCGAGCTTGTAGTAGGCGTAGCTGGGCGCCTGGAAGTCGATGGTCTGGGGCGCCATCGTGATCATCAGGTCCGAGCCGGCCTTGTTCCGCAGCGAGCGGAGCGCCTCCTCCATGTACCGGGCGTTCATGCCGTGTTCGAGGTCGATGTCGATCCCGTCGAACCCGTACTCCTGCATCAGGGCGTAGGCGGAGTCGGCGAAGTTGGCGGCCTCGGTGGAGTTGGTGACGTCCACGTGGCCGTTCTGGCCGCCGATGGACAGCACCACCTTGCGGCCCTCGGCCTGGACGCCGGCCACGTCCTGCTTGAACTGCTGGTCGGTGTAGCCGCCCAGTTCGGAGTCGGCGACGTCGAAGGTGATGCCGCCGGGGCTGCCGGCCTGGTTGCCGGCGAAGGCCACCGCGATGAGGTTGTAGGCGGAGGGCACCTCGCTGATCGGCATCGTTGTCGAGCCGTTGGAGAAGTTGTGCCAGTACCCGGTGAGCCACTGGCCGTCCGCCGCGGCAGGGGTGGCGGAGGTGGGCTCGGAACCGTCCAGCACAGTCGGTGCGGCGACCGCGCCCAGGCCGAGGGTGGACAACGCGGCTGCGCCGGCCAGGGCCGCGGAGAGCCGCGGGAAGCGGCGGAAGACACCGCTGAAGCGGTGTCCGCCGGGGGCGTGTCGGGGATGTCGGGGAGCGTTCACGAAAGAGGGCTCCTTCCAGGCGTCTCGCGTCCGTGAGCGGGGAATGGACGCGAATCCGGGTTGCATGCCGACCGGATTCGCTCTCAGTGTTCGGATCCGCACCTGAAGTGTTAAGAAACCTAGGAGTTGGCGTCCGAGACGTCAACCTATCTGGAAGCATTATTTCCAAAAACACTCGGTCGTGTATCGGGTACACAGCGCGCCCAGGCGGCTCCGCGCAGGTCGCGGGCGGGTCGGAGGAAGGGCGCGGGCCGAGGATCCGCGGGCGGATCCGCGGCGCCGGCACCGGGGCGGGCCTGACGCCCCGTGGTCGCGCGATCCCCGGGAAGCTGTTACGGTCCCTGCGGCAGTGGCGACGGGCCGCTGCCGCGCGGATGAAGGAATGCTTCGCAGGCGGGCGCGCGATGGAAGCTTTCTTCGTCGGTCCGCGCAGGGTTCCCGGCTCCGAGTCGGGGGAATCCTGCCGCCATGGACCTCCCTGCAGAAGCCGCGCGGCTCCACTTCCGCAAGTCGAGCTACTCGTTCAAGGAGAACTGCGTGGAGGTCGCGGACCGGCCGGATGCCGGCATCGCCGTCCGCGACTCGAAGGACGCCGCTGCGGGGCACCTGGACTTCCCCGGCGCCGCCTGGGCGGCGCTCCTCGGGCTCGTGAAGGCGGACAGCGCCTGAAGCCCCGTAGGTCCGCGCCCGCGCGCCGACCGCGCACCCGCGCGCTCAGCCGCGGAACGGCAGGTTCAGCCAGGGGCTCTGCGGGTGCGTCATCATGAGGTGGTGCACCTCCAGAGGCGTGGTGTACCAGTGGCTGAAGGCGCCCTGGTCGAAATGCAGGCAGCGCCCCAGGATGTAGCCCGCTGAGAAGTCCCACCACGTGGTGTAGTAGCGGAGCGCCTGCTCGCTCGCGCGCATCGCGAACCACTGCGACGTCTGCATGTCGGTGTAGCCGCACTGCACGCCCCAGCGCGCCATGTTCGCGCCGCGGCCGAGGTCCCACGCCTTGATCGCGGTGACGATCCCGCCCGGCGGCAGCAGGCCGTCGGCCGTGAACCGCTTCTCGTAGTCCAGGATGGTCCCGGCCAGGTCGATCAGCCGCTGGTAGACGGCGTTGTCCAGCCCCCGCTGCTGGCACATCCGCGCGATCGCGTCGCGCCAGAGTCCGGCGTCGATGGGGCGGCCGACGGCTTGGGAGGAGACCATGCGCAGCTCAAGCAGCGCGGCAGCGGGCGCGTTGCTGTCGCCGCCGACCAGTGCCTCGGCCTGCTGCAGCCAGTCGTCCGGGGACTCGATTCCCCAGTCCTCCCGCAGTCCCTCCCGCTTCTGCTCGGGCGTGCAGCAGGAACAGCCGCCGGGGCTGTTCCACGCCGCCTCGTTGGAGACCTGGATGTGGACGGCACAGGCGTAGGCGTGCGCGAGAGGGCCGTGGAAGGGGCCGTAGGGATCCGCGTTCAATGCGAGTCTGCTGCCCTGCACCGTGCCCCCTGACAGACCGCCGCCGCGAGGCGGCACTCGTAATCGTCGCGGGCCCCGGTATACCACGCCGCGAACACCGGTGCAGACGGGGGTTTCGGGCATCCGGCCTCGCAGGCGGCCGGTCGGCGCGCCCCTGGCGTTCAAGATGCAGGTCTGCGTCGCCGATGCCGGTGTCGAAGATCAGCTCCGGGGTGACGCGGGAGTCGATGCACACGACCACGACGGCGAACGGGTGCTGGCCCCGCGCCACCTCCTCCCGGGGCGGCGCTCCTCCAATCCTTGGCCCGCAACCCTGTCTTCGTCGACGGGAACAAGCGGGCCGCTTGGAACTGCACAGCCGTGTTCCTGGAAGTGAACGGCGCGTCATTGATCACGCCGGTCGACGAAGACAGGGCGGAGCGCTTCGTCCTCGGCGTGACCACGGGTGCGATGCCAGACGTGTCTGACATCGCCGTGGAACTCAGGGCCTTCCACCGCGCCGGTCCGATCGGCTGATGTCCGGCTCCGGTTTCAGCACTCGATGACGTTGACCGCGAGGCCGCCGCGGCTTGTCTCCTTGTACTTGTCCATCATGTCCCGGCCGGTGTCGCGCATGGTGCGGATCACCTTGTCGAGGGAGACGAAGTGGCTGCCGTCGCCACGCAGCGCGAGGCGGGCCGCGCTGATCGCCTTGATCGAGGCCAGGGCGTTGCGCTCGATACAGGGAACCTGCACCAGGCCCCCGATGGGGTCGCAGGTCAGGCCCAGGTTGTGCTCCATGGCGATCTCCGCCGCGTTCTCGATCTGGGCCGGGGTCGCGCCCCACGCCTCGGCCAGGCCCGCTGCCGCCATGGACGACGCCGAACCGACCTCGCCCTGGCAGCCGACCTCGGCGCCGGAGATCGAGGCGTTCTGCTTGTAGAGGATGCCGATCGCCCCCGCCGCGAGCAGGAAGCGCATCGTCCCCTCGTCGCCCGCGCCCTGGGTGAAGTGCGCGTAGTAGTGCAGCACCGCCGGGACGATCCCGGCCGCGCCGTTGGTGGGTGCGGTGACCACCCGGCCGCCGGCGGCGTTCTCCTCGTTGACCGCCAGGGCGTACAGCGTGATCCAGTCGGTGCCGCGCATCGGGTCGCCGGGGTCGCTGTGGTCGGGGCCGGCCAGACCCTCGGGGCCGCAGTGGCCGCCGAGTTGGCGGTAGAGCCGCGGCGCGCGGCGCGAAACCTTCAGGCCCCCGGGCAGAGTGCCCTCGGTGGTCACGCCCCGGCGCACGCACGCGCGCATCGCCCGCCAGATCTCCAGCAGGCCCTCGCCGATCTCCTCGTCGGTGCGCCCGAACGCCCGCTCGTTGGCGAGCATGACGGCGCTGATGGACATGCCGGTCTCGCGGCAGGTCTCCAGCAGTTCGGCCGCGCTGGAGAACGGGTAGGGCTGCGGAGTCTCGTCGGCCGTGATCCGGTCGGCGCCCACGGCCTCCTCGTCGACGACGAAGCCGCCGCCCACCGAGAAGTAGGTGTGGGCCCGCAGCTCCGTGCCCGCGGAGTCCAGGGCCAAAAAGCGCATGCCGTTGGGGTGGCCCGGGAGCGTCTCCTTGCGGCGGAAGTCCAGGTGCGTCTCGGGGTCGAAGTCGACCTCGCGGACGCCGGCCAGGGCGAGCCGGTGCTCCGTGCGTACACGCTCGACCGTCGCCGCGGCGGCGTCGACGTCGACGCCCTCGGGCGTCTGCCCGAGCAGCCCGAGTACCACGGCGCGGTCGCTGCCGTGCCCCTTGCCGGTCAGTGCCAGCGAGCCGTACAGCTCGGCGCGCACCGCGGCGGTGCGCTCCAGCAGCCCGGACTCGGCCAGCCCCTCGGCGAACCTGCGTGCGGCCCGCATCGGCCCCACGGTGTGCGAGCTCGACGGACCGATGCCGATGGTGAACAGGTCGAAGACGCTGATTGCCATTCCTGCCCTCCTTGCGGGTAACAGGAGCGATTTCGGTGTTCGGTGCGGCCGGGGCGGAGTGCCGAGCACGCCCCGGCCGCACCAGGAGGGCAGGGGACTGCCCTCTACAGCTCCGGGTAGAGCGGATTCTTGCGTACGAGCGCCTCGACGCGGCCGCGCAGCGCCGCGGCGTCGTATTCCGGCTTGAGCGCCTCGGCGATGACGTCGGAGACCTCGGTGAAGTCCTCGTCGCCGAACCCGCGCGTGGCAAGCGCGGGGGTGCCGATGCGCAGTCCCGAGGTCACCATGGGCGGCCGCGGGTCGTCGGGTACGGCGTTGCGGTTGACCGTGATGCCGATCTCGTGCAGCCGGTCCTCCGCCTCCTTGCCGTTGAGCTGGGAGTTGACCAGGTCGACGAGTACGAGATGGACGTCGGTGCCACCGCTGAGCACCCGCACGCCCGACTGCACGGCGTCCTCGCGCATCAGCCGATCGGCCAGGATCTTGGCGCCGGAGACGGTGCGCCGCTGCCGGTCGGCGAACTCCTCGCCCGCCGCGACCTTCAGCGAGACCGCCTTGCCGGCGATCACGTGCTCCAGCGGTCCGCCCTGCATGCCGGGGAACACGGCGGAGTTGATCTTCTTGCCGAACTCCTCCTTGCTGAGGATGAGCCCGCCGCGCGGACCGCCCAGGGTCTTGTGCGTGGTGGTGGTGACCACGTCGGCGTGGGGCACCGGGCTGGGGTGCAGCCCGGCCGCCACCAGGCCGGCGAAGTGCGCCATGTCGACCATGAACAGGGCGTCGACGTCGTCGGCGATCTTGCGGAACCGCGCGAAGTCCAGCTGGCGCGGATAGGCCGACCAGCCGGCGACGATCATCTTCGGCCGGTGCTCCTTGGCCAGCTTCTCGACCTCGTCGTAGTCGACGGTGCCGTCCTCGGGGCGGACGTGGTAGGCGACCGCGTTGAGGATCTTGCCGGAGTAGTTCAGCTTCATGCCGTGGGTCAGGTGGCCGCCGTGCGCGAGGTCCAGGCCCAGGATCGTGTCGCCCGGCTTGAGCAGCGAGAAGTAGACGGCCGTGTTGGCCTGGGCGCCCGAGTGCGGCTGCACGTTGGCGTGCTCGGCGCCGAACAGCGCCTTCGCCCGGTCGATCGCGAGCTGCTCGACCACGTCGACGTGCTCGCAGCCCCCGTAGTAGCGCTTGCCGGGGTAGCCCTCGGCGTACTTGTTGGTCAGGACCGTACCCTGGGCCTCCAGCACCGCCTGCGGAGCGAAGTTCTCCGAGGCGATCATCTCCAGCGTGTCGCGCTGCCGGTTGAGCTCGGCGCCGACGGCTGCGGCGATTTCCGGATCGAGCTGTTCGAGGGACTGGTCGAGCAGATTCCGCTGAGAGGGCATGTGATCAACCTTCGCCTTCGGTCAACTGCGTGTACTGCTCCGGAGAGAGCAGCTCGGACGGTTCCTCGGTGACCTCCACCTTGAAGAGCCACCCCTGGCCGTAGGGATCGGTCCCGATGACCTCGGGATTGTCCACCGCAGCCTGGTTCACGTCGACGACCTCGCCGTTGACCGGCGCGTACAGGTCGCTGACGGACTTGGTGGACTCCACCTCCCCGCAGGTCTCACCGGCGGCGACGGTGGTGCCCGTCTCCGGCGGTTCGACGTAGACGATGTCGCCGAGCGCCTCGGCGGCGAATGCGGTGATGCCGACTGTGGCGACACCGTCGCTGACCGCCACCCACTCGTGGTCGCTCGTGTAGTTCAGCTCCGCGGGAACGCTCAATTCAAATCTCCAGGAGGTCGTCGTTGTCCGGGTCTGGGACCGGGTAGGGCGCGGCGCCTTCGCGTGTGGCCGCCCGACCGGTTCGGCGTGGACCGTCGGCGGTTCCACCCAGTCGAATTCTGCCGCTTCGGCCTGCGGCCGCGCACGCTGTGTGCGCGCTTCGGCCGCCGCCGGGGTCAGCGCTCCCGGCGGTAGAGCGGCAGGTCGACGACGTCGACGGCCTCGGCGCGGCCGCGCACGTCCACGGCGGTCTCGCCCGAGGACGGGTCGGCCCCGCTGTCCATGTAGGCCATGGCGACGGGCTTGCCCAGCGTGGGCGAGGGCGCCCCGCTGGTGACCACGCCCACGGGCTCGCCGTCCAGCAGGACCGTGTTGTCCTTGCGCAGCGGACGGCGGCCGCGGGCCACCAGGCCGACCAGGCGGCGGCGCGGGCCGGAGTCGGCGACGCTCTGCAGCGCGTCGCGGCCCACGAAGTCGCCGGGCTTGTCCAGTTTGACGACCCGGCCGAGGTTGGCCTCGAAGGGGGTGGTCCGGGCGTCCAGTTCGTTGCCGTAGAGGGGCATGCCGGCTTCGAGGCGCAGCGTGTCCCGGGCGGAGAGCCCGGCCGGGAGCAGGCCGTGCGGCTCGCCCGCCTTGATCAGGGCGTCCCACACGGCGGGCGCGTCGTCGCCGGGGCTGAGGAAGATCTCGAAGCCGTCCTCGCCGGTGTAGCCGGTGCGGGCCAGGAGCACCGGGTGCCCGGCGACCTGGTGGGAGTATCCCGCGAAGTACTTGATGGTGCTCAGGTCGGCGTCGGTGAGCGGCGCCAGGATGTCGACGGCGGCCGGGCCCTGCACGGCGATCAGCGCGTAGTCGGCGGAACGGTCCTCGACGAGGGCGCCGAAGCCCGCCGCGCGCTCGCTGAGGGCGGCGAGCACGGTCCCGGTGTTGGCCGCGTTGGCCACCACCAGGTACTCGTCGTCGGCGAGCCGGTACACGATGAGGTCGTCGAGGACGCCGCCGTCGGCCGCGGTGATCATGGTGTAGCGGGCGCGGCCCGGCGCGACCTTGGACAGATGGCCCACGAGGGCGTAGTCCAGCATGTCGGCGGCTTGGGGGCCGGTGATGTGGATCTCGCCCATGTGGGAGAGGTCGAAGAGTCCGGCCGTCTCGCGCACGGCCGCGTGCTCGGCGCGCTCGCCGCCGTAGCGCAGCGGCATCTCCCAGCCCGCGAAGCCGACCAGGGTGGCCCCGGCCCGCTCGTGGACGGCGTGCAGCGGCGTTGTCCGCAGTGCCGATCCGTCGTCCGGCGCAGTCATTCTCACTCCCGAGAGGATGGACGTCGTTTCGTGACAGGCGTTGCCATCCTCCCCCTCTGTCATGATGCCTGAGAGCTTCGCCGCGCGAACGCGGCTTGCACCTTCGGCGAGGGGCTCGAACGCCCCTGCTTTCCAGAGTGGTCTCGACCGTACGGTCCGGCGCGCCTGAGAGGTTCTCTGGGGAGGAATTGCTCCTTCGGCGGCCCGTGCCGGCTGCACGGACTCTCTCCCGTACGGATTCAACGACCGGTTCCAGGCTAGCAGTGCGGCTTTCGCGCGAACAGCCAAGGGGACACGAAACGCCCACTTCACCGCACCTGCCAGCGGAGACGCCGACCGCCGCGGAGCCGGGGGCGCCGGCGGCACCCGAGCGCCGGGTCCCTCCGGCGGCGCCCCCGAAAGGCGTCCGCGGCGCGCGGCCCGCGGCGAGTCCGGGCGCCCTCGGCCGCGGGCGGGGCAGCGGGCTCCGGCGCTTAGACCGAGCGGCGCTTGCGTACCGCCTCGGCGAGCCGGCCCAGCACGTCCTCGGTGGTCGACCAGCTCATGCACGTGTCGGTGATGGAGCGCCCGTAGGAGAGCTCCGCGGGGTCGCCCAGCTTCTGGGCGCCCTCCTCGATGAAGCTCTCCAGCATCACGCCGATGATGCCGCGCTGACCGTCGGCGACCTGCGCCGCGATGGCGTCGGCCACCCCCGGCTGGCGGGTGTGGTCCTTGCCGCTGTTGGCGTGGCTGGCGTCGATCATCAGCCGCCGCGGCAGTCCGGAGCGCTCGACGACCTCCAGCGCGGGCGCGACGCCGGCCGCGTCGTAGTTGGGGCCGCTGCGTCCGCCGCGCAGGATGACGTGGCAGTCGGGGTTGCCCGCGGTGACCACGACCGAGCCCGCGCCCGAGGGGTCGATTCCGAAGAAGGTGTGCGAGGCCGCGGAGGCGCCGCAGGCGTCCACTGCCACCTGCACGTCGCCGTCGGTGCCGTTCTTGAAGCCCACCGGCATGCTCAGGCCGCTGCCGAGCTGGCGGTGGACCTGGCTCTCGGTGGTCCGGGCGCCGATCGCGCCCCAGGCCACCGCGTCGGCGATGTACTGCGGGGTGATGGGGTCGAGGAACTCGGTGCCGGCCGGCACGCCGATCGAGCCGATGTCGAGCAGCAGCTTGCGCGCGGTGCGCAGGCCGCGGTGCACGTCGTAGCTCTCGTCCAGCCCGGGGTCGTTGATGAGCCCCTTCCAGCCCAGCGTGGTGCGCGGCTTCTCGAAGTAGACGCGCATGACCAGGCAGAGGTCCTCGCTCAGGGACGGCGTCAGCGCCTTGAGCCGCTCGGCGTAGTCCAGCGCGGCCTCGGGGTCGTGCACGGAGCAGGGCCCAACGATGACCAGCAGGCGGTCGTCGGCGCCGTCGAGCACGCGCTTGACCTCGCCGCGGGCGTCCTCGACCAGCGCGGCGCGCTCCGGTCCCATCGGGAGCTCGGCGAGGAGGTCCTTGGGCGCGATCAGCGGCTGGTAGCTGGCGACGCGCGTGTCATTGGTGTTGGGCATGCCTTCTGTGTCCCTACTTCCGTCTCACCTGCGGACCCACTCAGAACACTAACGCGGGTGGGCGGCGTGCGGGGTGCCGGAGTGTTCCGGGGCGCCGCCCCGCGCACCCGGCCGCGGCCCTTTCGGAGCCGCCGGGTGTGGTGCGCCTCGGCGCGCACGGCCCGAAGCCGGTGTCCGCGCAGGTTCGCGGCGTTTCATGTGACCCTGGACACACTCTGGAGCCGGGCTCCGCCGCGGGGACGCCCGGCGGCCGCGGCGCGCCCGGCAGCGCGGGAGGCGCAGGCGCGGGGCGGGCAGCGGGGACGATGCCGTGCGCTGGAACGATCTTGGCGCGCAAATCCGCCGCGGCGTGCGAAACCCTCGGCGTGGCCGGGCTTCCGGCGCTGCGCCCGAGTGCCGGGAAACGCCGTCCCGCGGCGGACGCGCGGCACTGCGCCCGGTCGTCCCGGTTCTAGGATTGTCCGCGGCCACATCTGCGACGAAGGACGCCTAACCCATGCGCACGCTGTACCCGTCCATCGAACCCTACGACTCCGGCATGCTCGACGTGGGCGATGGACACCGGATCTACTGGGAGCTGTGCGGGAACCCGGCGGGCAAGCCTGCGGTGTTCCTGCACGGGGGACCGGGTGCGGGCTGCTCACCCGACCACCGCCGCCTGTTCGACCCCGAGCGCTACCGCGTGCTGCTCTTCGACCAGCGCAACTGCGGCCGCAGCACCCCCCACGCCGCCGGCATGGACGTGGACCTCAAGACCAACACCACCTGGGCGCTGGTGGAGGACCTGGAGCGCCTGCGGACGATGATGGGCGTGGACCGCTGGCAGGTGTTCGGCGGTTCGTGGGGCAGCGCGCTGGCGCTGGCCTACGCCGAGGAGCACCCCCGGCGGGTCAGCGAACTGGTCCTGCGGGGGATCTTCACCCTGCGCAACGAGGAGCTCCGCTGGTTCTACCAGAACGGCGCCAGCTACCTCTTCCCCGACCTGTGGGAGCACTACCTCGCGCCCATCCCCGAGGAGGAGCGCGACGACCTCATCGGGGCCTACGCGCACCGGCTGTCCTCGCCCGACCCCGATGTGCGCCTGGCCGCGGCCCGCGCCTGGAGCTTGTGGGAGGGCTCGACCATCACCCTGCTGCCCGACCAGCGCGTGCGCGCCCAGCACGCCGAGGCGGAGTACGCGCTGGCCTTCGCCCGCATCGAGAACCACTACTTCGCCCACGGCGGCTTCTTCACCCCCGGCCAGCTGATCGACGGCGCCGACCGGCTGAGCGGCATCCCCGGCGTGATCGTGCAGGGCCGCTACGACGTGTGCACCCCGGTCAAGACCGCACACGACCTGCACCGGGCCTGGCCCGAGGCGCAGTTCCACCTGGTCGACGACGCCGGCCACGCCTTCAGCGAACCCGGCATCCTGCACCACCTCATCGAGGCCACCGACGCCTTCGCCGACGCCTGAGAGGGGGCTGAAAGCGTCTGGGAGGCGTCTCCAGTGGCGGGGGGCGCGCCATCCGCCCGCGGGTCCGCGGCCGCTCGGTGCGGGATTAGGCTCGGACGCGCAAGCAGCGGCCCGACGGCGCAGAGCGAGGAGAACCATGCGGGTCAACGTCGACTTCGACCGGTGCGAGAGCAACGCGGTGTGCATGGGCGTGGTGCCGGAGGTCTTCGAGGTGCGTGAGGACGACTTCCTCTACGTGCTGCAGGAGGAGCCCCCGGAGGACCTGCGGGCCGAGGTCGAGGAGGCCGCCCGCATGTGCCCCAAGCAGGCCATCACGATCGAGGGCTGACCTCGGCCAGCGCGTCCTCCCAGGTGGTGGGCTCGGCCAGGAGCCGGCGCAGGCGCATCACCTTCGGCGTGGAGCGCAGGCCCAGGATGCCCACGAGCATCCCGGCGCGGCCGAGGAGGGCGACGAACTTGCGGTCCTCGGCCGAGCCGTGCACGATCTCGGCGGTGTCGGCGGGCGCGGCCTGGCCCAGCAGCTGGATCTTCATCCCGTACTGGTCGGACCAGAAGTAGGGGACCGGGGTGTAGGGCGTGCCGCCGCCCGCCAGCAGGTTGCGCGCAGCGGCGGCCGCCTGCTCGCCTGCGTTGGTCCAGTGCTCCAGGCGCATCAGGCCGCCGTAGCGCGGGTGCGGCCAGGCGGCGATGTCGCCCGCCGCATACACCCCGGGCAGGGCGGTGCGGCAGTACTCGTCGCAGAGCACTCCGCCGGTGCCCCCGGCCAGTTCGACGCCCGAGCCCTCCAGCCAGCCGGTGTTGGGCAGTGCGCCCAGGCCCGCCACGACCAGCGACGCCTCGACCGCGCTGCCGTCGCCGAGCCGTACCCGCTCGACGCGCCCGCGCCCCTCGAACCCGGTCACGCCCACGCCCAGCCGGAGGTCGACGCCGTGGTCGCGGTGCAGCTCGGCGAACACGCCGCCGACCCGGGGGTCGACGACGCGGGTGAGCGGGGTGGGTTCGGCCTCCAGCAGCACGACCTCCAGCCCGGCCGCGCGGGCGCTGGAGGCGACCTCGGCGCCGACGAACCCGGCTCCCACGACGACGACGCGCTCGGCGTCCTTGAAGGAGTCGCGCACGGCCTCGGCGTCCTCGACGGTGCGCAGCACGTGCACCCCCTCCAGCGCGGTGCCGGGGCGGCGGGCGCGGGAGCCCGTGGCGATCACCAGGCCGTCGGCGGCCACCTGCGAGCCGTCGTCGAGCTCGACGGCGCGCTCGCGCGGGCGCAGCCGCCGCGCGGACCGGCCCAGCCGCAGGTCCAGCCCCAGGCCGTCGAACGCGGAGTCCTCGCGCAGGTCGATGCCCGCACCGGCGCCCTTGCCCGTCAGGAACTCCTTGGACAGCGGCGGGCGCGAGTAGGGGCGGTGCGGCTCCTCGCCGACCATCGTGATCCGCCCCTCGAAGCCGGCTTCGCGCAGGGACTCGGCCGCGTGCAGCCCGGCCATGCCCGCTCCGGCGATCGCGACGCTGCGGATGTCGCCCATGTGCCGCCCTTCGTCGGTGGTGGTCACGCGCGTGGAACCGGCGAACCGGTGGGCCGCCGCTTCGGGGCCGCCGCACGGCCCCGTCTGGTCGAAACATAGCCCAGTGCCTTCCGATTCCGCCCACCGCGCGGACAGGGCCGGTACCGCGGTCGCGCCGTCCCCGGCGCCCGCACCGGCGCCCGCCGCCGGGACCGCCGGGGAGGGACGGGTCAGGCGAGCGCCTCGTCGGCGACGGGGCGAAGGCGGCCCACCGCCCTGCCGCCGCCGCGGACCTCCGCAGCGGCCAGGTCGCGAACGGGGGAGACGTCGGCGCCGACCGCCGCGAGGGCCTCCAGCGCCGCCAGGGTGCGCGCACGGAACAGCGGGTCGCCGTCGCTCAGCTTCACCGCCGCCACCTCGCCGGCGGGGGCGGCCACGACGAGCACGCCCTCGGCCCCCATCTTGGCCACCGCGCCCGGGAGGCCGCGCATCAGCAGGGTGTCGGTGCGCCCCTCGCCGGCGACGTACTCGGGCCGGTTCCGCATGGCCTCCAGCACCGCGGCCTCGGGCGAACCCTCCGGTGCCAGGGTCATCTCCCGCAGGCCGCGCGCCAGGCCCAGCAGGGAGACCGCCAGCTGCGGCGCGCCGCACCCGTCGACGGTGGTGTGGGCGACCGGCTCGCCGCACATCTCCTCGACCTCCCTGCGCACCAGCTCCTGCACCGGGTGGTCCGGTTCCAGGTAGTCCCCGGTGCTCCACCCGCGCGCGACGCAGGCTGCGAGCATGGCCGCGTGCTTGCCCGAGCAGTTCATGAGCAGCGGCGAGGGCGCACCGCCGTCCATGAGCAGCCGTTCGCGCTCGCCGCGGTCCAGGGGCCAGTCGGCCGGGCAGCGCAGCGCGCCGGCGTCCAGGCCGGCGCCGGCCAGCATCCCCTCCACCGTCTCGACGTGGCGCGGCTCCCCGCTGTGGCTCCCCGCGGCGATCGCGGTCTGCGCGGGTCCCAGGTCGGCGCCGGCGCGCAGCACGGCCGCGGCCTGGAAGGGCTTGGCGGACGAGCGCGGGAGCATCGGGGCCTCGGCCCCGCCGCGGACGTAGCCGATTTCACCGCGGGCGGTGAGCCCCACCGCCGTGCCGAAGTGCACGCCCTCGGCGAATCCGGACCGGACCACCTCGACCAGCGGGACGTACTGCGGCTGCGGGCTCTGCTGCATGGGGAACTCCTCGGTCGGGGGCGCTCATACGTCACGGCCGGAGCCCAGGGGGTGGCGGGTCCGGGCCGCTGGTTCAACGCCGTTCGCGGCAGCGGTCTTCCCGAGCGTGTCGTAGTGTCTGGCCGCGGGAGGTGCCGCGATGAGGATCGGACGGGGTGTGGACGACGTGCTGGACGCCGAACCCGACGCCGGGCGGATGGTCCGGATGGGTGCCCTGACCCGCCGCCGCGGCGCGGCCCGCGGCGCGCGCGATCTGGAGTACGCGGTCGTCGACGTCGAGACCACCGGGCTCTACCCCGGTGAGGGCGCGCGCATCTGCGAGATCGCGGTGGTGCGCATGCGCGGCGACGGCACCCTGCTGCGGGAGTTCACCACGCTGGTCGACCCCGGCTCCGCCGTCACCGGGCAGGAGTTCCACGGCATCGGCGCCAGCGACGTCATCGGCGCGCCCAAGGCCGCCGAGCTGGTGGACGCGCTGCGCGGCCTGTTCTCCGGCGCGGTGCTGGTGGGGCACAAGCTCGACTTCGAGGGCCGCTTCCTTGCCTCGGAGCTGCTTCCGGCCGGTCTTCCGGGCGGCCTGCCGGGCCTGTGCACGCTGCTGTCGCTGCGCTCCCAGCTCGACCTGCCCCGCTACTCGCTACCGCGCGCCTGCCACACGCTCAGCGGTCATTGGCCCACCGGACAGCACACCGCGCTGGGCGACGCCCGCGCCTGTGCCCAACTGCTGGCCGAGCTGCTGGCCAACGCCCCGGGCACGCTGCGCTACACCGGCCCCGCGCCGATCGAATTGGATTCGGGCGAACCGGATCCGGCCCCGCTCAAGCCCCGCACCTCCTACGCCGCCACGCCCTCGGCGGTCGCCCTGCGCGGCCACCCCGAGCGGCCGCCGGCCGAGTGGCCGGTCCGCTGGCGCCGGCTGGAGCTGGACCCGCGCGACTGCGGGGGCCGCTTCAGCCCCGAGCAGCGCGCGGCCGCCCAGCGCGACGCCGAGTGCCGCAGTGCGGCGCTGGAGGCCGCGGCGGCCTCGGCGGCGGTGGCCACGGCCCTGGCGGCCACCAGCGCCGCGCGGCTGGCGGCGCGCCGGCTGCGCACGGTGCTGGGCTGAGTCGGCGCCGCGGTCACATCCCCGACAGCGCCAGGAAGAAGGCGACGATCAGCGCGCTGCCGCCTACCGCGGTGAGCGTCGCCCGACCGGCCTCGGTCAGCCGCGCTCGTACCAGCTGGGGTGCTGCGCGGGCCTGGAACCGGGGCACGCGGTTGAACATCGCGACGGCGACCAGGAGGGCGCCGGCCAGGATCAGGAGCAGGGACACCGGGGGCTCCTCCGGAGCGGGGGCTGGCTGGGCGGTGCCCGATTTTGCCCCAGCTCCGGTGCGGGTGCGCAGCCGAAGAGCGGCCGCTGCCGGTTCCGGTCGCGCCGGTATGACCTCAGGTGAGCGAGGGTGACACGGAGTGACCGGCGGCGTCGGTTGCGCGGGCGCCGAGCGCGCGCAGCGTGAAGGCCGCCACCAGGCGCCCGGCGTCGCCGGGGGTGGTCTCGCCGTGCAGGAGGGGCGCCCGCTGGGCGCCCAGCATCGCCAGCACCAGGCGGGCCACGGGCTCCACCGGCGCCGCCGCGAACTCGCCGTCGTCGACGCCCTGGCGCAGGATGCCGGTGAGCAGCCGCTGCATCGGCGCGACGTGCTCGGCGAGGGCCTGGTAGGCGTCGGGGCCCAGGCTGGCGCCGAGCTCAGCGGCCGCGGGGTGGGGGTGCTCGGCCAGGGCCTCGACCTGGAGCCGCACGAAGGTCTCCAGCCGCTCGGCCGCGCCGGCGCCCGCGGGCAGCTCGCGGTGGTAGCGGTCGACGAACCCGGTGGTGGCCTGCTCGGTGAAGGCCAGCAGCAGCGCGGGCTTGTCGGGGAAGTAGTTGTACAGCGCCGTGCGCGTGATGCCCGCCTCGGCCGCCACGTCGGTCATGGAGATCTCGTCGATGCCCTGCACGCGCGTGAGGGCGGCGACCGCCTCCAGGATGCGCTCGCGGGTCTGCGCGCGGTGCGCTGCGATGGTGGGCGCCGAGATCTTGGGCATGCGCCCATGGTGTCACGCGGCGGCGGCGCCCGGTAAGCGCCGCGGTGGCGGCACACCGGCAGTACACCGGCACCAGGGCCGGGGTCGGGCGGGCGGCGGCGCGCCCGCCGGCGGCGGCGCCGTAGGTCCCCCGGCGGCGCCCGGCACGGGTGCCGCGGCCGGCGGAGCGCGCGCCCGGGTTCAGGCCGCCGTGTCGGCGGCGAAAATGTGGCCGAGATCGGCCAGTACCGCGACGTTGAGCCGGTATGCCAGCCGCGTCTCGCTTACGACGTGGTCGCGCGCGGCCTCGTCCAGCTCCAGCGCGTCCAGCCGCGCGCGGTAGCCGGCCTTGAACCGCGGCAGGCTGCCCAGCTCCGAGAAGTCGTAGAAGGCGGTCCCGCCGCGTTCGTCGAGCCCGTAGGCGCCGGCCGCGACCTTGCGGATGAACTGCCCGCCGGAGAGGTCTCCGAGGTAGCGGGTGTAGTGGTGGGCCACGTAACCGGCGGGGTCGCCGGCCGTGCGCTCGATGCGCGCGGTGTAGGCGCGGGTGGCCGCTGTGGGGGCGATGCGCTCGCGCCAGTCGCCTCCGTAGAGGGCCTCCAGGTCGCGCTCCAGCGCGGGCACGCGGAACAGGCCGGGGTGGACGACCGCGCCGGCGACGGGGTCGCCGGCCAGCGAGCGGCCGACCCGCTCCAGCGCGACGTAGGCGAAGTAGTGCTGCGCGACCATCGCCGCGTACCCCTCGCGGGGCAGCCGGCCGTCCAACAGGGCGCGGGTGAAGCCGTGCTGCTCGGCGTCTTCGTGCGCCGACCAGGTGGCCCGCTTGAGCAGCTCGGAGAACGGCGTGCGCGCGTCCTCGCGGGCGGCGGTGCGGGCGCGGAAGTCGGGGTCCTCACTGGGGCGGCGGCCTTCCGCAGTGGGCACATGCCCTCCTTTGTTGGCGTTTATCCCGATTGGGATACTGACATGATGTCAGCACGTGGGGGAGGTCTTCAAGAGTGAGATGACACAGTGTCGAGAAAGCAGGCTGGCGGAAGGCGGGTAGCCTGGACGGGCACGCAGGTGCGATCGAGCGCACCGAAGGCGCGGTGTCCCCAGCCGCCGTTGAATCCCTCCCGTGCAATCCCGCTAGCGACAAGACGTGCAGGCGATTATCGTTTGACTGCCGCAACGGCTGACGACGCGCACCGCGCACTGGTCGACGTAGAGGCGATGTGTGGATACCAGCAACCCCGGACCCGAGCCCGTGACCATGACCGATACCGAGCAACCGTGGCCGGCCGACCCCGGCCGCGCGGTTGAGGCCGTCATGGAGCGGCAGTCCCCCTCGACCGCGGAGGCGGTCGACGTCCTGCTCGTCGAGGACGACACCCAAGACGCGTTCCTGGTCGAGGAGCTCCTCGCCGACGCCGCACTCGACACCCGCATCACCTGGGTGCGCACGCTCGACGAGGCGCGCGAGCACCTCGTCGGCTTTCGCGGATGCGTGCTGCTCGACCTCAACCTCCCCGACGCCCGCGGCATGAGCCTGCTGCGCGAGGTCCTCACCACCGCCTCCGCGGCCGCCGTCGTCGTGCTGACCGGATTCAACGACGAGCACGAGGGCATCGCGGCCGTGGCCGCCGGCGCGCAGGACTACCTGGTCAAGGGGCAGGTCGACGGCTCCCTGCTGGCGCGCAGCCTGCGCTACTCCGTCGAGCGCCAGCGCGCCGACGAGAACGCCCGCCAGCTGCGCGAGGCCGAGCTGTACGCCCGCGAGAACATGCGCCTGGAGCGCGGCCTGCTGCCCCAGGTGCTGCTGGACAGCTCCCCGCTGAGCCACCGCTCCTTCTACCGGCCCGGCCGCAAGCGCGCCCTGGTCGGCGGCGACTTCTACGACGCCGTGCAGAAGGACGGGACCACTCACGTCATCGTCGGCGACGTCAGCGGCCACGGCCCCGACGAGGCCGCGCTGGGCGTGAGCCTGCGCATCGCCTGGCGCGCCCTGGTCATGGGCGGCGTCGCCGAGGCGGAGGTGCTGCCCGCGCTGGAGGAGATCCTCGTCAGCGAGCGGGCGCAGGAGGAGATGTACGCCACGCTGTGCCAGACCAGCCTGGACACCGGCAGCGAGGACGCCCGGATCCGGCTGTTCGGCCACCCGCCGCCGCTGGTCCTGCACGGCGGCGCCGTCGAGGAGGTCGCCGTCGCCCCCCGGCCGCCGCTGGGCGTGTTCCCCGAGCACGAGACCGAGATCGACGGCTTCCGGCTTCCCCGCGGCGCCACGCTGATGCTCTACACCGACGGCCTGGTCGACGCCTACGACGGCAAGCCGCCCGGCCGCCTGGAGGTCGGCGGGTTGCGCCGCATGGTCGGCGACGTGCTGGAACGCGGCACCTCCATCGTCGACCTGCCCGAGCACCTGGTCGACGAGGCCGAGCGCTACAACGGCGGCCCGCTGCAGGACGACGTCGCCATGCTGCTCATCACGCACGAGGACCGGACTTGAGAAGGTGGCCCCTGCGCCGCCGCGTGACCGTCCTGCTCGCCTCCGTGGCGGTGGTGCTGGTCGCGTCGGTGTCGACGATCACCCTCGCCGCGTTCAACGCCCGCGACGCCCTGGACCGCCAGGTCGACGAGCTCACACCGGCGCAGAGCGCCGTGCGCCAGACCATGTCGGCCTACCTGAACATGGACAACGGCATTCGCGGCTACGCACTGACCAACGACATCGAGTTCCTGGCCCCGTACCAGCAGGGAAAGCAGGACCTCGCTGAGAGCCTGCCGCAGCTGCGCGCCGTGGCCCAGCAGAACAGCCAGGTCGACGGCTACATCCACCGGCTGATCGCGGCCGGAGAGGCCTGGCAGGACGACTTCGCCGAGCCCACCCTGGAGAAGGTGCACGGCGGTCAGGAGATCACCTCGGCCGACTACCAGATGGGCCGCGACCGCTTCGACGACCTGCGCGCCGCCGGCGCCCGCACCGAGCAGCGCATCGACGACGAGCTGAGCCAGGCGCGCGACGGGCTCACCTTGGCCACCCAGCAGGTCATGGCCCTGCTCGTGCTGGTCGGAGCGGTGGTCGTGGTGCTGTGCTGCTTCCTGTGGGTCATGCTGCAGAACTGGGTCCTGCGGCCGCTGGACGAGCTGGGCCGCCACCTCATACAAGTGTCCGAGGGCTATTACGCCCACCGCATCGAGCTGCACGGTCCGCCCGAGATCGAGCGCGTCGGCCGCGACGTCGACGCCATGCGCGAACGCATCGTCCGCGACCTGGACGAGGTCGGCACCGCCCGCCGGACCCTCCAGGAGCAGTCGGAGCTGCTGGAGCGCCAGACCGACGAGCTGCGCCGCTCCAACCTGGAGCTGGAGCAGTTCGCCTACGTCGCCTCACACGACCTGCAGGAGCCGCTCCGCAAGGTCGCCAGCTTCTGCCAGCTCCTCCAGCGCCGCTACCAGGGCCGGCTGGACGAGCGCGCCGACGCCTACATCGACTACGCGGTCGAGGGCGCGAAGCGGATGCAGACGCTCATCAACGACCTGCTGGCGTTCTCGCGCGTGGGCCGCACCAAGGACGACCAGCCCGTCGACCTGAACGAGGCGCTCGCCGACGCGCTCAGCAGCCTGGAGACCCGGCTGGAGGAGGCCGATGCGCTGGTCACCTCCGACGGACTGCCCACGGTCCGCGGCGACCGCACGCTGCTCACCCAGGTGTTCTTCAACCTGATCGGCAACGCCGTCAAGTTCCGCGGCGAGGACCCGCCGCGGGTGCACATCGGGGCCGGGCAACAGGGCGACGAGTGGGTGTTCTGCTGCGCAGACAACGGCATCGGCATCGAGCCGCAGTACGCCGAGCGCGTGTTCGTGATCTTCCAGCGGCTGCACACCCGCGACAGGTACGGCGGCACCGGGATCGGCCTGGCGATGTGCAAGAAGATCGTGGACTTCCACGGCGGCCGGATGTGGCTGGACACGTCCTTCGGCGACGGCGACGGCGACGGCGAGGATGACGCCGAGCCCTTGCGGGGCACACGCATCTGCTGGTCGCTGCCCGTCGGCGACGGCGCCGCGGACGAGGCGGCCGAGCTGGAGCGGCCCGCGGGCGCAGCGGAGCCGGCCGGGCCCGAGCCGGCCGCGGAGGTCGAGGGGGCGCGCGATCCGCACGGCGCCCCCGGCGCCCGCGAGCGGGGCGCGCAGGAGGCGGAGCCCGCCGAGGCCGGGGCGGGCGCCGCCGGCCCCGCCGAGGAGGGCGGCGAAGACCCGGCGCCCCGGTCCGAAGGAGACGACACCGCCCCGGGCGCGCCCGGGGCCGATTCGGGACAGGTCGGACGAGATTGAGCGAGGACAACTTGGTGCAAGCCATTGAGGTGCTGCTGGTCGAGGACGATCCCGGCGACGTCCTGATGACCAAGGAGGCCTTCGCGGAGCACAAGGTGGGCAACCGCCTGCACGTGGTCTCCGACGGCGTCGAGGCGCTGCGCTTCCTCCGGCGCGAGGGCGAGCACGCCGGCGCCCCGATGCCGCACCTGATCCTG
The DNA here is from genome assembly GCF_039531585.1 of Streptomonospora arabica. Lineage (NCBI taxonomy): Bacteria > Bacillati > Actinomycetota > Actinomycetes > Streptosporangiales > Nocardiopsidaceae > Streptomonospora > Streptomonospora arabica. The sequence goes on along the minus strand of NZ_BAAAQI010000004.1, from coordinate 281,011 downwards.
CTCGACCTCAACCTGCCCCGCAAGGACGGCCGGGAGGTGCTGGAGGAGGTCAAGAAGGACGAGGCGCTCTCCCACATCCCGATCGTGGTGCTGACCACCTCCGAGGCGGAGGAGGACATACTGCGCAGCTACCGGCTGCACGCCAACGCCTACGTCGCCAAGCCGGTCGACTTCGACCAGTTCATAAGGGTCGTCCGCCAGATCGACGACTTCTTCGTCACCGTGGTGCGCTTGCCCAAGGGGTGATTCCGCCGATACCGGGTCCGGCCGCCCGCCGGACGGGCGCGCCCGGCCTGGGCTACCGTGGTGATCATGAGCCTGCCTGATCCCCTCGACCCGACGGGGCCCTACCGGATCGCGCTGGTGTGCCTGGGCAACATCTGCCGGTCGCCGATGGCCGAGAAGGTCCTCACCGCCGACCTCGCGCGCGCCGGCCTCGGCGGCGCGGTGGCCGTCGACAGCTCCGGCACCGGCGGCTGGCACATCGGAATGGGCATGGACCCGCGTGCGGCCGCCGCACTGCGAGTGCACGGCTACGCAACCGACCACACGGCGCGCAGGTTCGACCCCGCCTGGTTCGCCGAGCGCGACCTGATCCTGGCGATGGACCTGGACAACTTCGACGAGCTGGTGCAGCTGGCCCCCGACCCCGCGTCGGCGGGCGACCGGCTGCGGCTCTTCCGCGGCTTCTCGCCCAAGCTCGGCGGCGCAGCCAACCCCGAGGTCCCCGACCCCTACTACGGCGGAGAGGACGGCTTCAGCAACGTGCTGGGAATGGTCGAGTCCGCGTCGAAGGGCCTGACCGGCGAGCTCGTCGCCCGATTCGGCCGCCGGGCCGCACGCTGACCGCACCGGGCCACGCGCTGACGCGCCGGGCCGGTGGCGGCGCTCACGCGTCGGCGTGCTCGGCCTCCAGCGCCAGCAGCCCCCGTTTGGCCGCCGTGCCGCCCGCGTACGGCCCCGGATCGTTCGGGTAGTCGTCGCCGACAACGCGGTGGCAGGGCAGGAACAGGCACAGCGGGTTCTCGGCGAGCGTGCTCGCGACGGCGCGGCGCGCGTTGGGCCGGCCGATCCGCGCGGCCAGGTCGCCCGGTGCGATGGTGGAGCCGTAGGGGACGTCCAGCAGCGACCGCAGCACCACGCGCCCGAAGTCGCCGGTCAACCGCAGGTCTAGCGGGACGGTGAACGTGCTCAGCCGCCCCGCGAAGTAGGCGCCGATCTCGCGGCGCACCGGGTCCAGGTGGGCGTCGTGCGGGCCGATGTTGGCCGAGACCGCCCGTTCCAGCCGCTCGACCACGGCCTCCTCGGGGGCGAACGAGCACGCCGCGAGCCCCGTCTCGGTCATCGCGCAGAACAGGAAGCCCACGGGGGTCTCGACCACGCCGGTGACCACGTCGAAGGGGACGCCGCGCGCTGCGGGCGCCGCAGCGGCGCCCCCGGGGCCGGCGCGGTCCTCCCCGGCCGCCGGGGAGGTGGCGCGGACCAGGGCGTCGATGTCGTCCGTGCCGCTTCCCGGCCCGTCGGTGCCTTCGAAATCGGCGTAAAGGTCGCCGTGCCACATGCCGGCCAATGATCCTCCCGCGTCTGGCTCGCCCGGACGAGGATGCCACGGCGCCGCGCGGCTGTCGCTTCGCCGCCCGGGCGGCGCCCGAATTCAGCGGGAGACGCGCTGCGCGGCGCGCGCGGACCCGCGCGGGGCCCCGGACCCGTCCTCCTCGCGGGAGCGCCTGCGGGGCCGGATGCGGCCGAAGGGCTTGACCGTCGACAGCAGGCTGGCGGCCACGAGCACCGACAGGGCCACCGAGAGCGCGATGACGAGGCTGAGGCGGTCGGCGAACGGGGGCAGCACGGTGCCTCCGCGCGTCGCCTCGGCCAGTCCGGCCGTCGCGGGCATCAGCTGCAGGTTGCTGCCGGCCACCAGCACCGCGGTCAGCGCGAGCTTGGCGGCCACCCAGTAGTGGCGGAACAGTCCCCACTGCGTACCCAGCGCGCAGACCAGGCCGGTGGCCAGCGCTGTCAGGCTCAGTACCGGGACGAGCAACCCGCCCAGCGTCGCGGCGGAACCGTAGAGCGCGCCGGCCCGCGCCGCGCCGTCGGCGGCCAGCCCGGCGGCCACCAGCGTCAGGACGCCGGCGTGCACGCCGAGCCAGCCCACCGAAGCGATCACGTGCAGGCTCAGCACCGCTTTGCGTTGCGGGCCCGGGCGGAGTCTCACTTGCGGCCGCCCTCCTGCGCACCGGGCGTCCAGTTCAGGACGCTGGCGCGCTCCAGGAACTCGTCGACGGTGATGTCGCCGCGGGCGAAGCGCTCGGCGAGCACCTTGCGGGCGGCGTACTCGGGCGGCTCGGGCGCGGCGGCCCACGGCGGCCGGCGGCCCTTCGACCGCGAGATCAGCAGGTAGGCGGCCAGGCCCAGCAGAAGCAGGACGAGCAGCATTGCGACTCCCATCATCGGGAACGGCGGGTGGGCGTGGAATCTCGCGGCGGGTCCGGCGAACAGGGCCGTCGCATCGGCCAGTCCGGCCGCCGCTGTCAGTGGTTGTGCCATGCCCCAAGCCTGCGTGGACCGACCCCCGCCGCGCGTCGCCCCAGCGGCGGGGATCGCGCTACGCGCCGGGCACCAGAGCGCCTACGCCCGGGGGCGGCGGAGTGCCCGCGCGGGCCGTCCGAACGGGGGCGTCCGGCTCCCGCGAACACGCTTCCCGCCTGCGGACCCGAGCGGGCAGGAGTGGACGCGGGCGCGTCACGGTCCGCCGCGCTCGGCTTCCTCGGCCTCGGCCAGCCCGCCCCGCAGCAGCGCGTGCAGCCGCAGCGCCAGTTGGATCTCCAGGGCCCGGCCGGGCTCGTGCCAGTCGGGACCGATGAGTCGGCCGACGCGCTCCAGGCGCTGAGCGACCGTGTTGACGTGCACGTGGAGCGCGTCCTTGGCCCGCGACATGCTGCCCCCGTGCGCGAAGTAGGCGCGCAGCGTCTCCACCAGCGCCGTCTCGCGGCGGCGGTCGTAGTCCAGCAGCGGTCCCAGGACCGAGTCGACGAACCCGGCCACGTCGCGGTCGCCGCCCAGCAGCACGCCGAAGAACCCCAGGTCCTCCGGTGCGGCGACCTCGCCCGAGCGGCCCAGGGCCACCAGGGTCCGCAGGCACCGGCGCGCCTCCGAGAAGCGGGCCGCGTAGTCGGCCAGTCCCGAGGTCGGCCCGGAGACGCCGGCGGTGACCGCGGTGTTGACCGCGGCGGCCAGCGCGCCGGCGGCCCTGCGTCCCGCCTCCGCCGGCCGCGGACCGGGCAGCACCAGCACGGTCGTGCCCGCCCGGGCGCCCGCCAGGCCGCCGGAGGTCTCGGCCAGGTGCATCGCCGCCGAACGCAGCCGTCCGGGATGGGCGCCGGGAGCCTCGGCCACCACGACGGCGTGCTCGGCGTCCAGGTCGGCGCCCAGCCGCTCGGCGCGGCGGCGCAGCGTGTCGGGGTCGCGTCCGGGCGCGTCCAGCACGGCGTCCAGCAGGTCGCCGCGCACACGGTTCTCCGCCTCGCTGGCCGACCGGCGCATCACCAGCAGCAGCGCGATCACCATCGCCGCGCGCTCCAGGATGCGCTGGTCGGCGGCGCCGAGGTCGACCCCCTCCAGCACCACCGCGCCCAGCGGCTCCCCGCCGGCCACGGCGGCGGCCACCCACCCGCTGCCGGAGCGCACCGCGCGCCCGCTGGAGCGGGATGCGCCCGCCGCCTGGGCCAGCTCGGGAGCGAGGCGCTCGGCGTGTCGCGAGGCGTCGTAGACGGTGACGGCTCCGCCCAGCACCGCGCTGACAGCGGCCTCGACCTCCTCGATGCCGCCGCCGCGCAGCACCAGGTCGGTGAGCCGGTCGTGGGCGTCGGCGGCGCGCTCGACCGCGCGGCTGTGGTCGGTCAGGCGCTGGTTGACCTCGTTCAGCTCCTCCAGCGCCGCGCGGGTCTTCTCCAACAGGTTGGCGCTGTCGATGGCGATCGAGGCGTGGGTGGCCAACGACCCGAGCAGGGCCACCTCCGCGTGGGAGAAGGGGCGCTCGCGCCGGTTGGCGGCGAAGAGCACGCCGATGACGCGCCCGTTGAGCTGCAGCGGCACGCCCAGGATCGCCACCAGGCCCTCGTCGAGCACGCCGGCGTCGATGGTGTCGGTGTGCTCGAACCGGCTGTCGGCGAAGTAGTTGGCGGTGACATAGGGCAGCGCCGTCTCGGCGACGAGCCCGCCCAGGCCCTCGCCCGGCCCCAGCCGCAGCTGCTGGAAGCGCGCCGAGACCGAGCCGGAGGTCACCCGCATGACCGTGTCGCCGTCCTCCACGGCGGTGTCGCGCAGGGTCAGGTAGGCGGTGTCGGTGCCCAGCAGGTTGCGGGCGCGGTCGACGATCGCCCGCAGCACCTGGTCGAGGTCGCGCATGCCCGCCAGGTCGTTGGCGGTCTCGAACAGGGCGCTCAGCTCGGACTCCCGGCGCCGCCGGTCGGAGAGCACCGTGCGCACGCGCAGCGCCAGCACCTTGGCCTCCTCCAGGTCGGCCAGCTCCTCGGCGCCGCCGCCCGCCGCGCGGGCCCGCACGAGCGGGCGCTCGTACTCCACGGCGGGCGCGTCCCGCAGCAGCAGCCGCAGGAACTGCGCCTGCGCGCCGCCTCCGCCCGCCTCGGCGGCGGTCGGGTCCGGCACCGCCTGCGCCCGGGGCCGGGTCTGCTCCCGGTAACGGTCTCGATCCGTGTGCTCGCTCAGCTCGCGCTCCATGCTCCGTCCATCGCCAGGGAGGCCCCGTTGACATGGGACGCCTCGGGGCCGCACAGGTACGCGGCCATCGCCGCCACCTCGGACGGCTCGATCAGCCGCTTGAGCGGGCTGCGGGCCAGCAGCACCGAGTCGACCACCTCGTCCTCGGGGATCGCGTGCGCGCGCGCCTGCTCGGCGATCTGGCGCTCGACCAGGGGAGTGCGCACGTAGCCGGGGTTGATGCAGTTGGAGGTGACGCCGCGGGCGGCGCCCTCGATCGCGGCGACCTTGGAGAAGCCCTCCAGGCCGTGCTTGGCCGCGACGTAGGCCGACTTGTAGGGGGAGGCGCGCAGCCCGTGCACCGAGGAGATGTTCACGATACGCCCCCAGCCCCGGGCGTACATGTGCGGCAGCGCCGCCCGCACCAGGTGGAACGGCGCCTCCAGCATCAGCCGCAGGATCAGCGCGAAGCGGTCGGGCGGGAACTCCTCGATCGGCGCGACGGTCTGCACTCCGGCGTTGTTGACCAGGATGTCGGCGCCGCGCGCGACCTCGGCCGCCGCGTCGAGGTCGGTCAGGTCGACGGGCACGGCGGTGCCGGTACCGGCCTCCTCCAGGGCGCGCAGCCCGTCCGCATCGCGGTCGGCCAGGAGCACCGCGGCGCCGGCGGCGCTCAGCCGCTCGGCGCACGCCCGGCCGATCCCGCCGGCCGCGCCGGTGACGACGGCGGTGCGGCCGCGCAGGTCGGGGCCTCGGGCGGCCGCGGCGGTGTCGGCGAGCAGCGGCTCGGGCGCGGACGGGGCCGCCCGGGGGGATTCGCGGGTCGTCATGGCGCCAATCTAGGGTTCCTCCTCCCCGGCGGCGGATGGCCGTCGCGCCCACACGAGCGCCTCCCGGTATGTAGCCGACGACCATAACCTCCCGGGGCCGCGGCCGGCACCCCCGGCAGCAGGCGGGCCCGACGCCTCGGCCGTCGACCGCGTGGCCGCCGCCCTCCCGGCCGGGGGCGGGGTGTGTGGCCGCGGCACACACCCCGCCCCCGGTATCGGTGCCCGGCGGATATGGCCCCCCTCACACGCCCGCTCCTACGCTGCGACGACGCACCCCCATACCGAGCGGAAGACGATCACATGGCTGTGCCAAACTCCCCCTCCGACGCCCCGGCCGCAGCGCCTCGCGGATCGTTCGCGAAGGTCGTGACCTCCAGCCTCATCGGCACCACAGTGGAGTGGTACGACTTCTTCCTCTACGGCTCGGCGGCGGCCCTGGTCTTCGGGGTCGTGTTCTTCCCCGAGTCCGACCCCCTCACCGGAGTGCTGCTCGCCTTCGGCACCTACGCGATCGGGTTCGTCGCACGCCCCCTGGGCGGCCTGGTCTTCGGCCACTTCGGCGACCGCGTCGGCCGTAAGAAGCTGCTGGTCATCAGTCTGCTGATGATGGGCGGGGCCACCTTCGCCATCGGCCTGCTGCCCGCCTACGCGACCATCGGAACGGCCGCTCCGCTGCTGCTGATCACCCTGCGGGTGATCCAGGGCTTCGCCCTCGGCGGCGAATGGGGCGGCGCCGTCCTGCTGGTGTCCGAGCACGGCAGCCCCAAGCACCGCGGGTTCTGGGCGTCGTGGCCGCAGGCGGGCGTGCCCTGCGGCAACCTGCTGGCGACCGCCGTGCTCGCGGTGCTGGCCGCCACCATGGCCGACTCCGCCTTCGAGGCCTGGGGCTGGCGCATCCCGTTCCTGCTGTCGGGGATTCTGGTCATCGTGGGCCTCTACGTCCGGCTCGCCGTCGAGGAGTCGCCGGTGTTCCAGGCCGCGGCCGCCCGCGCCGCGCAGGCGCGCGCGGGGCGGGACGCGGGCGAGCGCGCCCCCGTCGTCGAGGTCGTGCGCCGGCACTGGCGGGAGATCCTGGTGGCCATGGGGGTGCGCCTCGCCGAGAACATCTCCTACTACGTGATCACCGCGTTCATCCTCGTCTACGCGGTGCAGGAGGCCGGAGTCGAACGCGGCACCGTCCTCAACGCCCTGCTCGCGGCCGCGGCGGTGCAGCTCGTGGCCATCCCGATCTGGGGGACCCTCTCCGACCGCTTCGGCCGCCGCCCCGTCATCGCCTTCGGCGCGATCGGGACCGGGCTGTGGGCGTTCGCGTTCTTCCCGATCATCGACGCCGGCGGGTTCGGGATGGTGCTGGCCGCCGCGGGAGTCGGCCTGGTGCTGCACGCGGCGATGTACGGGCCCCAGGCGGCGTTCTTCTCCGAGCTGTTCGGCACTCGGACGCGCTACTCCGGCGCCTCCATCGGCTACCAGCTCGCGTCGATCGTCGCCGGCGGGCTCGCGCCGCTGATCGCCACCTGGCTGCTGTCGACCTTCGGCACCTCCGTTCCGGTGTCGGTGTACGTCGCCGCGGCCTGCGTGCTGACGGTGGGGGCGGTGGCGGCCTCGCGCGAGACGCGCGGCCGCGACCTGGACGACCCGGTGTTCGCCGAGCGCTCCGCCGGGAAGGGCTGAGGCGCCGCGGGACGAGCGCGGGTCCGCGCGCGTCCGGCGCGGTCCCGCGGTCCCGGCGGTCCCGCACCGAGCGGCTCCGGTCTGCGCTCGCCGCACCAGTGCGGATACGACGCGGCGCTGACGACCCGGGCGGCGGGGCCGACTACCGTCATGGGCGTGAGCCAACGTATCGCCCGCGTCCTCGCGCTGGACGTGCCGATCGCCCTGTTCGTGGGCGTGGTGTCGCTGGGCGCCGCCCAAGCCCGGGGGCCGTGGCCGCAGTCCGGTTCCGGACCGCCGTGGGCTCCGGGCGGTCCGCTGTCGGACGGGCGGCCGCCGTGGGCCCAGGGCTCCGGCCCCGAGTTCGCCGCACTGCCGCCGGCGGCCTACGTGTGCGTCGCGGTGGTCGTCGCGGCCCTGGCCCTCCGCCGCTTCCGCCCCCGCACGGCCTTCGCCTTCGCCATGGTCGCGACAGCCGTGTTCTACGCCCTGGACCAGCAGGGCGGCATGCTGCGGATCGGGCCGGCGGTGCTCGTCTACACGATGGCGGTGCGCCTGCCGCTGCGGCAGTGGACGCCCTGGACCGCCCTCGCGGTCCCCCTCTTCCTGGCCGAGCGCGCCGACCGCCCCTACCTCGGGTTGTTCGAGCCTGACACCGTCGGCTCGCTGGCGATCCTGCTGGCCCTGCTCCTGGCGCCCGCCGCGGTGGGCGTGATCGTGCGTTCGCGCCGCGAGAGCAGCCGGCGCGAACGCGACGACGAGGTGCGCCGCTCGGTCTACGAGGAGCGGCTGCGCATCGCCCGCGAGGTGCACGACGTGGTCGGCCACAGTCTCTCGGTCATCAACATGCAGGCGGGCGTGGCCCTGCACGTGCTCGGCAAGCGCCCGCAGCAGGCCGAACCCGCGCTCCAGGCGATCCGCCAGACCAGCAAGGACGCGCTGGAGGAGCTGCGCGGGACCCTGGCGGTGTTCCGCAGCGACGGCGCGGACGACCGCGGCGCGGAAACGCCGGACGAGCCGTCCGGGGAGGACGCACCCGTCGGCGGGCCGTCCGGGTCCGCGCGCGAACCGGTTCCCGGCCTGGACCGAATCGACGAGCTCGCAGCGGGTATCGATCCCGCGGGCGACCGGGTGCGGGTGCGCATCGAAGGGGAGCGCACCGCACTCCCGGCCGCCGTCGACCACGCCGCGTTCCGCATCGTCCAGGAGGCGCTGACCAACGCCGTCCGGCACGGCGGCGGCGCGGCGGCCGTTTCCATCGGCTACCACCCCGAGGAGTTGACCGTGGAGATCACCGACAGCGGGCCCGCGCGCCCCGGCCAGGCCTACGAGGAGGGCAGCGGCATCGCGGGCATGCGCGAGCGTGCCCGCGCCGTCGGCGGACGCCTGGAGGCCGGGCCGCGCGCCGACGGCGGGTTCCGGGTGCGCGCCGAGCTGCCCGCGGGGGAGCGGTGAGCGCCGTCCGCGTCGCCGTCGCCGACGACCAGGCCCTGGTGCGCATGGGCCTGCGCGTGCTGATCGAGGCCGAGGACGACATGGAGCCCGCCGGCGAGGCCGCCGACGGCCGCGCGGCCGTCGACCTGGTGCGCCGCGAGCGCCCCGATGTCGTGCTGATGGACGTGCGCATGCCCGGGATGGACGGCATCGCGGCGCTGCGCGAGATCGCCGCCGACGACTCGCTGGCGTGCACCCGCGTGGTCGTGCTGACGACGTTCGAGCTCGACGAGTACGTCTTCGACGCGCTGCGCGCCGGTGCCGCCGGGTTCCTGATCAAGGACAGCGACCCCGGCGAGCTGCTGCGCGCCATCCGGCTCGCCGCGGCGGGGGAGTCGCTGCTCTCGCCCTCGGTCACGCGCAGCGTCATCGCCTCGTTCACCTCGCGCGCGCCCGCCGGCGGGCCGCGCCCCGACCTCGGCGAGCTGACCGAGCGGGAGCGCGAGGTCCTGGCCCTGGTCGGTGAGGGCCTGTCCAACGGCGAGATCGCCGATCGGCTCGTCGTCAGCCCCGCCACCGCGCGCACGCACGTCAGCCGCGCCATGGTCAAGCTGCACGCCCGCGACCGCGCCCAACTCGTCGTGATCGCCTACCGCGCCGGACTGGTGCGGTGAAACGGGACGAGGCGCGGCGCAGCAGGTGCGGCCCGACCCTCGGAAGGCTCCCTGGGCAGGGCGTACAGCCGATCGCTCACGGCGAACACAACAGGGGGAACAAAAGCGGACTCTCGTTTATTGAGTGATAGTGACTCAACAAGGAGGGTCTGATGACTGAAGCGCAGTCCAACGCGACGTTCCCCGTGCTTCCCCTCGACGAAGAGGTCGTCCTCCCCGGAATGGTCGTGCCGGTGGACATCGGCGACTCCGAGGTGCGTGCCGCGGTCGACGCCGCGCGCGCCGGCGGCGACGGCGCTGCGAAGGGTCCCGGAGTCCGGTCCGCGAGCAAGCCGCGGGTGCTGATCGTCCCCCGCATCGACGGCAACTACGCCGCGGTCGGCACCATCGCCGTGATCGAGCAGGTCGGCCGCACCCCCGAGGGGGAACCGGCCGCGGTCGTTCGGGGTACGGCGCGGGCCCGTGTCGGCAGCGGGACCACCGGGCCCGGCGCCGCCCTGTGGGTCTCGGCCGAGGTCCACAGCGAGGAGCCGCCGGAGGGCGGCCACCCCGGCAAGGTCCATGAGCAGGCGCGCGAGTACAAGTCCCTGCTGACCACCTACCTGCAGAAGCGCGGCGCCTGGCAGATCCTGGACGGTATCCAGCAGCTGGAGGACCCGGGCAGCCTGGCCGACCGCGGCGGCTACTCCCCGTTCCTCAAGACCGCGCAGAAGCTCCAGCTCCTGGAGACCTACGACGTGTCGGAGCGGCTGCGGCTGCTCGGCGACTGGACCCGCGAATACCTGGCCGAGCTCGACGTCGCCGAGACCATCGACCAGGACGTGCAGGAGGGCGTCGACAAGCAGCAGCGCGAGTTCCTGCTGCGGCGCCAGATGGAGGCCATCCGCAAGGAGCTCAACGAGCTCTCCGGCCGGCCGGGCAGCGAGGAGGACGACTACCGCGAGCGCGTGGAGTCGGCCGAACTGCCCGACCACGTCCGCAAGGCCGCGCTGGAGGAGGTCGACAAGCTGGAGCGGGCGGGCGACTCCTCGCCGGAGTCCGGCTGGATCCGCACCTGGCTCGACACGATCCTGGACATGCCCTGGAACACCCGTACCGAGGACGCCTACGACATCGCCGGCGCCCGAGAGATCCTCGACGCCGACCACGCCGGCCTCGACGACGTCAAGGAGCGCATCGTCGAGTACCTGGCGGTGCGCAAGCGGCGCGAGGACAAGGGCCTGGGCGTGGTCGGCGGGCGGCGCAGCGGTGCCGTGCTGGCGCTGGTCGGCCCGCCCGGCGTGGGCAAGACCTCGCTGGGCGAGTCCGTGGCCCGATCGATGGGCCGCCAGTTCACGCGGGTCGCCCTGGGCGGTGTGCGCGACGAGGCCGAGATCCGCGGCCACCGGCGCACCTACGTCGGTGCGCTGCCGGGGCGCATCGTCCGCGCGATCAAGGAGTCGGGCTCGATGAACCCGGTCGTGCTGCTCGACGAGATCGACAAGGTCGGCAGCGACTTCCGCGGCGATCCCACCTCGGCGCTGCTGGAGGTCCTCGACCCCGCGCAGAACCACACCTTCCGCGACCACTACCTGGAGGTGGACCTCGACCTGTCCGACGTCGTCTTCCTGGCCACCGCCAACGCCCTGGAGACCGTCCCCGGCCCGCTGCTGGACCGGATGGAGCTGGTGCAGCTCGACGGCTACACCGAAGACGAGAAGGTGACCATCGCGCGCGACCACCTGCTCCCGCGCCAGCTGGAGCGGGCCGGGCTGGAGTCCGGCGAGGTGGAGCTCGCCGACGGCGCGCTGCGCCGGATCGCCGCCGAGTACACGCGCGAGGCGGGCGTGCGCGAGCTGGAGCGCACGGTCGCCCGGGTGCTGCGCAAGGTGGCCTCGGGCCTGGCGCTGGGCGAGCGCGAGCTGCCGGTGTCGGTCGGCGCCGACGACCTGCCCGGCTTCATCGGGCGGCCCAAGCACACCCCCGAGACCGCCGACCGCACCTCGGTCCCGGGAGTGGCCACCGGCCTGGCGGTCACCGGCGCCGGCGGCGACGTGCTCTTCGTCGAGGCGTCCCTGGCCGACCCCGAGTCCGGGGCCGGCGGGCTGACCCTGACCGGCCAGCTGGGCGACGTGATGAAGGAGTCCGCCCAGATCGCGCTGTCCTACCTGCGCTCGCGCGGCGCTGAGCTGGAACTGCCGGTCGGCGACCTCAAGGAGCGGGGCGTCCACCTGCACGTCCCCGCGGGCGCGATCCCCAAGGACGGGCCCAGCGCCGGTGTCACCATGACCACCGCCCTGGCCTCGCTCCTGTCGGGCCGCCCCGCGCGCTCCGACGTGGCCATGACCGGCGAGGTCTCGCTGACGGGGCGGGTGCTGCCGATCGGGGGCGTGAAGCAGAAGCTCCTGGCGGCGCACCGCGCGGGGATCACCACGGTGCTGATCCCGGCCCGCAACGAGCCGGATCTCGACGACGTCCCCGAGGACATCCGCGAACAGCTCACCGTCCACCCGGTCGGCGACGTCCGCGAGGTGCTCGAACTGGCCCTCGACCCGGCGAAGGCCCCGCAGCCGCTGGCGGCGTAACCGAACGGGGACCGGGCGAGAACCGGTAACGCGCAACCGCGGTGTGGGCCGTCCCGCCCGGGGCGGCCCACACGCGGGTCACGGGTCCTTGTAAATGGAGTGGTCGCCGATGCGACGCCAGACGAGGACGGTGTCCCCTTTTTCGTCCTTCTCGAAATGGAAGGTGGCCCGACCGTCGGGACCACTGAAGTTCCATGTCAACGTATAGATCTCGTGCTGGTGGAGTCGATGGATGCGAAGGCGGAGCGGCCACGGCGGATCACCGCTCAAGGCCCCAGCTTTGAGCGCCGGGAGGAAATGCTCGTAAACAGCGCGGCGAAACAAGCGTTGCTGCTGTTCGGGGAGGCGAAGGAGTTGGCGGTCGAAGGCACTCGACGTGCGGAACTTCACGTGGCCTCACCGGGTTTCCGGCCTGTCACCTCATCGAGGTGGGCGAGGAACTCCTCTTCATCTTCGAACGTCGTGTAGCGGCCGGCCGCGAGGTCGTCTTCGGCTTCCTGCTCCGCGGCCTGGCCCTCCGGGCTCCAGAACCACGCGTCATCAGGATGGACAGAGACGCGGGGCCGCAGCACGATCTCACCGTCGCGTTCGACGTATTCGACGATAGCGTGCGGATTCCCCAGCCCGAGCCTACGCCGCACCTCTGGAGGTACTGTCAGCGTGGAATCGGGCGAAGTGAGGTCACCGACACCAAGGTGCTCATCCATATCCCCACCGTAGTCGGTGGGGCAGGATTCAGTCCGCACGGACATAGGGGAGGTTCTCCTCAGCCACGCGTGTCGACGGGGTCGGCAGAACCGTAGCGATCGGCCACTCTTCGTGTCCGGCGTTTCCTGCATGCGGGTGCAATTCGTCCGCGAGCTGTTCGGCCGATCCGGGCGGCAGTCGCGAGCAAGGTCGTCCGCACCGGCTGGCCCAGCACAGCGGCTTCCGCGCACGCCGCCGCGCACCGCGCGGGCGGATTCGACACCGCCCTCGGGCACCGCGCGGCGGCGCATGGCTACCGTGGGGGGATGACCTCTGCGAACGACGCTGAACGAGAACTGCAGGTCGCCGTCATCGGGTACGGCAAGGGCGGCGAGGTGTTCCACGCGCCGCTCGTCGACGCCACGCCGGGACTGCGGCTCGCGGCGGTGGTGACCGGGAACCCCGAACGCCAGGCGGCCGTGCGGGAGCGCTATCCCGGGGCCGAGGCGGTCTCCTCGGCCGACGAGCTGTGGAAGCGCACCGGCGACATCGACCTCGTGGTGGTCACCACGCCCAACGAGACGCACGTGCCGCTCGCACGCGCGGCGATGGAGGCCGGGTTCGCCGCGGTGGTGGACAAGCCGTTCGCGCTGACCGCGGCCGAGGGGCACGAGCTGGCCGAGGACGCGCGGCGGCTGGGCCAGGTGCTGACCGTCTACCAGAACCGGCGCTGGGACTCCGACTTCTTGACCTTGTGGAAGCTGGTGGAGGAGGGCGCGCTCGGCCGGGTGCACCGCTTCGAGTCGCGGTTCGAGCGGTGGCGCCCCGAGGCCAGGGGCACCTGGCGCGACAACGGCGACCCCGACGCCGGCGCCGGAATCCTCTACGACCTCGGCCCGCACCTGATCGACCAGGCGGTCAACCTGTTCGGGCCGGTGGAGTCGGTCTACGCCGAACTGGACGCCCGGCGCGGCGCGGCGGCCGACGACGACGCCTTCCTCGCGCTGACCCACACCGGCGGCGTGCGCTCGCACCTGTGGATGAGCGCCCTCGCCGCCCAGCTCGGGCCGCGCTTCCGGGTACTGGGCGACCGCGCGGCGTTCACCGTCGACGGGCTGGACTCCCAGGAGGAGCGCCTGGAGAGCGGTGAACGGCCCGACGCGCCCGACTGGGGCGTCGAGCCGGAGTCGGCGTGGGGCCGGCTGGGCACCGTCGAGGAGTCGCACCCGGTCCGCAGCGAGCGCGGCGCCTATCCGGCGTTCTACGCGGCCGTGCGCGACGCGGTCGGCGAGGGCGAACCGCTGCCGGTCGAGCTGCACGAGGTCGTCCACGGCTTGGAGATCATCGAGGCCGCGCGCCGCAGCGCCCGCACCGGCCGGGTGGCGGCGGTGCGGCCGTCCTGACGGGCCGCGGAACGTTGAACCAACCACTTCGTTGGTTCGAGGTGGCCGGAGTCGTCCACCGGGCGGCTCCGGCCAGGCCTGCCAGGCCTGTCAGGCCTGTTGGCTTTCGCCTTCGCCTTCACTCTCGTGCCCGTCGCCGGTGCCGCTCCCGGCGGCGGGCGTGTGCTCGACGCCGCGCACCGCTGCATTCGCCATGGCCACGATGTGGGCGCGCAGGTCGGCCGAGCCCTGGGCAGTGAGCACCCGGGGGCCCACCACCAGGCGCGCCAGATGCGGCATGGCGAACGGCCACGCGCCCATCCCGATCAGCGAGAGCAGGCTCATCGCGGCCGCACTGTCGGGCTCGACGCCCAAACTGCCGGCCAGGGCGAGCACCTTGGCGGCGTAGACGTCGGAGCGGGCGCCGTCCTCGGGCAGGGGGCGGTCCTCGAAGTACAGCGCCTCCCACATCAGCAGGCGCACCATCGTGCCGTTGGCGGCGTGGGCGTCGTAGAGCCGCCCCACCCACTCGCCGACGTCCTCGCCCGGCCGCGGGAGCGAGGCGGCGTGCTCGGCCTTGACCGCCTCCAGCACCGCCTGGAACAGCTTCTCCTTGCTGCCGAAGTGGCCGTAGACGCGCTCCTTGTTCACGCCCGCGCGCTCGGCGATGCGGTCGATGCGCCCGCCGGCGATCCCGTGCTCGGCGAACTCCTCGCGCCCGGCTTCCAGCAGCTTGCGGCGGGTGGCCGCGCTGTCCCTAGGTGACATGCCGCCAGCGTATCGAACTTGACACCCAAACGGTTGGTTGGTTTCGTGGGTGACATGCTCAAGCAGACCTCCGATCGCGCAGCCGCTGAGCCTGCCCTGAAGCGGGCCTCCGCGCCGCGCCCGACCGCGCAGATCCTGGTCATCTCCGCGGCCGCCCTCGTGGTCATCGGCCAGCTCTACCTGGCTCTTCCGCTGCTCTCCCCGATCGCCGACTCCACCGGATCCACGGTCGACCGGGCCAGCTGGGCGGTCACCGCGTTCGGCGCCGCCTACGCACTGGGGTTCCTGGTCGTCGGCCCCCTCGGGCCGCGCGTCGGCTACCGCCGGCTCATCGTCACCGGAGTGGGCGCCACCGCTCTGTTCGCCTGCGTCACGGCCTTCATGCCCACGGTCGAGACCGTCGTCGCGGCCCGCGCCCTCCAGGGGTGCGCCGCCGCGGCCTTCGCGCCTACAGCGATCGCCTACCTGACCCGCACCATCCCGCCCCACCGCAGAGCCTTCGCGTTCACCACGCTGACCAGCTCGTTCCTCGCCGCCGCGGTCGTCGCGCAGGTCGCGGCCCAGCTCATCACCGCCCGCTGGGACTGGCCGGCGGTGTTCCTCATCTCGGGCGCGGCCACCGCCGCCGTGGCCGTGCTCGCCCGCTTCCTGCTGGTGCCCGACCGGCCGGAGCAGGCGGTCTCGCCCGCCGCCGCCTACCGCGGTCTGGCCCTGGCCGCGGTCCGGCCGCACCTGCTGCCCTTCTACGGGATCGCCATCACCGTGCTCTTCGGCTTCGTGGGGCTGTACGCGGCGATCCGGCTCGCCGACCCGCTCGGCGTGGCCGCCGACGACGGCGCCCTGCTCGCGCTCCGCGCCGGCGGGCTGCCCGCCATCCTGCTCGCGCCCCTGGTGACACCGCTGCTGTCGAGGCTCTCGGTGCTGCACCGGCTCGCGGCGGGCCTGGCGGCCTCCGCCCTCCTCGTCGCGGCCGCCGGGCTGTCGGTGCCGCTCGTCGGCTCGGTCGGCCTGTTCACCCTGCTGATCGCGGGCTACGTGCTGGCCACGGCCGTGGCCCTGCCCGCCGCGATGCAGGGCTCCCAGGCCGCCGCCGGCGAGCAGGCCGCCGCGGTCGGCGCCATGTACGGCTTCTGGCTCTACATCGGCTCCAGCCTCGCGGCACCCGTCGTCGCGGGGACGTCCGACCTCGGATTCCCGGCGCTGAGCGGGCTGTTCGCCGGCGTCCTGCTCGTCGGCGCCGCGTTGGCCCTGGTCACCGCATTCGCCTCCCGCGGCTCGGGCGGGCGCTAGCGCCTTCGGAGTCCGGTCGCCGTGCGCGGATGCACGCACACGCAGCGGCACCCTCGCGCCATCGAACTGGGGTGCCGCGACTAACGTCGGATGGGTGGATGAGGGGACTGCGATAGGGGGACACGTCGGCCACCGGGCCGGCAGCGGCGGATACCGGCGCATCGTCGCGGCGATGACCGCCGCCGGGGTCGCCACGTTCGCGCAGCTCTACGCGGTCCAGGCGGTGCTTCCCGGCCTGGCCGACAGCTTCGCGGCGTCCGCCTCCAGCGTGGCGCTGAGCGTCTCCTTCGCCACCGGCGGCCTGGCGGCGTTCGTGCTGGTCTGGAGCGGCATCGCCGACCGCATCGGCCGTGTACGGGTCATGGCGCTCTCGCTGACCGTGTCCACGGCGCTCGGACTGGCGGCACCCTTCGCGCCGGACATGTGGACCCTGCTCGTCCTGCGCGGCCTGCAGGGCGCGGCGCTGGGCGGGGTGCCGGCCGTGGCCATGGCCTACCTCGCCGAGGAGGTCCACGCCGCCCACCTCTCCCGCGTGGCCGGGATCTACATCGCGGGCA
Source organism: Streptomonospora arabica (assembly GCF_039531585.1). Taxonomy (NCBI): domain Bacteria; kingdom Bacillati; phylum Actinomycetota; class Actinomycetes; order Streptosporangiales; family Nocardiopsidaceae; genus Streptomonospora; species Streptomonospora arabica. The sequence continues at coordinate 264,456 of NZ_BAAAQI010000004.1, read as the reverse complement.
ACACGGTCGGCGGGATGAGCGGGCGCCTGGTGGCCGGCGCGGTCGCCGACCTCGGCGGATGGCGCTGGGGCGTGGCCGCCGACTCGCTGCTCGCGCTGGCCGCGCTGCTCGTGTTCGCCGCCGCGATCCCGCGCACCCGCGGATTCACCCCCCGGCGCGGCGGATCGTCCGGCCCGGGCCTGGCGCGGCGCGTGCGCTCCGCCGTCGGCGACCCCGGCCTGATCGCGCTGTACTGCCAGGCGCTGTTCCTCATGGGCGCCTTCGTTACCGTCTACAACTACCTCGGCTTCCGGATGACCGGCCCGCCCTTCGGCCTGTCGCAGACGCTCGTGGCGTTCCTGTTCGTCGCCTACCTCTCGGGCACCGCGGGCTCGGCCGCCGCCGGACGGCTGGGCGAGCGGCTGGGCCGGCGGGCCGTCCTGCTGTGCGGTGTCGCCGGGATGGCCGCATCCGCCGCCGTCCTGCTCGTCCCCGCGCTCTGGGCGGTCGCCGCCGGGCTGCTGGTGTTCACCTTCGCCTTCTTCTCCGCGCACGCCACCGCCTCGGCGTGGGTGGGCCATCGGGCCACGACCGCGCGCGCCCAGGCGGCGGCGCTGTACACACTCGCCTACTATCTGGGCTCCAGCACTTTCGGCTGGCTGGGCGGGCTCTTCTACGACGCCGTCGGCTGGACCGGCGTGGTCGCCTACGTCATCGCGCTGTGCGCCGCCTCCGCCCTGGCCGGAACCGTGCTGCTCCGGCGCCGGGGATGAGAGGCTCGTAGACCCGCGGGCGGTGCCGCCGCGACCGGCACAGTGCAGCACGAAGGGGAGGAAGCCGTGGCCCAGGTACTCGTCGTCGCCGACGACCTCACCGGCGCCAACGCCACCGGCGCCCGGTTCGCACGCGCCGGGATGCGGGCCGCCACCGTCACCCCGGAGCACGTGAGCGCCGTCGCCGAGGAGTACGACGTCGTGGTGGCCAACCTCGACAGCCGGCACGCGTCGCCGGAGCAGGCCGCGGACCTGGTGACCGACGTCGTCGAGGCGATCTGGCCGGTCGGCCTGGTCGTCAAGCGCTTCGACAGCACCCTGCGCGGAAACGTGGGCGCCGAACTGGAGGCGGCCTGGCGCGCCGTGCGCGAGCGTGTGGCCGCCCGCTGGGCCGTGCGCGCGCTGGTCGTGCCCGCGTTCCCCACCGGCGGGTGCACCACCGTCGACGGTGTGCAGCTGCTCGGCGGGCAGCCGCTGGAGGCCACCGACCTGGCCCGCGACCCCTTCTGCCCGATGGACACCGGCGACGTCGCGGCGATCCTGGCCCGCCAGAGCACTCTAGGAGTGCGGCGGCTGCCCGCCCGCCAGGTCACCGAGAGCATGCTCGTCGCCGAACTGCGCTCCGGCGACGAGCCGGCGCTGCTCTGCGACGCCGCGGACGAGCAGCGCATCGAGGGCCTGGCGCAGGCCGCCGCGGAGGTGCACCGCGAGGACGGAACGGTGTGGGTGGCCGCCGACCCCGGCCCCAGTGGCGCACTGCTGGCCTATGCGCTGCGGCTGCGCGGCCAGGCCGGGGCGCCGGGACCGCTGCTGGCCGTGGCCGGCAGCACCACGGGACTGACCCGGCGCCAGTTCGACGCCCTCGCCCGCTCGGGTCCCGCACGGTTCGTCGACGCCGACCCCGTCCGCCTGGGCGGCGGCGACCGGAGCCACGCCGCCGACGTCGCAGAGCAGCTCGTCGACCGGCTGACCTCTGCGGTCTTCCCCGACGTCGTGGCGCTGCGGCTGCTCGACCCCGGCCCGGCCGCCGAGTCCCGCCGGTCCGAGCGGGCCCTTCCCGCCCGCCTCGCCGAACTGCTCGCCGAGGTGGTGGAGGAGGTCGGGGAGCAGGCCGGCACCCACGCCCTGCCCAGCGGGCTGTTCCTCACCGGCGGCGACGTCACCTCCAGCGTGTTCGACGCGCTGGGCGTGCACGGGTTCGTCGTGGCCGGGGAGGTGCTGCCGCTCGCCGTGCACGGCACGCTGAACGGCGGACCGCTGGACGGCGTGCCCGCCGTGGTCAAGGGCGGGTTCGTCGGCGACGAGTCGGCGGCGGTCGAGTGCCTGGGCCGCCTGCGCCGCGCCGCGCGCGCCCGGCTCCAGCAGGTGCACTCCGAGGTCTCCGAGCACGTGCTGCCCCCGGCGGGGCCGCCCGCGAACCAGCCGTTCGCCGGCGCCTGAGGCGGCGGCCGACCGCCGGGCGGAGCCCGGCGCGTCCGTCCTCGGCGCGCGGCATCCGGCGGCGTCCGGCGTGCGGCGCCTCGGACCGGCGGCCGGCCCGTGCCCCGCCTCGGGCGGAGCGGGGGTGGGACGGGCATCACCCGCCCCCTCCGACCCGCGCCGGCGGGTGGTCGTCTAGACTTCCGGGCAATTTACCCACATGAGGGCGGTGACCGCCCTCAGCGCCTGAACACGGCGGACACCAAGGAGGAAGATGACACCACTCGGATACGAGACGATCCGGCGCCTACCCAAGGTGCTGCTGCACGACCACCTCGTCGGGGGTGTGCGCCCGCAGACCGTGCTGGAGATGGCCGCGCGCTCCGGCGCCGAACCGCCCGCCGGCGACCCCGCCCGCCTGCGCGACTGGTTCGCCGCCGCCGCGCCCACCCCCGAGGAGCGGGCCCGCCGACTCGACCCGGTTCTTGCCCTGCTGCAGGACACCGGGTCCCTGATCCGCGCGGCCGCCGAGTGCGCCCAGGACCTCGCCGACGACGGCGTGGTCTACGCCGAGGTCAAGCTCGCGCCCGAGCAGCACACCGAGGGCGGGCTGACCCGCGAGCAGGTCGTCGACGCGGTGCTGGAGGGGCTGCGGGTCGGCCAAGCCAAGGCGCGGCTGTTCGGCGCGCACACGGATGTGCGGCTGCTCCTCACGGCGATGCGCCAGGCCGCCGACTCCCTGGAGATCGCCGACCTGGCGGTGCGCTACCGGCACCGCGGCGTGGTGGGCTTCGACATCGCCGGACCCGAGGCCGGCTTCCCGCCCACCCGCCACATCTCCGCCTGCGAGCACGTCAAGCGGGCCAACTTCCACCTCACACTGCACGCCGGCGAGGGTTTCGGGCCGTCCTCCATCTGGGAGGCGATCCAGTGGTGCGGCGCCGACCGGCTCGGCCAGGGCGTGCGGATCGTCGACGACATCGCCCTCGCCGACGACGGCTCGGCCAAACTGGGCGAGCTCGCCGCCTACATCCGCGACAAGCGCATCCCGCTGGAGCTGTGCCCGACCTCCAACGTCCGCGCCGGGGTGCTGCCGTCGCTGGCCGAGCACCCGGTCGACACGCTGCGCCGACTGCGGTTCCGCGTCACCGTGAACACCGACAACCGGCTGCTGGACAGCACCTGCCTCAGCGAGGAGCTGGCGCGGATCAGCGCGGAGTTCGGCTACACCGCCGAGACGCTGCGCTGGTTCACGGTCAACGCGATGAAGTCGGCCTTCATCGGCCATGACGAGCGCCTGGCGCTTATCGACCGGGTGATCAAGCCCGGCTACGCCGACCTGGAGACCCACCGGGCCAGCGCGGCGTTCTTCCGCCAGGAGGACCCCTGGTAACAGGCCGGCGGCGGCCGCACTCGGCCCCGGTGCGCGCCACCGCGCGCCCCGCGCCCGATGGAGGGCGCAGGGCGCTTCGGTGCGCGCCGGCAGCGGACGGTCCCCTGGTGTCGACGCGCCCTCGGACGGCTGTGGGGCCTCAGTCCTCGTCGAGCGCGACCTCGGGCACGGCGAACGGCGGCGCCCCGGTGCCCACGACGCGGTACCCGCCCCAGACGTTGGTCTCGGTCAGCGTGCCCGCGCCCTCGTGTCCCCCGGGCGTGCGCAGCAGGACCCGGGTGTCGCCGGACCGGTAGGCGGCGTCGGCCGCCGGGTCGGCGGAGACGCGGCCGACCCACCGGTAGGCGCCCACCAGCGGGTCGAAGCGCCCGGCGAGGTGCGCCTCGACCTCGGCCTCGACGCCGCCCGCGACCAGGGTCGCCGACCCGTGGTACTCCTCCTCGTCGTCGCCCATCCCGCTCACGGCGGCCTACCCCCTTCCCGCTTCCGGTGCGCTCGTGCCGCTCACTGCCGCCCCGATCCGGCGCCGCGCCGGCGCACGGCCCCGCCCGGCCGGGAGCGTGCGCGCGGGGCCGGGTGCGGGCCGCAGGCGGTAGCCGGCGGGGTCGAAACGGCTGGTGCGCAGCCTGTAGTCCCAGGTGAAGCCGGGCCACAGCGTGGTGTTGCGGCCCTGGTCGTTGAGGTACCAGCTGTCGCAGCCGCCCGCGACCCAGACGGTGCCCCGCATCTTGTCCTGGACCCACCGGGTGTAGGCCTCCTGCGCGTCGGCGCGCGGCTCCAGCCGCTCGACGCCGTGGTCGTGGGCATAGCGCAGCGCGGCCATCGTGTAGCCGATCTGGGCCTCCAGCATGAAGAGCTGGGAGGTGTGGCCCAGTCCCGTGTTGGGTCCGGCCAGCACGAACAGGTTGGGGTAGCCGGCGACGGTGGTGCCCCGGTGCGCCTGCATGTCCGTACCCCGGCGCCAGCGGTCGGCGAGCAGCACTCCCTCGGCGTCGCGGATGCGGTGCGAGATGGGGCTGTCGGTGACCTGGAAGCCGGTGCCGAAGATGAGCGTGTCCACCTCGTGTCGGGCGCCGTCGCGCGTGACCACGGCGTCGGGCTCGATCGCGGCGATGGGCTCGGTGACCACGTCGACGTTGGGGGCGTCCAGCGCCGGATAGTAGTCGTTGGACATGAGGATGCGCTTGCACCCGATGGTGTAGTCGGGTACCAGCTTCCGCCGCAGATCGGGGTCGGTGACCCCGCGGCGGAGGTTGGCCAGGGCGAGCTTCTCGACGATCCCGAGCAGCCGCAGGTTCTTGGCGAACCCGAGGACGTAGGTCTCCCGCCCCCAGTAGATGCAGGTGCGGGCCAGGCGCTGGAGCAGCGGCACGGCGTTGTAGAGCCGCCGCTCCACCGCGGTGATGTCGCGGTCGTGGCGCGGGATCACCCAGGGCGGGGTGCGCTGGAACACCCGCATTCCGCTCACGGCCGGCTGGATCTCGGGGATGAACTGGATCGCCGACGCGCCGGTGCCCACGACGGCGACCCGCCGGCCGGCGAGGTCGCGCCCGTGGTCCCAGGTGGCCGAGTGGAAGACGGATCCGCGGAAGGTGTCGAGCCCGGGAATGGCGGGATAGGCGGGGTCGGCGAGCGGGCCGCAGCCGCTCACCAGGAACTGCGCGGTGACGGTGCCGCCGCTGGTGCGCACCCGCCACCAGCCGTGCCCGGGCTCCCACCGGGCCTCCTCCACGTCGTGGCCGAACCGGATGTGGCGCACCACGTCGTAGTCCTTGGCCACCCGGCGCAGGTAGTCCCAGATCTCGGGCTGCGGCGAGAAGCTGCGGCTCCAGTCCGGGTTCGGGGCGAAGGAGAAGGAGTAGAGGTGGGAGGGGACGTCGCAGGCGGCGCCGGGGTAGTCGTTGTCGCGCCAGGTGCCGCCGACGTCGCCGGCGCGTTCCAGGAGCACGATGTCGTCGAGTCCGGCCTGCTTCAGGCGGACCGCCATGCCGATCCCGGCGAAGCCGGTGCCGATGACGGCGACCCGGTAATGGGGAGGCGCCGCCTCCGAAGCCTCGGTCACGTCCTGGTCGTCGGTCACGTCAGCCGATCCTTTCCGGCCGGTGGAGCGGAATGGCGCCCGGCCGGGCCGCGGCCCGGCGGCGCGCGGTTCGGCCGGGGCCGGCGGGGAAGCCGGCCCGGACGCTCAGGCGCGTTGAGCTTCCGGGCCGGCGGTCGAGGGGGCCGCGCCGCGACGGCCCAGGAGTCCGGCCTTGCGCCAGAGGTACCTGCCGGGACCGGAGATGGCGCCGGCGCGGTCGAGGGTGGCCACGACCTTGCGGGCGGCCCAGGTCTTGGTGTCGGTCCAGCGCGGGTTGCGCCGGGCCGCCTTGCGGGCCGCGCGGGGGTCCAGGCCGATGCGCTCGTAGACCTCGGGGCTGATCAGCCGGGTCGCGGAGTAGTAGGCGACCGCTCCCAGCACCAGGCGGCTGTAGTGCTGCACGAGGGCGCCGCGCCGGTGCCAGTCGCGGGCGAACTCCTCGCGGGCGTAGCGCATGTGGCGGGCCTCCTCCACCACGTGGATGCGCGAGACCGCTCGGGTGAGCGGTTCCAGCGCCTCGTCGGCCATGATCTCCCGCTGCAGCTGGTCCAGGATTTCCTCGACGAACAGGGCGGCGCTGAAGGTCAACGGCCCGTTGGAGACGGTCTTGAAGACCTTGCCGAGGAGGTGGGTGAACGGGTCGAGCCGGTAGAAGGGCGCGTCGAGCTTGTCCAGCAGCTTGGCGAACATGACGGAGTGGCGGCACTCGTCGGCGATCTCGGTGTAGGCGTACTGGACGTGGTGGGTGGTGGGGTCCCGGTCGTAGGCGTGGCGCACCAGCATCTGCATCAGGATCGTCTCGAACCAGATCCCGATGCTGGCGACGCTGGCGATCTCCTGCCGGCTGAGCTCCTTGCGCTGCTCCTCGGTGAGGGTCTCCCACAGCTCGGTGCCGTAGAGGGACAGGCGCTCGGGCCGTATGGCGTAGCGGTCCGGGTCGACGAGGGCGTCCCAGTCGATCTCCACGAGGGGGTCGAAGGACGCCTTGGCCGACGAGCGCAGCAGGCGCTTGGCGATGTCTTCGCGGTCGGTCGTGCGGGTCTGCGGCTCAACGGTCACGTCGGTCCTCCTCGTCCTCATCCGGCGGCGGCCCGGCTGGCTGCGGGCGGCGGATCCGGTGGTCCCGCCGGCGGGCGCCGGGCCGCGCCCTGAGGGGCGGATGTGATCTCGTCCACACCGTGGATGCCGAAACATTACAACGGCCATTGTCACAATTCAACCGGTAGTCGAATGCGGAGCGGAGCGCGGTGCCTGCCCGGCCGCGGACGCCCGCCCGCGCTCGCGGTGAACCGCCGGCCGGGCTGCGACGCCATAGGCTTGGGCCATGGCCGAATACCGCATCGACGAGTTGGCGCGGCTCGCGGGTACCACGGTGCGAAACGTCCGGGTGTACCAGGACCGCGGGCTGCTCTCTCCGCCGCGCCGCGAAGGGCGCGTGGGCATCTACACCGAGGCCCACCTGGCGCGGCTGCGGCTGATCGGCCAGCTGCTCAAGCGCGGCTACACCTTCGCCAACATCAGCGAGCTCGTCACCGTCTGGGAGCGCGGCGGCGACCTCACCGACATCCTCGGCTTCGAGTCGGCGGTGGGAGACCCCTGGTCGGACGAGATTGCCGGCTACGTCACCATGCGCGAGCTGCGCGAGATGTTCCCCGGGCAGGTGAACGCCCCCAACATCACGCGTTCCCTGCGACTGGGCCTGCTGGAGCGCGAAGGGCTGCGCTTCCGCGTACCCAGCCCGAGGCTGCTCAACGCCGGCGCCGAGCTGGTCGCCGCCGGCATGGAGCTGAGCACCGTGCTGGACATCTCCGAGCGGCTCAAGGAGCGTGTGGGCGCCCTCGCCGGCGAGCTCGTGCGCGCGGTGGCCGACCACATCCTGGCCGAGCACGCGCCGCAGGGCCTCCTGCAGGGCGACGAGATCGCCGAGACCGCGGCGCTGGTGCGCCGGCTGCGCCCGCTGGCCCAGACCGCGGTCGACGCCATGCTCGCCGACGCGATGGCCCGCAGCCTGCACGAGGTGATGGGCGAGCACTTCGCCGAGGTGCTGGAGCACATCAACGAGCGCAAGGGCGCCGGCGGCGCAACGGCCGTCACGGACGCCGGCGCGGCCGGCGAGGTACCGCCGGACGAGGCGCCGGACCGGGGCGCGCCCGGCGGCGCCGGGCGGCGCTCGGCCTGACTCAGCCCTCCCGCGGACCGGCCGCCGCACGGCACAGCGCCGCCAGCTCCTCGCCGACCGCTTCGGGTGCCTCCAGCGGGAGCATGTGGCCGCAGCCCGCCAGCACGCGCAGGCGCGCATGCGGCAGAGCGCGGGCGAGCTCGCGGGGGTGGCGCGGCCCCACCAGCCGGTCGCGGCCGCCCGCCAGCACACGCACCGGCAGGCCGCCGAGCGCGCCGAGCCCCGCGGAGAGGTCCTGGTCGGCGAGCGACGCGTAGAACCCGGCCACCACCCGCGTCGGCGTGCCGTGGATCAGCTCGGCGCACTCGCGTACGTGCAGCGGATCAGCGACGGTTCCGAAGGCGGTCCGCCGCACCGCGGCGCGGTAGGCGCCGGTGTGCGGCGGCAGCAGCCGGCGCAGCCGGTCGACCGCCTCGGGCGCCAGCCGCAGCGCGCGCATCGCGGACCGGCGGGCGGCGGCCCCCGCCCGCGCGCCGAGCGGTCGGCCGGGGCCGGTCGCCTCCAGCCGGCCCGCTCCGGTCGCCGCCAGCAGGACGCCCGAGACCCGCTCGGCCGCGAAGCCGGGGTGGGCGGCGGCCAGCGCGATGACCGCGCGCCCGCCCATCGAGTGGCCGCCCAGCACCACCGGCCCCTCCGGGGCGCAGGCCTCCAGCACGCGCATCAGGTCGTCGCCGAGCACGGCGCTGTTCAGCGGGCGCGAACCCAGCGTGGAGCCGCCGTGGCCGCGCTGGTCCCAGCGGACCGTGCGCACGGCGACGCCGGGCTCGGCGGCCAGCCGGGCGGCCTGCGGCCGCCAGGTGTCCGACGCCAGCGCCCAGCCGTGGGCCAGGACCGCGGTCACCGGCGCGTCGGCCGGTCCGCGGATGTGCGCCCGCAGTTCGGCGCCGTCGGGCGTCTCCACGATCCGCGCCCGGTCGACGGCGTGGCGGAGCGGGGGCACGGGCGCCTCCTTCGCGTTCGGGGGCAGGGGCGGCCGCGTTCCCGGCGACCGGGCCCGCGTGGAGCGGGCGGACGGGCGGGCCGTCGCGGCGGCCCGCCCGGTCAGACACGGTCGGCTTCCTCCGCCGGCTCGGAGTCGGGTCCGCGCTGCTCGACCACGCTCAGCGGCAGCGGCGCGGTGAAGCGCAGCTCGCCGCCGGCCCCTGCGGGCACGGCCGGGCTGTGCGGGAACACGGGGGCGACGCGCCGGTAGTCCTCGCCGGGCGAAGGCCGGGGGTCCTCCCCGCCCCTGTTGGGCCACAGCGACATCGCCCGCTCGGCCTGGGCGGTGATGGTCAGCGACGGGTTGACGCCCAGGTTCGCCGAAACGGCCGACCCGTCGACCACGTGCACTCCGGGGTGGCCGTAGAGCCGGTGGTAGGGGTCGATGACCCCGTCCTCGGGCGAGGAGGCGATCGGGCAGCCGCCGAGGAAGTGCGCCGTCAGCGGGATGTCGAACACCTCGCCGACAGTGCCGCCGGGGTGCCCGTCGATCTCGTCTGCCAGCCGGGTCATCACCTCCTGGCCCTGCGGGATCCACGTGGGGTTGGGCTCGCCGTGGCCCTGGCGCGAGGTCAGGACCCGGCGGCCGAGCAGGCCGCGCTTGGTGAACGTCGTCAGCGAGTTGTCCAGGGACTGCATCACCAGGCCGATGATGGTGCGCTCGGAGAACCGGCGAACCGAGAGGCTGCGCGCCAGGACGTAGGGGTGGCGCGCGGCCAGCCCCAGGAAGCGCAGCCACCGGGGCACGCGGCCGCCTCCGGGGACCTGGATCGTGGCGAGCAGGCCCATGGCGTTGGAGCCCTTGCCGTAGCGGACCGGCTCGACGTGGGTGCGGGCGTCGGGGTGCATCGACGAGGTGATGGCCACGCCGCGGGAGAAGTCCTCGACCGGCGTGGTGCTCTTGCTCATCGCACCCGCCAGCGACTCGGAGTTGGTGCGCGTCAGCGAGCCCAGCCGCGCGGAGATCCGCGGCAGCATGCCGGTGTCGCGCATGCGGTGCAGCAGGGTCTGGGTGCCGTAGGTGCCCGCGGCCACCACCACCTGGCGGGCGGTGAACGTGCGGGCGTACTTGCGCTTGCGCGGCGCGCCGGTGGACAGCGCGTCCACGGCGTAGCCCGCGCCCCGGCCGCCCTCGGCGGGCAGCTCGCGCAGGCGCTCGACCGTGGTCAGGGGGTGGATCACCGCGCCGTCGCGCTCGGCGAAGTAGAGGTAGTTCTCGGTGAGGGTGTTCTTGGCGCCGTGGCGGCAGCCGGTCATGCACGAGCCGCACTCGATGCACGCGCGGCGCCGGGGACCCGCGCCGCCGAAGTAGGGGTCGCCGCCGACGGCGCCCGGGGCGGCGGTGTGGCGGCCGTCGCCGTCCTCGCTATCGCCGAAGTAGACGCCGACGGGCGCCAGGTGGAAGCTGTCGCCCACGCCCATGTCCTCGGCGACCTTCTTCAGGTGCACGTCAGAGGGGGTCATGGTCGGGTTGGTGCGCACTCCCAGCATGCGGCGGGCCTGGTCGTAGTAGGGGGCCAGTTCCGAGCGCCAGTCGGTGATGTCGCGCCACTGGGGGTCGTCGTAGAAGTCGTCGAGGGGGGTGTAGAGCGTGTTCGCGTAGTTCAGCGACCCGCCGCCCACGCCGGCGCCGGCGAGGATCATCACGTCGCGCAGCAGGTGGATGCGCTGGATGCCGTACATGCCCAGGGCGGGGGCCCAGAGGAAGTTGCGGACGTCCCACGAGGTCTCGGGCAGCGTTTCGGGCGTGAAGCGGCGGCCCGCTTCCAGCACGCCGACACGGTAGCCCTTTTCGGTCAGTCTCATGGCGCTTACTGCGCCTCCGAATCCCGAGCCGATCACGACGACGTCGTAGTCGAAGTCGTCCTCGAACCCGTCGGCTCCGGGGGTGGGAGCCGCGCCGTCCCCGGGCTCAGTACTCTTGTCGTCCGTTGCCACGGCCTCGCCTTCCTGAACCGTCCATGCTGCTGAAGCCGTCCTCGCGGCGGAAAGCGCGCGCGAGTCGGGCGGTTGGAAATGTGACATCGACTATTGTAATGTTCCTCACCTACCGGCCGGTAAGGTGTCCTGGGTAACACACCGCCGCCTACCTCCCACAACCCCCTCGCCCCGTCACGGGCTCCGGTATCGGTGTCCGTAAAGGAGGAAGTGCAATGGCAGAGGAGACGCAAGCGGAGGCCCCCCGCGCCTCCGGAGGCACCGCCTGGAAGCGGTTCGCGCTCGCCTTCATCCCGGCGCTGGGCGCCGCGGGAGTCCTCGTCGGCCTGACCGCCCAAGGCACCCTCGCCGCGTCGTTCGCCGTCTCGGGCGAGAGCTTCAAGGTCTCCGCCGACCAGCTCAAGGGGTCCGGCTTCGCCCAGTTCGCCGACACCGCGACCTCCGCCGACGGCACCGAGCACCCGGTCGCCATCTCGGTCATCGACCACGCCGAGCTGAGCAACCTCTGCCAGTCCGTGCTGATGGACACCGGGGTCGGGAAGGTGACCCTGCTGGTCCGGGCCGGCCAAGGCGACAAGCCGGCCGTCGCCGAAAACATGGTGATCGACGTCCAGCAGCTGTCCGGCGACGCCGAGTTCACCGAGATGGAGATCGGCCGCGACGCGAGCACGGTCGAGAACGCCAGCGGCGAGAGCGGCGAGCCCGGCGTCTTCGGTCAGCAGGCCGACACCATCACCATCGACGGGCTCCGCCAGACCGCATGGTCGGTCAACGCGGGCACCTTCAGCCTCACCGGCCTGAAGCTGAGCGTGAAGCCCGGCAACCACGAGTGCTACTGATTCGATGACCCCTTACGGCACCTCCAGCGGGTGGAAGACCGCGCGCTCGGCGTTTCGGGTGTGGCGCAGGAGCCGCCCATTCTGGGGCGGCCTGCTGGTCCTCCTCGCCGGCATCGTGATCGTCGCGGCGCCCGCCCTGAACCCCCTCGACCTGATCGTGCAGCAGGGCATCGCGGGCATCTCCGGGTACTTCGCCGGACTGCTGCTGATGGCCGTCGGCGTACTGGTGTGGCTCCAGCCGCCGCAGCGGGTCTTCTACGGCGTCGCGGCGGTGCTGCTCTCGCTCGTCTCCTTCGTCACCTCGAACTTCGGCGGGTTCGGATTCGGGATGCTCTTCGGCCTGGTCGGCGGTGCGCTGGCCGCGGCCTGGGTGCCCCACCGCGAGCGCACGGCGCGCGCGGGCCGGCGCGGCCGCCGGCGCGGGCCCGCCAGTGAGGAGCGGACCGACGTCCCGCCTTCCGGCGGTGCGGTCGAGGACGAGGCCGCGGCGCGCGGCGGGGACGAGCCGCCGGCCGACGCCGGCGCACCGGAGCGTGAGCGCGCCGCCGGGCGCGGCGAAGCGGATGTGGTGCGCGGTCCCGCCGAGGACGCCGAGGACGCGGGCGGGACCGCTCGGGGCGGTGCGGGAGTCGGCGGCGCCACCTACCTCACGTCGCCGGAGGGCCCGCCCGGCAAAGACTCCGCCGGGCACCCGCGTCGGCACAGCGCGTACGGCCCGGGCTCGGTGGGCCGGGACGACCCCGCCTCCGGGGGGAGCAGCGGCTCCGGCGGCCCCTCGGGCGGCGACCGGCTGCACTCCCTGGCCGCGGTCGCCGCGGCGCTGGCCATCGCGGTCCCCGTGCCCGCGACCGTCACCTGGCCCTGGGACGACTGGTTCGGCGGCGGTGAGGAGACCCCCGCCCCCGAGGACCCCTCCGCCGGGCCGACTCCCGCGCCCACGCCCGCGCCGTCGCCTTCGGGCGGCGCGGACGGCGGATCCGACGGCGGTCCGGGCACCGGCGAGCAGGACGGGCAGGGCGGTTCCGGGCAGGAGAGCGAGGAGGAGCCCTCGACCGGCGCGGAGTGCGAGGTCCACGAGGGGCCGTCCTCCATGAGCGAGCAGGAGTACCGGGCTCTGCTCGAAGCCTGCCGGCAGGCCAAGGAGAACGGCGAGGCGCCCGAGTTCCAGGTGCACGAGGGCGACGGGCGGTGGCTCGCCCACACCGATACCTCCGGGCTGAGCGCCGACGAGCTGAGCATGGAGGGTGCGGCCTTCGAGGGCGTGGTGGAGTACCCCGTGAAGGGCGGAACCGTGCGCTACCTCAAGCTGACCATGGACACCGCGGAGTTCAGCGGTGCGCGGCAGTGGAGCGAGCACGACGGCACCACCACCTCGCTCGACATCCCCGCGATGACCATGTCGGGCGACGTCGTCATGCACGTCACCCGGATGAAGGTGCGGATACTGGGCATCCCGCTGGAGTTCACGCCGGACTTCCCGCCCCCGCTGCTTCTGCCGTCGATGACCGTCACCGACCTTGAGGCCGACCAGCCGCTGGCCCAGGCCCAGACGGTGGACATCACCGGCCTCGATGAGCGGGTGAAGCCCTGAGCGCAGGGCCGGGGCGACGGTGCCGGCCATCGTCGGGCCCGGTGGCGGTCGGCGGCCGGCGCCCCGCTGGTGAACGGACGGTGGGGCGGTCCGCGGACCGCCCCACCGCACTGCCGCGCCGACCGGGCCGGCTCAGCCCGTCAGACTCCGGACAGCGCCCCGGCGGCCTCCGCCGCCCCGGCGTGCGGGGCGGCGCCCTCCACCTGCGGCAGGAGCCGGCTGGGCGCACCGGCGTAGGAGACGTAGAGGGCGTCGCGTGCGCGGGTGCCGGCCACGAACAGCAGGTTGCGCTCCTGCTGGTAGACCTGCTCCAGCGCGACCGGGTCGCCCTCGGCGGAGTCGACCGCGGCCTTGGGCGGCAGCAGCGGCTCGCTCATGCCGACGATCGCCAGGCACCGGAACTCCTGGCCTTTGAGCCGGTGCATCGTGCCGACCCGGACCGCGCGGACGTCCTCGGCGGAGTCCAGGGGAGCGGTGGGAACGCCGCGGGCCTGCAGTTCCTTGGCGATGTGCCGGACCACCCACTGGTTGCGGCCCGCCACCGCGATCGAGCTGGGAGCGACGCCGGCTTCGAGCCACACCCGCACCCAGTCGCCCATGGCGGTGCGCTCCTCGGCTCGTGACGCGCAGCCGCGCACCACGGGCTCGGGGCCGTGCAGCAGTGAGCGGTATCCGGCGAGGGTGTCGGCGTTGTCGTCCATGCCCAGCGCCGGATGGCGGCCCAGGATCGGCATCGCCCAGCTGAGGATCTCCTGGGAGACGCGGTAGCTCACGCGCAGCCGGTGGCTGCGGCCGCGCACGTTCACCCCCAGCGAGGCCAGGGACACCCGGTTGTCGTAGATGCGCTGGTGCGGGTCGCCCACGATGAACAGGTCGTCGGGACCTGCGGGCACCGCGGCGCGCAGCATCCGCCACTGGGTCGGGTGCAGGTCCTGGGCCTCGTCGACGACGACGTGGCGGTAGCGGGGGCCCGAGCGCCCGAGCACGCGCGCGGCCTCCAAGGCGACCTGCGGGTAGGACCACTCGTTGGCGACCTCCATCGCGCCGGTGTAGCGCTGGACGGTCTCCCACACCCGGGTGCGGTGCTCGGGCGCCAGGTGCAGCATGCGGCCGCTGCGCTCGCAGCGGATGTAGTCGGGCAGGCGGGTGATGTTCTGCGCCAGGATCACCTGCTCCCACTCGTCGACGAGGAACCTGCCGGAGTACGGCAGGCCGTCGGCGCGGGCGGCGTCGCGCCAGCGCTCGCTCAGTTCCTCGCGGCCGAGCGTCTCGGGGCTGCGCCCGCTGCGCTCCTGGACCAGGGAGCGGGCGAGGCTGTCAACGGTGGCGACCTCGACCCGGTCGCGCAGCGCGCGGTCGGGTAGGACGCGGTCGAGCTGCTGGGACAGGATCTGGGCCAGCACCCGGTTGAACGTGGTGACCAGGATGCTGCGCCGCTCGTCGTCGGGGTACCGGGCCGCGTCGCGGTGGGCGAGGTGTGCGGCGCGGTGCAGCGCGAGCACCGTCTTGCCGGTGCCCGGACCGCCGGTGACCTGCGCCGATCCGGCGAAGCGGGCGTCGACGATGCGGTGCTGGCGCGGGTGCAGGGTGATCTGCCAGTCGGCGAAGGACTTGTCGAGGACGGCGGAGAGCTCCTCGGGGCCCGACACGCGGGGCGGCCCGGTGAGCGCGGGGGAGTCGTCCGAGCCGGGTTCGACGAGCTCGATCGTGCCGTCGTCGGGCGCTGCGACCTGGGACGACCCGGCCCGGGACGCCGACGGAAGCTCCGCCGCGGGCAGGTCCCGCGCCAGCGCGGCCGCGTCGTCGTGCCGGCGGATCGCGATCAGCCACGCGGAACCCTCGGCGCCGGGCGCGACCACCCCGCTCCACTCCTGGCCGACGTGCAGCAGTCGTACCCGGGGGTCGGATGCATCGGCCACGGTCTCGGTCCGGGCGTCGTCGCCCGTCATGTACGCCTGCACGGCCGTGAGCGCCGCGGTCTGGATCGCATGGTCGAGTCGGGAGAATTCGGAGAGGAAGGTCGGGGAAATGGCGAGCTTCGGCACGTCTGCGTATTCCTCCGGTCGCGTTCCTGAGGTGCTGTGTCGAGGTCGGGTGGGGAGGGGTTTTCGGGGGCGGATCGGCCGCCGACCAGCGCGTTCGTTAACAGACATGCTCGCGGCGGAATTTGGGCAAACGCGGCGGGAAAGCGGATGTCGGTCGGGTTCCGGCGCGTCGTGGCCGCCGATGAATAGGCAGGTCACGGCGCCCGTTTCGGAGATGTTTTCGAGTCGGTGGGTGGGGTGGTGCCTATGCGGGTGGTGAGGGCCGGATCAGCGGGGACGCGTGGGGTCCGGAAAGCGTCATTCGGGATGACCGAAAACGGGGCGGCTGATCCGGAAACGCCCGGAGACAAGCCGAACAAGGCGGGTCCGTCCTCGGGGCGGGAGCGGTGTCAGGGGTGTCCGTTAAAGGCGGGACGGAGGAGCCGGGCCTTTGAGACCGCCTGCCTCTCCGGGGCATATCCCCGAGCCGCGCGGACCGCCCGTCAGCCGCCGTCGCGCCGATCGCCGGCGACGCTTCGTTCCCGTGCCGTCGACTGCAAGCGCGCCCCGCACGCGGGCTCGCGTCCACCGGGCGCCGCCGGGTACGGCTCTGCGCGGGGTCTCGAAGGCGGCCGCCCGCGAAGGCGGCGGCCGTGCGCGCTCGGCCGAGCGAGCGCGTGCGGGCGCCGCCGGCTCGCCTGTGCCGCCTCGCTGCGGGCTGCGGCACGAGGGGGGCCTCGCGGCGTCCGGTCGCCGTCCGGTCGCCCGTACGTCCTCAGGCGCCGCCTGACAGGCGCCGGGCGCGCACCGGACACCGGAGGCGGAGGCAGGGCTCAGGGCCCTGCCGGGGCCCGTCCTACCCCGGCAGGGGCCTCAGCCGACGTCTCCGGTGGGCCGGCTCCTCCGGCCCGGAGGCCGTGCCGCCGCCGGGCAGGCGTCACTGCGGGGCCGAACACTCGGGCTCCCGGCCGGGCGCGCGGGCGGCCGCATGCGAAGAACCGATCCGCATGGCACATCGGCGGCGCGGGCATGCTGTCCGCGGCACCGACCGCCGGGCTGCGCCCGGGCCGGGCATGGGAGATGTCCTCGCGTCGCACCCACCGATCAATCGACGAACAATCATCGCATGGACAGCGGAATCCTGAGCACCTTTCTCAGGGTCTTGTTTTGCTTACCTTGAGATGATTCCGTCCCTCTATAGGCCTCTGGGATGATTTGCCGCTATAAGTGATATCGGGTCGACCGGACAGGACTTTCGCGCACGCTGAGGGCACGGAAACGGCGCGGCGCGCACGGCCTCGGACGGCGCCCCGATCGGGCACGGCGACGGGAGCGGAGTGGAGCCGGAAAGCGATGCGCGGTTGATGCGGGCGTCGGACGACGACCGCGACGAGGTGGCGCGCCTCCTGCGCGACGCGGTCGCCGAAGGCCGCATCACGCTCGACGAACTGCACGAACGCCTCGATCTGACCTACCGTGCCCGCACCTACGCCGATCTCGCGCCCATCACGGCCGACCTCCCCGTGGCGGGGGTGGCGCCGCCCGCGCCGGTGCCCGCACCGCGGGTCGGCGCCGGCGCGCCGGCGCCGACCGGCCCCTCCACACCGCTGGTGATCCGTTCGACGGCGGGAACCGTGGTCCGGAACGGAAACTGGCGCGTGCCCCAGCGGGTCGAGATCGGAAATCCCTACGGCGACACCCGCCTGGACTTCTCCGAGGCGAACCTGCTCGTCGACACCGTCGATATCGTGCTGCACGGCCCCTGGGGCTTTATCAAGATCATTCTCCCGGACGCGGCCACCGCCGTCGCCGCCGTGGACACGTCCTGGTTCGGCAGTTGCGATTCGGCCGTGCCCGACATACCCGCTCCGCCGGCACCGCACTTCCGGATCACCGGCAGCCTCAAGGGCGGGGCGCTGCGGGTGCGCTATCGGCGGCCGATGGACGACTGGGTGGACTGGACGATGTGGTGAGGGCGCGGCCCCGCCGCGGCAACGGCGCGTGCGGCGACGACCCGGCGGCGCGCACGGCGCCGGACCGGCCTGGTCGGCCGCGTCCGCTCGGCGGAG
Organism: Streptomonospora arabica; assembly: GCF_039531585.1. Lineage (NCBI taxonomy): Bacteria > Bacillati > Actinomycetota > Actinomycetes > Streptosporangiales > Nocardiopsidaceae > Streptomonospora > Streptomonospora arabica. Next base: position 247,191 of record NZ_BAAAQI010000004.1, on the reverse strand, counting down.
GTCAGCCGCTGCGCTTCGCCGGCTCCACCCGTCGCACACCGAGCGCGGTCGCGGTGAGCTCGGATTCGCCGAACCGGGCCGGATCCAGACGCACTTCCACCACGAGCCCGGGCTCCACCAGCCAGAACACCAGGCCGTCGGTCCGGTGCCCGGCCGCCGCGCCGTGGCGGAACGGGCGCAGGTCCCAGGCGGCCGCATCGCGCTCGTGGTACTCGGAGAGGAAGGCCCGCACCGACGGGAGGTCGCCGAGCCGCTCGCCCCGCAGGACGTTGAGCTTCAGGTCGACGGTGTAGCCGCCGTCGGGGAGTTCGCGCTCCCACACCCGCGAGGAGAACGCCACGCCGCCCCACTCGGTGTGGAAGTCGGAGACCTGGCCGCCGACGCCCTCGGGCAGGTGTCCGACGGTGAAGCCCGCCAGCTCGTGCATTCCGACCCCCTTGACCGCGCCGCCGGCCGGCGGCGGTGGCACAGGCCCGATGCCGACGGCGAGCACTGTGCAGACGAGGACAGTGAACAGGACGCGGGCGGTCATGCCCATGGTGCACCTCCGATGGAGCCGAGGACATCCTTTGTGGACGCCCGACCGACCTCCATGCTCGAAGCGCCGGGCACCGCGGCTCCAGCCGGATTCACCGCCTGTGGACAACGCCCGCAGCCCGCTCGTCCACGCGTGGAAAGGGGCGAGCGGGCTCGGCGGCGAGCCCACTCGCACGCGGGGCCGGTGCGCACGCCGCCTCGGCCTGTGGGGCGCGGCGCTGTTAGGGGTGAAGATCACCGGCCTGGAGGAAGCCCGTCGCGGGCGGCCGGTGGCCGGTACACCGCCCCCGTCTTCGAGACCCCGACGTGCCGCGACGCATCGCCGACGCGCACTGCGGTCGGCGCGTCCGTCGCCCCGGCGCCGGTCGGCGCGCCGCGCCCGACGCCCTACACGCGCAGGGCGCGCGCGTACCAGCCGTCCTGATCCGCCAGCTCCTCGTGTGTGCCGACCTGGACGACCTCGCCTTCGGCGACCACGTAGACGGTGTCCACCCGCTCCAGGCCCGCCAGATCGTGGGTGATCAGCAGCGTGGAGTACCCCTCGGCCGCCGTCAGCAGGTCGTCGGTGACAGCGTTGCGCGTATCGGGGTCCAGGTGCGCCGTGGGCTCGTCCAGGACGAGCACCCGCGGCGCCGCCAGTAGCGCCCGCGCGAGCGCGAGCCGCTGCCGCATGCCGCCGCTCAGCCGCATCCCGTGCGAACCCACCTCGGTGTCGAGCCCCCGGGGCATCGCCCGCACATCGCCGGCCAGCCGGACGCGCTCCAGCGCCTCCCACAACCGGTCGTCGTCCGAGGCCGGTGCGGCCAGCCGCAGGTTCTCCCGCACGGTACTCGCGAAGATGTGCGGGTCCTGGGGCACGCCGGTGACGGCCCCGCGGACCTCGTCGGCGTCGTAGCGGGTGATGTCGGCGCCGTCCAGCTCCACTGTGCCGTCGTCGGGGTCGCGGAACCGCAGCAGCACGGCCGCCAGGGTGCTCTTCCCTGCGCCGCTGGGTCCGACGACCGCGACGGTGCTTCCCGGTGCGACGCCGAGGTCGACGCCCTTCAGCGCCCACGGCTCCTGCGGTCCGTACCGGACACTGAGGGAGCGAACGCGCAGTCCCTCCACCGCGCCGCCGCTGTCCGAACCGTCCGACCCGTCCGTGCCGCCCGAGCCCTCCGCCGACGGCAGCCGGCGCCCCGGCTCCGGGGGCGGTGCGACCTCGGGCGGGGTGTCCAGGATGCCGAACAGCCGCTCGCCGCCCGCGCGGATCGCCCCGAGCCGCGCAGCGACGGCGGGGAGCGGCGCCACGATCTCGAACGCCGCCAGGGCCGTCAACACCAGCACGGCCAGCGAGACGGCGCTGAACGAGCCGCCCTCCACGGCCGCGACGCCGAGCAGCAGTGTGCCCCACACCGTCAGGCCGGTGATCAGCGATACGGCGCCCGCCCCGAAGCCGAGGACCGCCGCGTCGCGCCGCGCGATCCGCGTCAGCTCCTCGTCCGCGTCGTTCACCCGGGCCACCGCACGGTCCATCGCCCCGTAGGCCACCAGGTCCGGCGCTCCGTAAAGGGTGTCCACCAGCGCCGTGGCCAGCTCGCCGCGGGCCGCGGCCTGGCGCTGCCCGGGGCGCCGCCCCAGCGCCGCCGCGAACAGCGGCACGGCCAGGCCTGCCAGCACGAGCCCCGCGCCCAGCGCCAGTCCGCCCGGCACCAGCAGCACCGTGCAGAAAACCACCGCCGAGCCGCCGGTCAGCACCGCCGCCAGCGGCGGCGTCAACCCGCGGACGAGGAGGTCCTGGGTGGCGTCGGTGTCGCTGACCAGGCGCGACACCAGGTCGCCGGAGCGGAACCGCCGGACCGGCTCGGTGCGGGCCAGCCGCTGGTAGACCCGCACCCGCACGTCGGCCAGCGTCCGGAACGCGGCGTCGTGGGTCACCAGGCGCTCCAGGTAGCGCGTGACGCCACGGGAGATGCCCAGCGCCCGGGTGGCGACGACGGCGATGCTCAGCGCCGTGATCGGCGGGTGTTCGGCCGCCCGCGCGATCAGCCACGCGGCGACGCCGAGCAGGGCCACCCCCGACCCGGTCGCGAGCGCGCCCAGCACCACCCCGAGCACGAAGCGGCTGCTGCGCGGCCGCGCCAGCGCGATCATCCGCCACAGCGGGTCCCGGCCGGGAGCGGCCGGACGGGCGTCGTGCCCGGCCTGCGCCGCGGCCCCGGCGGGGGACTGCGGGATGCTGTCGCCGCTCACGAGGCCACCCCCGATTCGACGCGTCCTTCCCGCACCGAAACCACCTCGTCGACGGCGTCGGCCCAGCGGGTGTCATGGGCGACGACCACGCCCGTGCGGCCGGAGAGCAGCCGCGTCACCGCTGTACGCACCGCCGCTGCGTTGTCGGGGTCGAGGTGGGCGGTGGGCTCGTCCAGCAGCACGATCGGGGCGTCGCGAAGGAACGCGCGCGCCACGGCGATGCGCTGCCGCTGCCCGGCGGACAGGCGGGCGCCGCGCTCTCCCAGGCGGGTCTCGTAGCCCTCGGGCAGCGCGCGGACGAACTCGTCGGCCTCGGCGCGCTCAGCGGCCAGCCGGACCTCGTCGATGCCCGCCTCGGGCGAACCCAGGCGGATGTTGCCGGCGACCGTGTCGTCGAAGAGGTAGGGCGACTGCGGGACCCACGCGATGCGCCTGCGCCACGCGTCGGCGGGAATGCTCTGCAACGGGGTCCACTCCGCGCCGTCGGGGGCAGAGCCGTCGGGCGTGTGCTCGGCGCCGCCGGCACCCGGGCGGTCATCGGCGCCGCGTACCACGATCCGGCCCGACACGGGCTCGGTGAACCGCAGCAGCAGCGAGAGCAGGGAGCTCTTGCCGGACCCGCTCGGCCCCACCAGCAGCACCGACCGGCCCGGCTCGATCAGCAGGCTCGCACCGTCGAGCGCGGGAGTCTCGCGGCCGGGATAGACGAGCCGGACGTCCTCCAGCCGGATCCACGCCGCATCGCGGCGACCTGCGGGTGCGGCGTCCGCTCGGCTGCGCGGACGCCGGGTGTCGCCTTCGGTGTCGCCGTCGTCCACTCCGCTCGCTGGTTGGGTCTCCAGCTCGGTGTTTTCTTGGAGCGTTCGGTTCCTCGCTCCGCTGCGCGGACGCTGCGTGGGGGCGGGGCGCTCGGCATCGTCCACTCCGCTCGCTCGTCGCCTCTCCAGCTCGGTGTTTTCTTGGAGCGTTCGGCTCCTCGCTCGGCTGCGCGGACGCCGGGTGTCGCCTGCGGTGTCGCCGTCGTCCACTCCGCTCGCTTGTCGCCTCTCCAGCTCGGTGTTTTCTTGGAGCGTTCGGCTCCTCGCTCGGCTGCGCGGACGCCGGGTGTCGCCTTCGGTGTCGCCGTCGTCCACTCCGCTCGCTCGTCGCCTCTCCAGCGGGGTGCTTTCTTGGAGCGTTCGGTTCCTCGCTCCGCTGCGCGGACGCTGCGTGGGGGTGGGGCGCTCGGCGTCGTCCACTCCGCTCGCTCGTCGCCTCTCCAGCTCGGTGAACACCTGCTCTGCCGCCGCAACCCCCTCCATGCTCGCGTGGAAGCGCGAGCCGACCTCGCGCAGCGGGAGGTAGGCCTCCGGAGCGAGGATCAGCACGAGCAGCGCGGTCTGGTAGTCGAGCATGCCGTACATCAGCCGGATGCCGATCTCGACCGCGACGAGGGCCACGGCCAGGGTCGAGAGCAGCTCCAGCACGAACGCCGACAGGAAGGCCACGCGCAGCGTGGACATGGTGGTGCGCCGGTGCTCGTCGGTGATGCGGCGGATGATGGCGGCCTGCGCCTTGGCCCGGCGGAAGATCGCCAGAGTCGGCAGCCCTTCCACCACGTCCAGGAAGTGGCCGCCGAGCCGGTTGAGCAGCTGCCACTGCCGTTGGGTGCGCGCCTGCGTGTGCAGGCCGACCAGCGCCATGAACAGCGGGATCAGCGGCAGCGTCACCGCGATGACGGCCGCCGAGATCCAGTCCGCGCTCGCCACGACGACGAGGACGGCGGCGGGGACGAGCGCCGCCAGCGCCAGTTGCGGGAGATACCGGGCGAAGTAGTCATCCAGCGCATCGAGGCCACGAGTGGCGAGCGTGACCAACTCACCGGCGCGTGGCGTGCTCGTCCCCTCTTCGGAACCGGTCTGCCCTGACAACCAGACCGCTTCCACCCCCGAGCCCTGCGCGGGCCCGCGGGAGTCGTCATCCCCCCTGCCCTCCCGGGGGCCGTCCGCACCGGCGGTGCCGGTCACGTGCGCCACCAGCCGCCGGCGCAGCTGCGACTTCGCCTTCGCCGCCGAACGCAGGGCGGCGGTCTCCGCGCCGTAGGCCATGGCCGCCCGTGCCACGGCCACGGCGGCGACCGCGCCGATCGCCCAGCCCAGCTCGGCCGTGCCCGCCCCCGACGCCGCACCGGTGATAACCCGAGCCAGCAGCCACGCCTGGACCAGGATCAACCCGGTCACCGCGGCCCCGGTGGCCACTGTGACGGCCAGGTGCACCCGAACGGCGCTTGCGGTGCGCACCAGGCGGGGGTCGAGGGGCTTCATGGACCACGTCCTCCCGGGTCGTCAGTCGCCGGACGGGCTCGGCGCCGGGGCGGACGGCGTCCCGGCGTCCGGGCGTTCCCCGCCGCCCGCGCGTGCCGGCTCACGGCCACCATAGGCGGGGGCGGGGTCGATCTGCTCCCGGCTCACCCGCTTGCGGAAGACCCAGTAGCTCCACGCCTGGTAGGCCAGGACGAGCGGCAGGAAGACCACCGCCACCCACGAGAGGACGGTGAGCGTGTAGGGGGCCGAGGAGGCGTTGGCCACCGTCAGGTCGTAGGCCGCGTCGGTGGTCGAGGGCAGCACCGCCGGGTAGAGCGACCCGAACAGCGTGACCGTCGCCGCGCCGATCGCGACGGCGGTCGCCGTGAACGACCAGCCCTCGCGCCCCGCGGCGGCCAGGAACGCGCCGGCCACCAGCGCCATCGCGGCCGCGGCGGCGACCGGCAGCGTCCAGGCGGCTCCGTAGGCGTACTGCGTCCACGCCAGGAACCCCGCGCCCGCGGGCACCGCGACGGCCGCCGTGCGCAGTGCGGCCGCGCGGGCGCGGGCCCGCACCGGCCCGGAGGTCTTGAGAGTTAGGAACACCGCGCCGTGCAGGGTGAACACCGCCAGCGTCGTCAGCCCGCCCAACAGTGCGTAGGGGTTGAGCAGGTCGGTGATCCCCGCGGCCACGATGCCGTCGGCGTCCATCGGCACACCGCGCACGAGGTTGGCGAAGAACACCCCCCACAGCACCGCCGGCGCCGTGCTGCCGAAGACGATCGCGCGGTCCCACCAGGCGCGCCAGCGGTCGGTGTCGCCCTTGCCCCGGTACTCGAAGGCGACGCCGCGCGCGATCAGCGCCAGCAGCACGATCAGCAGCGGCAGGTAGAAGCCGCTGAACGCCGAGGCGTACCAGGCGGGGAACGCGGCGAACATCGCGCCGGCGGCCGTGATCAGCCACACCTCGTTGCCGTCCCACACGGGGCCGATCGCGTTGATCATCACCCGCCGGTCGGTGTCGTCCCGGCCGATGAGGGGCAGCAGGACGCCCACGCCGAAGTCGAAGCCTTCGAGGACGAAGTAGCCGGTCCACAGGACCGCGATGGCGATGAACCAGATGTCGGGCAGTTCCATGGTCGTCGGCTCCTAGTAGACGAAGGCCGGCACGGGGGAGTCGGCGGTCTGCTCGTCCTCGTCGTCGCGGTCGGGGATGACGTGGGACGGGCCGGCCTTGACGTAGCGCCACAGCAGCCCGGCCTCGACCACCGCGAGCACGGCGTAGATCCCGGTGAAGGCGGCGAGCGAGAACGCGACGGTGCCCAGGCTGACGCCGGGGGAGACGCTGGCGGCGGTGAGCAGTTCGCCGTGCACGGTCCAGGGCTGGCGGCCCATCTCGGTGAGGACCCAGCCCAGGATGTTGGCGGCCAGGGCGGCGGGCAGCGCGAGGACCGCCGCGTAGTAGAACCAGCGGGTCCGGGGCAGGCGGCGGCGCCGGGTCAGCCACAGGCCCAGCGCGGAGACGCCGACACCGAACAGCCCGAGGCCGATCATCAGCCGGAAGGACCAGTACAGGACGAAGACGTTGGGGATGTAGTTCCCCTCTCCGTAGGTCTGCTCGTACTGCTCCTGCAGGTCGTTCATGCCCTCGACGGTGCCGTCGATCTTTCCGGTGGCCAGGAAGCTCAGCACGTGCGGCACGTTGACGTCGACGACGTTGAGCCGCTCGTCGGTGTCGCCGACGGCGAAGGTCGAGAAGGGGGCGCCCTCCTCGGTCTCCCAGTGCGCCTCGGCCGCGGCCAGCTTCATCGGCTCGTAGGCGGCTGCCAGCTTGGCCTGGTGGTCGCCGGAGTAGACCGCCAGCACGCCCGCGATCAGGGTGACGACCATGCCGGCCCGCAGCGTGGTCCGGAACAGCTCCCGCTCGCGGCCGGCGGGGGTGTTCGCCCCGGGGGCCGGGTCCTCGCCGTCGGTGCCCCCGCCCGGCCCGCTCGGCCGTGAGGTCCAGAGCTTGTAGGCGCTGACCGCGGCGACGAACATCCCCGCGGTGATGAACGCGGCGGAGACCACGTGCAGGTAGGTGGACCACGCCTGGGTGTTGCCCAGTACCGCCCAGATGTCGGTGAGCTGGGCGCGGCCGGTCTCCTCGTCGCGGGTGAAGCCGACCGGGTGCCGCATCCAGGCGTTGGCCGCGAGGATGAAGTAGGCCGACATGTTGGTTCCGACGGCCGCGGCCCAGATGCAGGCCAGGTGGACCCGGCGCGGCAGCCGGTCCCAGCCGAAGATCCACAGGCCGATGAACGTGGACTCCAGGAAGAACGCCAGCAGCGCCTCCATCGCCAGTGGGGCGCCGAAGACGTCGCCGACGAAGCGGGAGTACTCGCTCCAGTTCATCCCGAACTGGAACTCCTGCACGATGCCGGTGACCACGCCCATGGCGAAGTTGATCAGGAACAGCTTGCCGAAGAACTTCGTGGCCCGCAGGTACCGGTACCTGCCGGTGCGGTGCCAGGCGGTCTGCAGCGAGGCGACGATCACCGACAGCCCGATCGTCAGCGGCACGAACAGGAAGTGGTAGACGGTCGTGATGCCGAACTGCCACCGTGCGAGATCCAGAGCGTCCATGCCCGCCTCTCCAAGGGTCCTTATGTAGACGGCCCGTAGTACTACAAACTGTAGTTCTACAGAGCGTCGTAAGTCGACCGGGTTCGGAGAGGGACACGTCACCCGGACCCGCCGCAACGCGGGCGGATCCGGGGATCCGGATACGGAGCGGGGCCGCTCCCGCTGTTACTCGGGATCGACGCCGCGGTCGCGCAGCATGCGCTCCATCAGCTCGATCTCGCTGTTCTGCGCCTCGACCATGCCCTGGGCGAAGTCCACGACCATCTGCTCGCCGCCCAGGTCGGCCTCCGCCTGGGCCATGTCGACGCCGCCCTCGTGGTGGTCGATCATCAGCTGCAGGAAGAGGACCTCGGCCTCCTCGCCCTCCGCCGCGCGGAGCTCGTCCATCTCCGCCTCCGTGGCCATGCCTGCCATCCGCGCCGAGCCCTCGCCGCCGTCACCGCCCCTGCTGCCGCCGTGCCCGCTGTGGCTGCCGTGGCCCTCCATCCAGGCCATGGACGGCTGCGCACCGCGTGCGGGCAGGCCCCACTCGACCAGCCAGCCCTGCATCCGGCCGATCTGCTCCTGCTGCGTGCGGAGGATGTCGGTGGCCAGGGTCCGCAGCACGCGGTCGTCGGCCTCCTCCAGCACGATCAGCGACATGTCCACGGCCTGCGAATGGTGCACGCTCATGTCACGCAGGAATCCCGCGTCGGCGGATCCGTCGACCGGGTACGCGGGCCGTCCGAGCAGGTAGCCGCCGACCAGTGCCACGACGACCAGGGGGACGGCGATCAGCAGCGGCACCGTGCGCCGACGCCGGGCGGGGGCGGCTTCGTCGCCGTCCTGCGAGGTGTCTTCGTCCACGGTCTCTGTCATATGCTCTTCGCCACCTATGGGAACCTTTCCGGCGATACGCGCGTTCGCAAATGGCGCACCGTGCATTGAGCGTAACGGTGTATAACGCGTGACCACCCACCCGGGAGAAGCACAGTGGCCAAGAACGCAGCCGAACGCCGCCGGAAGGCCGAGGAGCGGCGCCGACAGCGCGAGCGCGCGGAGAGGCGGTCGCGCATCGTGCGCGTCACCGCCTTCACGGGGGCCGGAGTGCTCTTCGCCGGACTCGTCGGTTTCGGGATCTGGGTCGCCTACGACCGCGGAGCGGGCGGAGGCGGCGCCGCCCAGGCGTCCGACATCGCGAACCTGCAGACCTTCGAGGGGCTGACCAACCAGCACGTCACCGAACCCGTCGACTACAAGCAGACCCCGCCCGCCGGCGGCGACCACCACGCCGTCTGGCAGAACTGCGGGGTCTACGACGCGCCCCTGTCCTCCATGAACGCGGTGCACTCCCTGGAGCACGGGGCGGTCTGGATCACCTACTCCCCCGACCTGGCCGGGGAGAAGGTCGAGAAGCTGGAGTCCCTCTATAGCCAGGGCAGCTATGTCCTCGTCAGCCCTTACGACGAGAAGGAGATGCCGGCGCCGATCGTGGCCACCGCCTGGGGCAACCGGATCGAGGCCACGTCGCCCGACGACGAGCGGATCACCCAGTTCCTGCGGGCCTTCGAGCGCAGTCCGAACGTGCCCGAGCCGGGCGCGGCCTGCACCGGCGGGCTCGACCTCACTGCGCAGGAGCTGGAGGAGGCCGGCGGCCTCGACGCGCTGACCGGGGGGATGCAGCGCTGAGGGGACGCCCTCCGACCGGCGGCGCTCGCGGACGACGGTTCGCGGGCGCCGCCGCCGTCGCTCCGCCTCGGCCTCAGAGCTCGCCGGGAGGAAGCGCCGGTATCTCCTGCTTGATCAGGTTGCTCACCTCCACCAGGCCCTCGGCGGGCGCGCCGTAGGAGGCCGGAACCGTCATCTCGACGTAGGCCTCGCGCCCCACCGCGGTGAACAGCTCGGGGCGGTCCTCCGAGCCGGGCAGCCAGGCGATCTCGTTGACCACCGTGAGCCGGGAGTCGCGCCGCAGGTTGGCCGGGCTCCCCACACCGCAGCGCAGCGCGATCGGCGGGTCGCCCCACGCCGCCGAGTAGGGGGTCTCGGGCCGGACCTCGACCCGCTCCTGGTCGAAGAGGGTCTGGGGCAGGCGGTTCACGAGCGCGCGGCACATCTCCGCCGCGGCCGGCTCGGGAGTGGGCGCGGGCATCTCCACCGCGCCGGCCGAGCAGCTCGCGAGCACGCCCGCTGCGCAGAGCGCGGCGATCCCCGTCGCGGCACGTCGCATGTCCTCGCCACCGGTCCCCGTCGTGTGCTGGACGATCCCTGCCTGCCGACCCGTGCCCGGCCGCCGCGTCAGATGTTGACGATCGGGCAGGTCAGGGTGCGGGCGATGCCGTCGAGGCGCTGGATCCGCGCGACGACGAGGCGGCCGAGCGCGTCGATGTCGCCGGCCTCGGCCCGCACGATCACATCGTAGGGGCCGGTCACGTCCTCGGCCTGGGTGACCCCGTCGATGGCGGCGATGTCGCGCGCGACATCGGCCGCCCGGCCCGCCTCGGTCTGGACCAACACGTACGCCTGCACCATGGAACCCTCCATTGCTCATCCTCGCCCGGCCGTGCCGATCCCGCCGGTCCGTCCCGGTCCGCCGTCCTGTCCCGCTCGTGCGCCGGACCGCCGGCCGCGCTTGCCTGCCCAGCAGGGTCTAGACCACTGGTGCCGAGGCGTCACCGTACCCTGATAGCTGTGTGGAGCACCATTGGGGAACTGGGCGAATTCGGCCTGATCGAGCGCGTGACGGCCAGATTCCCGCGAACAGGCGACGTAATCCTCGGTCCCGGCGATGACGCCGCAATCGTGACCGCCCCGGATCGGCGCGTTGTGGCCACGACCGACCTGCTGGTCGAGACCAGGCACTTCCGCCGCGAGTGGTCGTCGGCCGAGGATGTGGGGCGCAAGGCCGCCGCGCAGAACCTCGCCGACATCGCCGCGATGGGCGCCCGCCCGACGGCGCTGCTGGTCGGCCTCGCCGCACCGCCCGATCTGCCCGTCGACTGGGCCGACGGTCTCGCTGAAGGCCTGCGCGCCGAATGCGCCTTTGCGGGGGCCGCCGTGGTCGGCGGCGACACCGTCTCCGCGGGCGAGATCACCGTCGCCGTCACCGCGCTGGGCGACCTGCAGGGTCTGCCGGCGGTGCGCCGCGACGGCGCGCTGCCGGGCGACGTCGTCGCCGTCACCGGGTGCCTCGGGCTGTCCTCCGCCGGCTTCTCGCTCCTGGAGGCCGGGATCGGCGGAGCCGAGGACGCGGCGCGGGTGCTGGGCCTGCGGGCGCCTGCGGGCGGTCCCGGATGGCTCGCCTGCCTGCGCGAGCACCGCAGGCCGCGCCCGCCCTACGCGCGCGGCCCCGAGGCCGCGCACCTGGGCGCGCGGGCGATGCTCGACGTCAGCGACGGGCTGGTGCAGGACCTCGGACACATCGCGCGTGCCAGCGGTGTGGGCGTGGACGTCGACTCCGCCGCGCTCGTGCCCGAGCCCGCGCTGTGCGAGGCCGTTGCCCTGCTGGAGGAGCTGGGCCGCCCCGGGCACCCGGCGCTGCAGCGCATGCTCTTCGGCGGCGAGGACCACGCCCTGGCCGCCGCGTTCCCGCCCGAGACCGATCTGCCGCCGCAGTGGCGCCCCGTCGCGGCCGTCACCGCGCCCGGTGCCGGCGGGCCGGGTGTCACCGTCGACGGCGCCGCCGCCGAGCCGCAGGGCTGGGAGCATTTCCGCTGACACGCGCCCGGACCGTCGTTCAGCGGGGCTCGAATCGGCCATTCGCCGACATGCATCTCTTGAGATAACGAATGGGGCAGATCCGGCGAACGTTATGTCATCCGGCGCGGACGCCGGGTTAAGATGTCGGTTTTGAAGGCCAACTCACGCTAAGCTCTGCCTGTTTCTTCAGTCTGCACCGGAACGGGGTCACCGTGCGGCCACGTGGAAGGGACGACCGGTCCCGGGCGGATTCGCCGAAGCCGCGGCCGGACATTTCCGAGCGCATGCGAGCCGACCGCCGCGATCCGCTCGCCGAACGGCCCCAGAGAGGCGCCCACCGCTCCGAGCCCGCGGAGAAGGGCAGGGTGGCCGCCGTCGGCTACTTCCTCGGCAGCACCGTGCCCCGGCGGGTGCAGCCGCCGCGCCTGCTCAACGTGCTGCTGATCTCCGGCGTCACGCTCGCGCTCACCCTCTTCGGCTACAGCACGACCCAGATCTACCTGCGCTTCAGCGAACCCCCCACGGCGCAGGAGAGCAACCCTTCGGCCCCCGGGACGAGCGAGCCGCTGGCCCCCGGCGGCGCCACCGCCGCCCCCGGCCCCGAGGCCACCGCCGGTACCGGCTCCCGAGCGGAGATGGTCAGCGTCGTCTCCTACGAGGCCGTCGAGTCCTCGGCCACCGGGTTCACCGGCGAGGTCACCGTCACCAACACCGGCTCCGCCGTCCTCGACGACTGGGAGCTCGCCCTGGAGTTCGCCGACGCCGAGGTCACCTCGGTATCGGACGCGGAGTGGCGGTCCACCGAGAACGGCATCGTCGCAAGCGAGCCCGCGGACGCCGCCGGGCTGCGGCCGGGGGAGTCGGTGACCGTCAGCTTCACCGCCGAGGGGCGGGCGCAGAACCCGGTCTCCTGCTCGATCAACGCCAGCCCCTGCGACTGGGCCGGCGCCGACTCGGCGCAGAACTGAGCGGAGGCCGAACGGCCGCGCGTCTACGCGGCGGGTCCGCGCTCGCGGCGGATCGGGCCGTCCGGCCGCCGCAGCGCACGCCGAAAAGCGCCACGGCGCGATGCCGTGGCGCTCATGGACGCCGTGGAGCGCGGAGCGGGTCCGCGGTCAGCGATCGACCTTGCCGGCCTTGATGCAGGAGGTGCACACCTGCATGCGCTTGGGCGTACCGCCCACGCGCGTGCGCACGGTCTGGATGTTGGGGTTCCAGCGGCGGCGGGTGCGGCGGTGCGAGTGGGAAACACTGTTACCGAACCCTGGTCCCTTGCCGCAGACGTCGCAGACGGAAGCCACGGTAACTCCATTCAAGCGCTCGGATCCGCACGCGCGCCGATACGGTGCGGACAACCCGAGAGAGGTCTGATGAGCAGGTTGGCGCGGCGCGCCAACCGTCGGAGCGTACACGACGACCTGCGCCGACTTCCAATCGGGAAGGAACGCAGAACGCTTACCGCGCACGCGGGAGCGGGGTCGCCGGAGAGCGTGCCCCGGACCCGGATGCGGGCGGCACGGCCGAGGATCCGGCGCGGACGCCGCACGTCCGCCCACCACTATACCGGCTCGCCCCGGCCCCGGGGACCGCACCCTCGCGCGCGGACGCCCGCGGACGTCGGCACCGGGGTGTAGAAACGCACTAGCGTGCACCGTGAGGCGGTCTGCGAACCGTCCGCCGCCGGCGAGAGGGGGAGACCGGAGTGACCAGCTGGGACGAACCGCTGCGCACACCCTTGGGCGCCACCGCCGCGAAGAAGCTCGCCGGCGAGCTCGGCCTGCACACCGTGGGCGACCTGCTGCGCTACTACCCCCGCCGCTACGCCACGCGCGGCGAGCTGACCGACCTCTCCTCGCTGGCCGAGGGGGAGCAGGTCACGGTCGTCGCCGAGGTCCACTCCGTGCACAAGCGCGACCTGCGCCGCGGTCCCGGGGGCAAGCCCCGCAGCCTGCTGGAGGCGGTCATCACCGACGGCACCGGGCGGCTCACCCTGGCCTTCTTCGCCAAGGTCGGCTACCACCAGCGCGAGCTCGTCACCGGGCGGCGGGGCATGTTCGCCGGCCGCGTCTCGACCTACCGCGGCAAGAAGCAGCTCGCCCACCCCGTCTACGAGATGCTGCCCGAGGACTCCGCCGACGACGGGCGCGCCCGCGAGTTCGCCGAACGCCCCATCCCCGTCTACCCGGCGACCAAGGACCTGCCGTCGATGACCATCGCCCGGTGCGTAAGCCTGGTGCTCGACCAGATCGGCGACTCCGGCCCCGCCGACCCGCTGCCGTCGGACCTGCGTTCCCGGCACCGCCTGCTCGACCTGCGCGAGGCGCTGGAGCGCATCCACCGCCCCGCCGACTCCGACGACATCCCCCGTGCCCGCATCCGCCTGAAGTGGGACGAGGCCTTCGTGCTCCAGGTCGCCCTGGCCCGGCGCCGCCGCGAGGCGGCCGAGGTCGCCGCCCGGCCCCGGCCGGGCCGCTCCGGCGGTCTGCTCGACGCGTTCGACGCCGCGCTGCCGTTCGACCTCACCGAGGGGCAGCGCGAGGTCGGCGCCGCCGTCGCCGAAGGGCTGTCGTCCACCCATCCCATGCACCGGCTGCTGCAGGGCGACGTCGGCGCGGGCAAGACGCTCGTCGCACTGCGGGCCATGCTCCAGGTCGTCGACTCCGGCGGCCAGGCCGCCCTGCTCGCTCCCACCGAGGTCCTGGCCCAGCAGCACCACCGCTCCATCACCGCGATGCTCGGCCCGCTCGCCCAGGCCGGCATGCTCGACGGCGCCGAGAACGCCACCCGGGTCGCCCTGCTCACCGGCTCCCAGGGCGCCGCAGCCCGCCGCGAGAGCCTGCTCGACGCGGCGTCGGGAGCGGCGGGGATCGTCGTGGGCACCCACGCGCTGCTGCAGGAGCACGTCTCCTTCGCCGACCTCGGGTTCATCGTCGTCGACGAGCAGCACCGCTTCGGCGTCGAGCAGCGCGACGCCCTGCGCGAGAAGTCCGCCGAGGGGCGTCCGCACGTGCTCGTGATGACCGCCACACCCATTCCCCGCACCGTGGCCATGACCGTCTACGGCGACCTCGACACGGTGGCGCTGAACCAGGTGCCCGCCGGTCGCGCGCCGGTGTCCACCCACGTCGTGCCGGCGCTGGAGAAGCCCCACTTCCTGGAGCGGGCCTGGCGGCGCGTCCGCGAGGAGGCCGCCGAGCAGCGCCAGACCTACGTCGTCTGCCCGCGCATCGGCGACGGCGACCAGGCCGGGGCCGAGGACCCGTCCCCGGCCGACGGTGCCGAGGCGCCGGGCGACGGCGAGGCGCGCCGCCCGCCGCTGGCCGTGACCGAGGTCGCGAGCGAGCTCGCCGCCGGCCCGCTCGCCGGGCTGCGCGTCGAACCGCTGCACGGCCGCCTCTCGCCCGAGGACAAGGACGCCGCCATGCGCCGCTTCGCCGAGGGGCGCACCGACGTGCTCGTGGCCACCACGGTGATCGAGGTCGGCGTGGACGTCCCCAACGCCACGGTCATGGTGATCACCGACGCCGACCGCTTCGGCGTCTCGCAGCTGCACCAGCTGCGCGGCCGCGTGGGCCGCGGCGGGCTGCCCGGCCTGTGCCTGCTGGTCACTGAGGCCGAGGAGGGCTCGCCCGCACGCGAGCGGCTGGACGCCGTCGCCGCCACCACCGACGGCTTCGCGCTCTCCCGGGTCGACCTTGAGCAGCGCCGCGAGGGCGACGTGCTCGGCGGCGCCCAGTCCGGGCGGCGCTCGTCGCTGCGCATGCTCACCCTGCTGCGCGACGAGGAGCTGATCGGCCGGGCCCGCGAGGAGGCCGCCCGCTACGTCGACGAGGACCCCAAGCTCGAAGGGCACCGGCCGCTGGCCGAGGCCCTCGACGCGCTGCTCACCGAGGAGCGCGCGGAGTACCTGGAGAAGACCTGAGCCCCCGCCGGCCCCGGCCGCGTGTGGCGCCCGCACTCCGCGCGCTACCGTGACCCCCATGACCCGCATCATCGCCGGCGCCGCCCGCGGGCGGCGGATCGCCGTCCCCGGAGGACACGGCACCCGGCCCACCAGCGACCGGGCGCGCGAGGCGCTGTTCGCCTCGGCGCTGTCGGATTTGGGCGGTTTCGACGGGCTGAGGGTGCTCGACCTCTACGCGGGCTCGGGCGCGATCGGCCTGGAGGCGCTCTCCCGCGGCGCCGAGCACGCCCTGCTGGTGGAGTCCGACCGCAGGGCGGTGTCCACGCTGCGCGCCAACATCGCGTCACTGGGGCTGGAGGGCGCCCGCGTGGCCGCCGGTCGCGTGCGCCGGGTGCTGGAGGAGGGGCCGCGCGACGGCGCCTACGACCTCGCCGTGGCCGATCCGCCCTACGCTTCCGGCGACGCCGAGGTCGCGGCCGTGCTGGAAGGGCTGCGCGACCACGCCTGGCTGCACCCCGCCGCGCTGGTGGTGGTCGAGCGCGCCAGCCGGAGCGGCGACCTGGCCTGGCCCGAGGGGTACACCCCGGACCGGGTCCGCCGGTACGGCGAGGCGGCGCTTTGGTACGGTCGCGCAGCGAGCCATTCCGGTCCGCGCTGAGCGCCGCGGCCCGCGCCCCGCGAAGACCGCTCGCCCCGGTAGGGCCCGCGGGCCCACAGGGATCGTCCGTCGAGAGGAACGAGCCAGTGCGTCGCGTCGTCTGCCCCGGGTCCTTCGACCCGGTAACCAACGGACACATCGACATCATCGGGCGCGCCGCGCGGCAGTACGACGAGGTGGTGGCGGCCGTGCTGACGAACGTCAACAAGCGCGGCCTGTTCAGCGTCGAGGAGAAGGTCGCCATGCTCCGCGAGTGCACCGCGGACCTGGAAAACGTGCGGATCTCGCAGTTCAACGGGCTGCTGGTGGACTTCTGCCGCGACAACGGGATCGGCGCGATCATCCGCAGCCTGCGCTCGGTCAGCGACTTCGACTACGAGCTGCAGATCGCCCAGATGAACTACCGCCTGGCCGGGGTGGAGACGCTGTTCATGACGGCCAACCCGCAGTACTCGTTCCTCAGCTCCAGCCTCGTGCGCGAGATCGCGCAGTACGGCGGCGACGTCAGCAGCCTGGTCACGCCCAACGTCGATCAGCGGCTGCGCGACAAGTACAAGGACCGCGAGTCCTCCTGAGGCCCCACCCGCCGCCGGCCGGTCAGCGGGCGGGGCGGGCCCCGGGATCGCAGGGCCCACGGGATCGGCCGCCCGGCGGCCGCCTCCCGGTCTGCCCACCGGCGCGGCAGCGGCCGCGCAGGCGGGCCTTCCGCCGGATTTGGGCCGGGTCTGCGGCCGTAGCTATACTTGCTGATCGGCTGCGCCCTCATCTCGGGCGCGGCCGCTCCGCCTCTACCGAGGTGGTCCGTTCTGTCCGAGAGGTCGTCCCGACGACCACCGACCGCCGCACCCGCCGCGCGGGGGCGGCACTGCCGAAAGCGCGATCACTCTGTCACGTCTAGACGCCCGGGCCCCTCTGGTGGTCGACACCCGGCCGCTGGGGCGCCAACCCGGCTCCATGCGGACCGTCGAGCGCTCCGCGCCCGCACCCGCGCACCTCGCTACGGGGATGGCGCGCGTGCCCGAGGGGGCGCCGATCGAGCTCCAGTTGCGGCTGGAGGCCGTGATGGAGGGGGTCCTTGTCACCGGGAAGGCCCGCGTCGCCTACGAGGCCGAGTGCGCCCGGTGTTTGGACCCGGTGGGCGACACCGTCGAGGCCCCGTTCCAGGAGCTGTTCCGCTATCCCGGCGAGGACGGCCTCGGACCGCAGGACTCGGACACCGAGGACGAGGAAGAGGATTACTATCTAGAGGGCGAACTCCTCGACCTCGACCAAGTGGTGCGCGACGCCGTCGTGCTCTCGCTGCCGCTGTCGCCGCTGTGCCGGGAGGACTGTCCCGGGCTGTGCGCCGAGTGCGGGGTGAAACTCGCCGAGGCCGGGCCCGAGCACGGCCACGGCGAGCGCATCGACCCCCGCTGGGAGGCGCTGCGCGACATCGGCGAGGAGTTCGGCGACCGATGACGAGCCCCGCTCCGCGGTAGCCCCACCACTTCGCCTCCGGGCGGAGGAGGGCCGCCGGAGCACCGTGGCGCTCCCCGGGCAAGCGGGGGCGCCCTGCCAGTAACGCTCCCGCGACCGCGCGGGATGACCCAGGAGGATTGACGTGGCTGTCCCGAAGCGGAAGATGTCGCGGAGCAACACCCGCAAGCGCCGTTCCCAGTGGAAGGCCTCGCGCCCGACGCTGGTCACCTGCCCGCGCTGCCGCGACCCCAAGCTCCCGCACACGGCCTGCCCGACGTGCGGCACCTACAACAACCGCCAGGTCCTCGACGTCTGAGGACTCCGGGCGATGACGACCGGACGGGGGAGCGGCGCCGCCCTACCCCCGTCCGGTCGTCTCGGCTCGCCGGTCTGCGAAAATCGGAGCCGAAAGCGCCGGTTCGGGCATATCCCGAGGCCGTGGTGGCCGCCGGGCAGGGGCAGCGCCCCTCCTCGACGCTCACCTCGCCCTCGAGCGTCCCTGATCGGCTCAGTCGAGCGCAGAGCTAGCGGAGCTGAAGTTGGCCTCCTCCCGCAGCCCAGGCGGCTGGGATATCCGGACCGGCGCCGCGCGTCGGGCGGACCGCCGCCGCGCGGGTTCCACCGGTTCCCGCCCCGCGGACCGGGAGGTCCCGAGTCTCCTCCGGCCGGCACGGCGGTCCCTGCCGTGCCCCGCTCGGCCGCCGCGACATCTTGAACCCAGCGCACACGTTCGATCAGAGTGGCTGAACTCACGGCCCAGGCCGCGATCCGCGCCACCGGGAGCCCCGATCAGGAGTGTGAACGTCGAGTGGCCACACAACTCAACGCGGCCGAGGCCCGCGAGTTCTACCAGGCGATCGGCGTCGAGATCGACGCCAAGGTGCTGGCGCGGGCGCTGACGCACCGCTCCTACGCCTACGAGAAGGGCGGTCTGCCCACGAACGAGCGCCTGGAGTTCCTCGGCGACTCCGTGCTCGGCCTGATCGTGACCGACACCCTCTTCCGCGAGCACCCCGACCTGCCCGAGGGCCAGTTGGCCAAGCTGCGTGCGGCCGTGGTGAACATGCGCGCGCTGGCAGACGTCGCCCGCGGGCTGGGCATCGGCGAGTACATCCGGCTGGGCCGCGGCGAGGAGGGCACCGGGGGCCGCGACAAGTCCTCCATCCTCGCCGACACCCTGGAGGCCATCATCGGCGCGGTCTACCTGGACCGCGGCCTGGACGTCGCCTCCGACTTCGTGCACCGGCTGTTCGACCCGCTCATCGCCACCGCCTCCGGGCTGGGCGCCGGGCTCGACTGGAAGACCTCCCTGCAGGAGCTCACCGCGGCCGAGCTGCTCGGAGTGCCCGAGTACCACGTCGACGAGAGCGGCCCCGACCACCAGAAGACCTTCCGTGCCACCGTGCGGGTCGCCGGAGACGACTACGGCATGGGCGAGGGGCGCAGCAAGAAGGAGGCCGAGCAGCAGGCGGCGGAGTCGGCCTGGAAGGCCATCCGCGCCGCCTCCGCTGCGCGCGCAGAGAAGGCCGAGGCGCTCGACGCCGAAGCCGCCGACACGGCCGACGAGAGCTGAGACCGCCGTGCCCGAGCTTCCCGAGGTCGAGGTCGTCCGCGCCGGGGTCGAGCACTGGGTGGCCGGCCGCACCGTCGACGACGTCGCCGTCCTGCATCCCCGCTCGGTCCGCCGTCACACAGCGGGCGCCGAGGACTTCTCCCTGAGGCTCAAGGAGCGCTCCTTCACCGCCGTCCGGCGCCGCGGCAAGTACCTGTGGCTGGAGCTCGACTCCGGCGATGCGATGCTGGCCCACCTGGGCATGAGCGGCCAGCTGCTGGTCCAGCCGCGCGAACACGCCGCCGAGCGCCACCAGCGGGTGCGCATCGGGCTGGGGCCGGCCGAGCGCGAGCTGCGCTTCGTCGACCAGCGGACGTTCGGCCACCTGATGATCGACCCCCTGGTCGACGACACGCGAGGAGGCTCGGCCGGGGTGCCCGCGGTGATCAGCCACATCGCGCTGGACCCCTTGGACCCGGCGTTCGACGACGACGTGTTCTCCGCCACGCTGCGGCGAAAGCGCACCGAGATCAAGCGCGCGCTGCTGGATCAGTCCCTCATCAGCGGGGTAGGCAACATCTACGCGGACGAGGCGCTGTGGCGCGCGCGGCTGCACTGGGCACGCCCCACGGCGCACCTGCGCCGCCCGCAGGTGAGCGGCCTGCTGGAGCACCTGCGCGACGTGTTGCGCGAGGCGCTCGCCGCGGGCGGCACCTCGTTCGACAGTCTGTACGTGAACGTCAACGGCGAGAGCGGGTACTTCGAGCGCGGACTCAAGGCCTACGGCCGTGCTGGCCAGCCGTGCGGGCGCTGCGGCGCCGCGATCCGGCGCGAGGCGTTCATGAACCGCTCGTCCTACAGCTGCCCGGGGTGCCAGCGCGCTCCGCGGGGCTGAAGCGCGGTACGGCGGACGCGGCCCCGGCGCCGCGTACCGGGCCGCGGGCGGCGGGTGTCCGGCGAGGAAGACGAGGGAGGTTGCGTGGACGCCGAACAGGACTCCGCGGCACGTCTGACGGCATGGGTGCGCGGCCGTGTGCAGGGCGTCGGATTCCGCTGGTGGGTGCGTGCGCGCGCCCTGGAGCTGGGGCTGACCGGCGCGGCGACCAACCTGGACGACGGCAGGGTCGAGGTGGTGGCCGAGGGGCCCCGCAAGCACTGTGAGGAGCTTCTCACCCTGCTGCGCGGCGGCGACACGCCGGGAGAGGTGGCGGGGGTTGTCGATAGATGGGAGAATCCCCGGGGCGCCTTCTCCGGATTCATCGAGCGATGAGTATCCTTGGAGGCGCGACGCGATTCGCGGGCACCCGTCCCGGCGCCGTTATCGGCGATCGGATGCGCGCACGGGGGTGTTCCTGGCCGGATCGTGCGGTGTGATATGCCCGATTACGGTGCGTAACCAACTGTTTCGTTCAACCTTGACCAGCAACGCCCATGGTGAGACTCTGGAAAGCAGACCGCGCGCCTTTCCTTAACCGGGGGCAGCCGAGCAGTTCTGGCGCTCCCGAAGCTCATATGGGCGTGAATCGAATCTGGTCACTCAGTGTGGAGGACCCACATCATGGCGAAGGCTCTGTTTGGCCACGTCGGAGGTCCTGACCCTCAGATGGTTCAGGAGATGCGGCGGCTGCAGAAACGAGTACGTGACCTCGAAGACGAGATCAGTCGGCTTCAGGCGCGAAACGACCAGCTCTCCGCGGCTGTGACCGATGTCGCTGTGCCGGCGACCGATCGCGAGCCCGCGCTCGCCTGAAGCCCCGCGAGAACACGCGACGCGACAACAGGGACGCCCTTCGACCGGCGTCCCTCAGCGTGTCATAGGGGCGGCGAGCGTCCCCGGCCCGAACTAGTGACAGACGGCGATCCTG
This sequence comes from Streptomonospora arabica, assembly GCF_039531585.1. Classification (NCBI taxonomy): domain Bacteria; kingdom Bacillati; phylum Actinomycetota; class Actinomycetes; order Streptosporangiales; family Nocardiopsidaceae; genus Streptomonospora; species Streptomonospora arabica. The sequence continues at coordinate 226,403 of NZ_BAAAQI010000004.1, read as the reverse complement.
GACCCGGTCTACCCGGGAACCTGATCGCGCAACCCCCGGCGGCAACGCCGCTCGGCCGCTCCGCACCGTGTGTAGCGGAGCCCCCGCCGATCCCACCCGCGCGTCCCAGCCGCCCCAGGCGGCACGGGGCGCGCCTTCGGGGGGGCGGCGACGCCCACCCCGCACCGGATCCCCCTCCGCGTCTGTGCGGCCCCGCTCCGACATGGGGCGGTTGCGCGGACGCGGCGCACCGGTTCATGGCACCCTTGGTCACTGAGTCGTGCGAGCGCGGCGGGCGAACGTACAGGTAAGGGGGCCGGTGGCGTGTACCTGAAGAGCCTCACGCTGCGCGGTTTCAAGTCCTTCGCCTCGGCGACCACCCTGCGCTTCGAGCCCGGTATCACCACCGTCGTGGGCCCCAACGGCTCCGGCAAGTCCAACGTGGTCGACGCGCTGGCCTGGGTCATGGGCGAGCAGGGCGCCAAGTCGCTGCGCGGCGGCAAGATGGAGGACGTCATCTTCGCCGGGACGTCCTCCCGGGCCGCACTGGGCCGCGCCGAGGTCAGCCTCACCATCGACAACAGCGACGGCGCACTGCCCATCGACTACTCCGAGGTCACCATCAAGCGGACCATGTTCCGCAACGGCGGCTCGGAGTACGCCATCAACGGCGACACCTGCCGCCTGCTCGACATCCAGGACCTGCTCAGCGACTCCGGCATCGGCCGCGAGATGCACGTCATCGTCGGCCAGGGCCAGCTCGACACCGTCCTGCACGCCGGCCCCGAGGAGCGCCGCGCCCTCATCGAGGAGGCCGCGGGCATCCTCAAGCACCGCAAGCGCAAGGAGAAGGCGCTGCGCAAGCTCGACGCGATGCAGGGCAACCTCGACCGCGTCACCGACCTCACCTCCGAGCTGCGCCGCCAGCTCAAGCCCCTGGGCCGCCAGGCCGAGCTGGCGCGCAAGGCCGCCGTCATCCAGGCCGACCTGCGCGACGCCCGGCTGCGGCTGCTCGCCGACGACATCGTCACCCTGCGCGAGGCCCTGGAGAAGGAGGAGGCCGACGAGGCCGCCGTGCGGAGCCGGCGCGAGGCCGCCGAGAAGGCGCTGGCCGACGCCCAGGCGCGCGAGACCACGCTGGACGCCGCGGCCGGCGAGGCCGCGCCGGTGCTGGCCCGCCACCAGGACACCTACCACGGGTTGTCCCGGCTCAAGGAGCGCCTCAACGCCGTCGCCTCGCTGGCGGCCGAGCGCCACCGCAACCTCGCCGCCGAGCCCGAGGAGGCGGGCTCCGGGCGCGACCCCGCCGAGCTGGAGCGCGAGGCCGAGGAGGCCCGCGCCCAGGAGGAGGAGCTGCAGTACCGGCTCGACGACGCCCGGGAGAACCTGGAGGGCGCCGTCGCCGAGCGCACCGCCGCGGAGGAGGCGCTCAAGGCCGAGGAGGAGCGCGTCGCGGCCGCCGCCCGGGCCGCCGCCGACCGCCGCGAGGGCCTGGCCAAGCTCCGCGGGCGCGTCGACGCGCTGCGCAGCAGGCTCGCCGCCAGCGAAGCCGAGGTCGAGCGCCTTGACGCCGCGGCAGTCGAGGCCCGTGAGCGCGCCGAGGCCGCCAAGGAGGAGTACGAGGCGGCCGAGGCGGAGTCCGCCGGTCTCGCCGAGGGCGACGCCGAGCTCGACACCGCTCAGGAGGAGGCCAAGAGCCGCCTGGATGCGATGGACGACCGGCTCAACGAGCTGCGCGAGGCCGAGCGCACCGCCGAGCGCGAGCGCGCAGCCCTGGCCGCGCGCAAGGAGGCCTTGGAGACAGGGCTGAGCCGCAAGGACGGTGCCGCCGCTCTGCTGGAGGCCCGTGACCGCCTGCCGGGCCTTATGGGCTCGCTGGCGGCGCTGGTCGAGGTCGAGGCGGGGCACGAGACCGCCGTCGCGGCCGCCTTCGGCGCCGCGTCGGAGGCCGTCGCCGCCGAGGACGCCGACGCGGCCCGCGCGGCCGTGGAGCTGCTGAAGGAGCAGGACGCCGGACGCGCGAGCGTCGTCGTGGCGGCCGCCGGCCCCGGCGGCACGCCGCGGGCGGACTGGCCCGAGCTGTCCGGCGGACTGCGCTACGCCGCCGACGCGGTGGCGCCGCCGGCGGCACTGCGCCCCGCCGTCACCGCGCTGCTCGACCGCGTCGTGCTGGTCGCCGGCGCCGACCAGGCGCGCGAGCTGCTGTCCGCCCGGCCGGAGCTGCGCGCCGTCACCGCCGAAGGCGACCTCTACAGCGCCGGCCTGGTGCAGGGCGGCTCGGCCAGCGCTCCCAGCCTGCTGGAAGTGCAGGCGGCCGTGGACGAGGCCGCGGAGCGGCTCGACGCCGCGTCCGCCGCGGCCGAGGAGGCCGCCGAGCGCCTCTACGCCGCCAAGGACGAGCGCACCGAGCTCGCCGCCGCCCTGGAGGAGGCCACCGCGCGCCGCCGCGCCGCGGACAAGCAGCGCAACGACGTCGCCCAGCAGCTGGGCAGGCTCGGCGGACAGGCCCGCGCGGCCGCCGCCGAGGTCGAACGGCACACCTCCGCCGCCGCCAAGGCCGCCGCCGGCCGGCAGAGCGACCTCGACGACCTCGCGGCCCTGGAGGCCCGGCTGGGCGAGGCCGAAGCCGAGCCGGTCGACGACGGCGAACCCGACACCGGCCACCGCGACGAGCTGTCCGAGGCGGCCCGCGCCGCGCGCGCGGCCGAGACCGAGTCCCGCCTGGCCGTGCGCACGTCCGAGGAGCGGGTGCGCTCGATCGCCGGGCGCGCCGACGCGCTGCTGCGGTCGGCCGAGGCCGAGCGGGAGGCCCGCCGCCGGGCCGCCGAGCGGCGCGCCCGGCGACGCAGCCAGTCGCGCGTCGCCGAGGCGGTGGCCGAGTCGGCGGCGCGGGCGCTGGAGCGCATCGAGCACTCGCTGGCCGACGCCGACGCCCGGCGCAACCGGGCCGAGGAGGAGCGCGCGGCGCGCGACGCCGAGCTCAAGACGGTGCGCGCCCGAGTGCGCGAGCTGTCGGTGGAGCTGGAGAAGCTGGTCAACGTGGTCCACGGCAGCGAGGTCGCGCGCGCCGAGCGCAAGATGCGCCTGGAGCAGCTGGAGACCAAGGCCGTCGACGAGATGGGCGTCGAGGTCTCCGTGCTCGTCGCCGAGTACGGTCCCCGGGTGCCGGTGCCGCCGCCCTCCGACGCCCAGGAGGACGAGGCGGTCGCCGTGCCCTATGTGCGCGAGGTCCAGGAGAAGCGCGCCCGCGCGGCCGAGCGCAAGCTCAACCAGCTCGGCAAGATCAACCCGCTGGCGCTGGAGGAGTACGCGGCGCTGGAGGAGCGCCACGCCTTCCTCAGCGCCCAGCTGGAGGATCTGAAGAAGACCAAGCGGGACCTGCTCGACGTGGTCGAACAGGTCGACGCGCGCGTGCAGGAGGTGTTCTCGGCCGCGTTCGCCGACGTCGAGCGGGAGTTCGCGCAGATCTTCGGCCGCCTGTTCCCCGGCGGTGAGGGCCGCCTGGTACTCAGCGAGCCCGGCGACATGCTCGTCACCGGTATCGAGGTCGAGGCCCGCCCGCCCGGAAAGAAGGTCAAGCGGCTGTCGCTGCTCTCCGGCGGCGAGCGGTCCCTGACGGCCGTGGCGTTCCTCGCAGCGATCTTCAAGGCCCGGCCGTCGCCGTTCTACGTCATGGACGAGGTCGAGGCGGCGCTGGACGACACCAACCTGCAGCGGCTGCTGGTGATCTTCGACGAGCTGCGGGAGTCGTCCCAGCTCATCGTCATCACGCACCAGAAGCGCACCATGGAGGCCGCCGACGCGCTCTACGGCGTGACCATGCAGAACGACGGGATCTCCCAGGTCATCAGCCAGAAGCTCGACCGCGCCGTACCGGGCCCCTGAGACCGCCGCCGACGGGTCGGCGCCGCTCCGGCGGTCCGGCCGCTCCGGCGTCCGCGTCGGTGCAGGTCGCCGATGGGTCGACCCCCCGCGCGGAGAGCCGCCGTTGAATGCGACTAAACTGGACAAAGTGCTCTGCGGTGCGAACCCGCAGGGCAACGGCACCGTGCGAGCGAAGTCCGGTGCGGGACCGGCCCGGCCGGCCCGCGAACCCGGCGCTGCCCCGCAACTGTGAGACCCGCCGGCGGGCGGGTGAGCCAGGCCGCCTCCGCGGTGCCGCGGCCCACTGTCCTCGCGGGAGGGCGGACCGCACCGCGCCGCGCGCGGGCTCCGCCTCTCCACCGCGCCCACCGAGACCCCTGAAGGAGCCCCGTGCCAAGCGCACGCCGCCTGCCCGCAGCACTGCTGCTGGCGGCACTCACGCTCTCCGCCTGCGGCGGCCCGCAGAACTCCGGCCAGGACGACCAGGCCTCCGGCGGCCAAGGCGGCTTCCCCGTCACGGTCGAGGACGCCACCGGCGAGGTCACCCTCGAATCCCCGCCGAAGCGCATCGTCTCGCTGTCGCCCACGGCCACCGAGATGCTCTTCGCCGTCGGCGCCGGAGACGACGTCGTCGCGGCCGACGAGTACTCGAACCACCCCGAGAACGCCCCCACCACCGACCTGTCCGGGTTCACCCCCAGTGTCGAGGCCGTCAGCGAGTACAACCCCGACCTGGTGGTGCTCGCCCGCGACGCCGCGGAAGCCGCGCAGCAGCTGCGCACGGTGGACGTCCCGGTGCTGGTGATCCCCGCCGCCACCACCCTGGACGAGGCCTACGGGCAGATGCGCATGCTCGGCAGGGCCACCGGCCGCCCGGAGAAGGGCGACGAGGTCGCCGACCGGGTGAAGTCGCAGGTGGACGAGATCGCCGAGCAGACCGCCGACGAGATCGGCGACGCCGACCTGAGCATCTACCACGAGCTGGACGAGGGCATGTACTCGGCCACCTCCGACACGTTCATCGGCCAGCTCTACGACCGCTTCGGCGTGCAGAACATCGCCGACTCCGCAGAGGACACGGCCGGGGGATACCCCCAGTTGTCCTCGGAGTACGTCGTCGAGCGGAACCCGGACCTGATCTTCTTGGCCTACGGGGGCGAGGGCGCCGTACGGGCCGTGAGCAACCGGCCGGCCTTCGACGAGATCACGGCCGTACGCAACGACGACATCGTCCGCCTCGACCCCGACATCTCGTCGCGCTGGGGGCCGCGCGTGGTCGGTCTGGCCGAAAGCGTCTCCGAGGCCCTGACCGCCGCCGCCCAGGAGGGGTAGCGCGGGTGAGCAGGAAGCGGGCGGCCTGGCTGTGGCCGCCGCTGGGGCTGGTGCTGCTGGCCGTCAGCGCGCTGATGGGCGTGGCCGCCGGCGCCGCGTCCATCAGCCCTCTCGACATCGCCGGGGCGCTGTTGGGGCGGCTGCCGTTCACCTCGGTCGACTCGCCGCTGAGCGGGCTCCAGGAGGCGGTGCTCGTCGAGCTGCGGCTGCCCCGCGTCGTGGTGGGCGCGCTGGTGGGCGGGCTGCTGGCCAGCGCCGGCGCCGCCTATCAGGGCGTCTTCCGCAACCCGCTGGCCGACCCGTTCCTGCTGGGCGCGGCCGGGGGCGCCGGCCTGGGCGCGACCCTCGTGCTGGCCTTCGGCCCCCAACTACTGGACTCGCCGCGCGCCCTCGTGCCGGTGGCGGCCTTCGCCGGCGCACTGGCGGGGGTGGCCGCCGCCTACGCACTGGGCACCATCGCCGGCGGCAGCGGCACGACCACCCTGGTGCTGGCCGGAGTGGCGGTATCGTCCTTCCTCTCGGCCGGGCAGAACCTCGTGCAGATGATCCGGGTCGAGGACCTGCGCCTCATCTACGCCTGGATGATGGGCGGGCTCGGCCGCGGCGGCTGGGACGACGTGGCGATGATCGCTCCCTATGCCGCGGTGAGCGTGCTGGTGCTGCTGGGCTGCGGATATCTGCTCGACCTGCTGGCCCTCGGCGACGAGAAGGCGCTCAGCCTGGGGCTGAACGCCACCGGCGCGCGGATCCTGGTGATCGCCGCGGCGTCGCTGGCCACCGCGGCGGCGGTTTCGGTCAGCGGCCTGATCGGTTTCGTGGGCATCGTCGTGCCGCACATCGTCCGGCGCCTGGTGGGCACCGGGTACCGGATGATCCTTCCCATGTCGCTGCTGACCGGCGCGGCGTTCCTGATCCTGGTGGACATCGCCGCCCGCACCCTGATCGCGCCCGCCGAGCTTCCGCTGGGCGTGGTGACCGCGTTCCTGGGCGCCCCGTTCTTCGTGTTCATCCTGCGGACGACACGCAACAGAGCCGGCTGAGACACCGGCGCGTGACCTGATCGCAAGGGGTGGTCTGGGAGACTGGAAGCCGTTGTGGCTCCTCCCCGGTCCGAGGCTTGAGCGCGGCATCGGCTTCCAGGGCGCACACACACGCTAGGAGACTGATGGACTACACGATCTTCGCCGTAATCATCTTCGTCGTCGCCCTCCTGGTGGTCGGCGGCGCGTTCCTGATCCGGCCGCGGCGCACGGAGACCCCGCCGGAGCCCCCGGCCGGGGAGCGCGAGGGCGGCGCCGCGGGCACGGCGACGGCGGAGCCCGACGAGGAGACCGGGGAGCGGGAGCGCGCCCCCGGTACCGCAGCGCTGGCCGAAGCCGAGGCACCGGCCGTACCCGAGATCGAGACCCCGCCGCCGTCGGCGGGGCGCCTGGTGCGGCTGCGCGCCCGCCTCGCGCGCTCGCAGAACGCCTTCGGCCAGGGCCTGCTGAGCCTTCTGTCGGCGGACAAGCTCGACGAGTCCGCGTGGGAGGAGATCGAGGACACGCTGATCACCGCCGACGTCGGCGTGACCTCGGCGGCGCAGATCGTCGACAGCCTGCGTACCAAGGTCAAGGTGCTGGGCAGCCGCACGCCCGAGGAGGTGCGGGGCCTGCTGCGCGAGGAGCTGCTCGCCCAGATCGACACCGACCAGGACCGGGCCGTGCACACCGAACCGCACCCCGGAGCGCCCGCGGTCGTCATGGTCGTCGGGGTCAACGGCACCGGCAAGACCACCACGACCGGCAAGCTCGCCCGGGTGCTGGTGGGAGACGGCCGCAGTGTGGTGCTGGGCGCGGCCGACACCTTCCGCGCCGCCGCGGCCGACCAGCTGGAGACCTGGGGCTCGCGCGTCGGCGCGCCCGTCGTGCGCAGGGACGAGGGCGCCGACCCGGCGAGCGTGGCCTTCGAGGCGGTCGCGCGGGGCGTGGACGACGGCGCCGACACGGTCATCGTCGACACCGCCGGCCGCCTGCACACCAAGACCGGGCTGATGGACGAGCTCGGCAAGGTCAAGCGCGTCATCGAGAAGAAGAGCCGGGTCGACGACGTGCTGCTGGTGCTGGACGCCACCACCGGGCAGAACGGCCTGCGCCAGGCGCGGGTCTTCGCCGAGGTGGTCAACATCTCCGGCATCGTGCTCACCAAGCTCGACGGCACCGCCAAGGGCGGCATCGTGATCCAGGTCCAGCGCGAGCTGGGCGTGCCGGTCAAGCTCGTCGGCCTGGGCGAGGGGCCCGACGACCTGGCGCCCTTCGACCCCGAGGCGTTCGTCGACGCGATCCTCGAAGGCGGTCCGGAAGGCGCGGGGACCGAGTAGTGAGGCCCCGGTACCGCCCGACCGGCGGTATCGGGGCCTTCGCCTGCGGCACGGCCGACCGGGGCCCGGTCGGCCGACCCCGCTAGACCAGGACGTCGCGCCGGGCGAACACGGCGGTGCCCAGCGCCGCCAGCACCAGCGGGATCGCCGCCAGCACCGCGGTGTATCCGGCGTCGACCCCGTTGACCAGCGGCTCGGGGTCGAGCGCGTAGTAGAAGGGCGAGAGGAACCGCAGCCACTCCAGCTGCTCCTGCTGCAGCGCGAAGGTGTTGCCCAGATAGCCCACCACTGCCAGCACGGCGGCACCACCCATCGCGTAGGCCCGCCGGCCGGTGATCGCGCCGAGGGCCAGCGCCGCCGCTCCGTAGCTGAACCCGATCAGCGCCGTGGCCAGTGCCGCCGCGGCGATCCTCGCCACCGCGATGCCGAGGTCGAGTGCGGGGCCCAGCGCCACCAGCACCACCCAGACGGTCGCGCCCAGCAGTGCGACGAACACCGCAAGCGCGGCGAAGCGCTGCAGGAACACCCGGTAGCGGCTGACCGGGTGGGCCAGTACCAGCTCCAGGCCGCCTTCCTCCTCCTCGCCGGCCACGGCGCGGGTGCCGACGGCGATCGCGGCGATGGTGACCAGGATCGGCGTCAGCAGGCCGAACACGGTGCTGCCCAGGTAGCCCTCGGCCGTGGACAGGTCGCTCCAGCCCATGGACTCGGCGAGTTGGGGCATCTGCTGGACGAAGGCCTGCATCGCCTCGTCGGTCTCGCGCATCGACGGCCAGAAGGAGCTGTAGAGCGCGGTCACGGCGCCGACGCCGATCATCCAGCCGACGATCCCGCGCCGGCTGTCCATCAGGAACCTGCCGAAGATGTCATGCAGCAGCATCGGAGCCCTCCTCCTGCGGCCCGGTGCCGCGGCCGTTGTTGTAGTGGGTGAAGAACAGCTCCTCCAGGTCCGGCTCCTCACTGGTGAGCCCGAGCACCGTGTGCGCCGCCGCCGCCTTGACCAGTGCGTCGGGGCTGCCCTCGACCGTGCAGGTCAGGGTGGTGCCGTCCGCGGACGCGTCGCGCACGTGGTCGAGCCGGGCGAACTCCGCGGCGTCGACCGGCGCGGCGAAGGTCAGCGTGACCCGGCGCAGCGCCCGCTCCCGCAGGTCGTCCATGTCCTCCAGTGCGACGATCCGCCCGGCGCGGATGATCGCCGCCTGGTCGGCGACGTCCTGGACCTCGCTGAGGACGTGCGAGGACATGAACACCGTGCGGCCGTCCTCGCGGACCTCGCGCACCAGGTTCAGGAACTCCTGCTGCAGCAGCGGATCCAGGCCGCTGGTGGGCTCGTCGAGGATCAGCAGCCGCGGCCGGTGCATGAACGCCTGCACGAGGCCGACCTTTTGCTTGTTGCCTTTGGACAGGCCGCGTACCGGCCGGTTCAGGTCCAGATCGAAGCGCTTTGCCAGCGCGTCGATCTCGCGCCGGTCGACGCCGCCGCGCAGGTGCCCCAGGAACGACAGCAGTTCCCGGGCCGGGCGCCTGCTGGTCATGGGCAGCTCTCCCGGCAGGTAGCCGATGTCGCGGCGCAGACGCACCCCCTCGCGGCGGGGGTCGCCGCCGAGCAGGGTGACCTCGCCCGCGTCGCGGCGGATGAGGTCCAGCAGTACCCGGATCGTGGTGGTCTTGCCGGCCCCGTTGGGACCGAGGAAGCCGAAGACGTCGCCTTCCGCGACGGCCAGGTCGACTCCCGAAAGGGCGCGGTGGCGCCCGTAGCTCTTGGTCAGCCCTGTGCAGCTGATGACCGGTAGGGGATGAGCGGTCATGGCATTGTCTCGATTCTGCGCTGGCCACCGGTTCCCGGCTCGGACACCGGGAACCGCATGGTCGTTCCCGTGAGGGCGGTGCAGGCGGCCGGCGCGCCGCGGCGCGGGAGCACCGCACCCCGCTGCCGCCGGTGCGCAGCACGCATCGGAGGGGTGGCGGGGCGGGCGGCGGCCGCCGAACGGGCCGGTCCGCCGAAGGTGCGCCGTGTGCGTTTAGCGCGCCGGAACGCCGGTGCGGGCCGCAGCGATCGGTACCGCCGGCCGCCCGGTGCGGTCGGTCGGTCCGTGCTGCGGCCGCGGCGGGCGGGGCCGGGCAGCCGGCACGCCTCCGGTACCGAAGGCGGGCGGGGGCCGACCGGCGCCGCGCCGAAGGATCGACCCGTCGCCGACGGCACGGCCGGGAGAGGACGCGGCGCTTCGGGGCGCCGCGCCGTGCGCGTCAGATCGGACGCGCCGCGCTTCCCGCGTGCTCGGGGGTCGGCGCATGGGCCGCCGGGACGCGGCCGGCCGTCCGGGACGGCGCCGCGTACCCCTCTGCGGTGCCCGCGGGCGGGTCCCGCGGACTCTCTTCGGCCTTGAGCATCGCTCTTCGCGTCCGTTCGAGCGGCTGGATGTGCGCACTGCCACCATTCCCCACAGCACGCCGCTTCAGCCGGGGCCTAGCGCGTTCTTAACGACGGTCCGCACGCCGACCGGCGCCGCGCGTGCGCGTGTCGTAACCGCAACGGCGCTTCACGACCGTTATGACCTGTCGGTTCACCATCCCGTAACACCTCGGCCCATCTCTTTACGCCGGTGCAACACACCTGGCCGCGCCGGGAAACACGCGGATCCGAAGGTGGCGGCGTGGTGATCTTCGCCGAGCCCGATGACGTGCTCGCCGATCCATCCCTCGGACGAACACGATCCCCCGCCCGATCTATGGAGGCGACACAATGGAAGGCATCGACAGCGGCACCACGGCGTGGCTGCTGATCTCCTCCGCGCTGGTGATGCTGATGACGCCCGGCCTGGCGTTCTTCTACGGAGGCATGTCCCGGGCCAAGAGCGTGCTGAACATGATGCTGATGAGCTTCGCGAGCATCGCCGTCGTCAGCGTGGTCTGGGTGGTCGTCGGATACTCGCTGGCCTACGACACGGCCGGCCCGCTCGTCGGCGGCCTCGGGTTCCTCGGCGTGACCGGGCTCATCAGCGACGTCGACGGCGGCATCCCGGTGCTGCTCGACGTCGCCTTCCAGATGATGTTCGCGGTCATCACCGTGGCCCTCATCAGCGGCGCCATCGCCGACCGCGCGAAGTTCGGCGCCTGGCTGCTCTTCGTGCCGCTCTGGTCGGTCCTGGTGTACTCGCCGGTGGCCTACTGGGTGTGGGGCGACGGCTGGATCGGCGGCCTGGACATCGGCGGCTACGGCGTCGTCGACTTCGCCGGCGGTACCGCGGTCCACATCAACGCCGGCGCGGCCGCGCTCGCGCTCACCTTCGTGCTGGGCCGCCGCAAGGGCTTCGGTTCGGAGTCCATGCGCCCGCACAACCTGCCCTTCGTGCTCCTGGGCGCGGCCCTGCTGTGGTTCGGCTGGTTCGGCTTCAACGCCGGCTCCGCCTACGCCGCCGACGGCACCGCCGCCCTCGCGCTGCTCAACACCCAGGTCGCCACGGCAGCCGCCACCGGGGCGTGGATGCTGGTCGAGCGCATCCGCTACGGCAAGGCCACAGCGCTGGGCTTCGCCTCCGGCGCCGTCGCGGGTCTGGTCGCCATCACCCCGGCCGCGGCCGACCTCACGCCGCTGGGCTCGGTCGCCCTGGGCCTGATCGCCGGTGCCGTCTGCGCCTACGCCATCAGCTGGAAGTACAAGTTCAAGTACGACGACGCCCTGGACGTGGTCGGCATCCACATGGTCGGCGGCATCATCGGCTCGCTGCTGATCGGCCTGCTGGCCGCCTCCTCGGCGAACGGCTCGGCGGGGCTCCTCTACGGCGGGAACGCGGGCCTGCTGGCCGTGCAGTCGATCGGCGTGGTGGGCGTCCTGGTCTACTCGTTCGTCGTCACCTACGTCATCGCCAAGATCATCGACCTGGTCATGGGCTTCCGCATCCCGGAGCACGTCGAGACCAACGGACTCGACGCCGAGCTGCACGCCGAGACCGCCTACGCCTTCGACGAACTGGACGACGAGTTCGAAGGCGCCGAGCCCTCCTCGCCGACGCCTCCGGGCGAGGAGGTGGCCTCACAGCAGGCGCGGTCCTGATTCCGGCTCAACGTCGAGGCGGTGCGGCCGAGCCAGACGACATGCCGTGAGGTGACGGCCGGGCCGGCGGGGAACCTTCCCCGTCGGCCCAGGTGTGCGCCGGGCGTGGGCTGCCTCACCCGCGCCGGCGCGGGGAGGTGCGGCTGCGGTACGCGCTCGCCCGCGCACACCGGCCTCCGCGGCCGGGACCGGCCACTTCGCTATGATCGGCAGGCGGTCGGCGCCGCTTCGCAGCACCGGCGGGTTGGGTACGCTTGTGCGGCAACCAGGAGGGCGTCGGATCATGCGCCGCGGCCCCTGCCCGCCTCCCGTGCAGTCCCGAGCTCTCCTGCGAGTACGTGCCCGGAGCCGAATCGGCGGCCCGCGCGTCCCATCCATTCAGGCCAGTTCCGCAGACACACGTGCACCCCACCCCAGGGGGCAGGAGGCAAGATGTCGCCGGTTCAACCCACTACACGTCGATCGCGCGGACTCCTGACGTCCGTCGCGGCGGCGGCCGCTGTCGTGATCGGCGCGTCCGGTTGCTCCATCGACCTCAGCGAGTTCCGCCCGGGCGGCGGCGAGGAGCCCTCGCCCTCGCCCACCCCGGTCGATGCGGCCCCGCTTCTGGAGTCGGCGCTGGACACCCTGCGCGACCAGCCCGCCGTGGCGGTGCAGGGGCAGGTCTCCGAGACCAAGAACAGCGTGGTCAGCGACGTTTCGCTGACCACCACCAGCGGGGGCACCACCAGCGGCACGGTGCAGACCAACGAGAACGAGGCCGAGGTCGTGCAGGCCGACGGCAAGCTCTTCGCCAGCGCGCCCAGCGAGTTCTGGCTCGACAAGAGCATCGCCAACCCCGACTCCGACGAGTACGACGGCAGCTGGGTGCGTATCAGCGGCAGCCAGCTCGGCATCGACCCGGCCGCCACGCTCGCGCCGGACGCGCTGGCCGACATCCTCAGCGGCATGGCCCCCAACGGGGGCAAGGCCAAGCTGGAGAACCTCGACGGCACCACCGCCTACCGGGTCGACCTGCAGGGCAGCGGCAACAGCCGGGTCTGGATCGGCGAGGAGTCCGGCGAGCTGCTGCGCGCCGAGGTCGAGGAGCTGACCCCCGAGGGCGCCGAATCCGGACCCCGCACCCGGCTGGACTTCACCGCCCCCGAGACCGGCGACGTCCAGACGCTCTACGAGGACGTGCTCACCGTGGCCAACGGCGAGCTGAAGGGCGCGCCCGACGCGCGCATGCCCGTCAACTGGAACGAGCAGCTGAGCCTGGACTGCGAGACCGGCGGCTCCTGCACCGTCTCCGGCACGGTCAAGGACGACTCCTCGTCCACCGACAACGGCGGGGGCGGCGACCTGAGCGTCACCGTGCGCATGGACGCCAAGGTGTCCAACGACGAGCTCGGCTCCAAGAAGTGCAACGACTCCGGAACCCTCAAGTCGGGCGGCACCGTCGACCTCTCCTGCGGCGTGGACTTCAACCTCGCTCCCAGCTCCTCGCCGGTGAGCTACGAGATGAGCGGCGACGCCCAGCTGTCCACGAGCGCGCTCAGCGGTGACGCCCGCAGTGCACTGGTCTCCGCCATCGAGGAGGAGCGCGACGCCGCCGCCGACGGCTCCACGCCGTCGGCCGGCGCCTCGGAGTCCCCCGCCGCCGAGGAGACCGGCGGCAACTGAGCGCCGACCGGGCGCCGCGAACGCGTCCCCGCCGGGGCGCGCGCGGCGCGTCCCGGCAGGTAACCTAGGAAGCCACTCCCAATACGAAGGACTGGCCACACTCGTGTTCGAGACGCTTTCCGACCGGCTGACCTCGGTCTTCTCCTCGCTGCGCGGCAAGGGGCGGTTGTCCGAGGAGGACATCAACGCGACCGCGCGGGAGATCCGTCTCGCGCTGCTGGAGGCCGACGTCGCGCTGCCCGTGGTCCGTGCGTTCATCGCGCGGATCAAGGAGCGCGCCCAGGGGGCCGAGGTCTCCAAGGCGCTGAATCCGGCGCAGCAGGTCATCAAGATCGTCAACGACGAGCTCATCGAGATCCTCGGCGGCGAGACCCGCGAGGTGCGCTTCGCCAAGAACCCTCCGACCGTCATCATGCTGGCCGGTCTGCAGGGCTCGGGCAAGACCACGCTGGCGGGCAAGCTCGGGCGCTGGCTGGCGGGGGAGCGCAACACCCCGCTGCTGGTCGCCGCCGACCTCCAGCGCCCCAACGCCGTCACCCAGCTCCAGGTGGTGGGCGAGCGTGCCGGGGTTCCGGTGTTCGCACCCGAGCCCGGCAACGGCGTGGGCGACCCCGTCGAGGTGGCGCGCGCCTCGATCGAGCAGGCCAAGCACAACAACCACAACGTCGTCATCATCGACACCGCCGGCCGCCTGGGCATCGACAGCGAGATGATGCAGCAGGCCGCCGACATCCGCGACGCGGTCAGCCCCGACGAGGTCCTCTTCGTCGTCGACGCGATGATCGGCCAGGACGCGGTGAACACCGCGCAGGCGTTCCTTGACGGCGTCGGCTACGACGCGGTGGCGCTGACCAAGCTCGACGGCGACGCCCGCGGCGGTGCCGCGCTGTCGATCCGGCACATCACCGGCCGGCCGATCATGTTCGCCTCCACCGGCGAGAAGCTCGAGGACTTCGACCTCTTCCACCCCGACCGGATGGCCTCGCGCATCCTCGACATGGGCGACATGCTCACCCTGATCGAGCAGGCGCAGCGCACGTTCGAAGAGGACGAGGTCGCCAAGATGGCCAGCACGCTGGCCTCCGACGACGACTTCACCCTCGACGACTTCCTGCAGCAGATGGGCATGCTGCGCAAGATGGGGCCCATCAGCAACCTGCTCGGCATGATGCCGGGCATGGCGCAGATGCGCGACCAGATCAGCGGCGTCGACGAGAAGGACCTCGACCGCGTCACCGCGATCATCCGGTCGATGACCCCGGCCGAGCGCGGCAATCCCAAGATGATCAACGGCTCGCGCCGGCTGCGCATCGCCAACGGCTCGGGCACCCAGGTCAGCGACGTCAACGGACTGGTCACCCGCTTCTTCGAGGCGCAGAAGATGATGCGCCAGATGAAGAACAGCGGGGGTATGCCGGGGATGCCCGGTATGCCCGGCGGAGGCGGTAACCGCAAGAAGGCCAAGGCCCAGGCGAAGAAGACCAAGAAGGGCAAGCAGCGCAGCGGCAACCCGCTCAAGGCCAAGGAGCAGGAGGCCGAGCGCCAGGCCGAGCGCGAGCGCCGCCGCGAAGAGGGCGGCGACCAGCAGCCGCCGCCCCAGCTTCCTCCCGGCCTGGGTGGCGGCGGTCAACTGCCCCCGGGGCTCGGCGGTGGTTCCATGCCCGACCTCTCGAACTTCAAGCTGCCCAAGAAGTAGCGGCCACGCCGCCCGAGAAGCGGCGCAAAACCGCCCCGCGACCTGCGCCGAGCCGGGCGCGGGGCGGATTCGCGGCGGCTGCGGACGGCGGCGCGGCCGACTGCGCCGGGCGATGAGACGCCTCTCATGCGAGCGGACGCGCCGAACGCCTCCGTGAAGCGCAACGCGCACCCCGGGGTCTGGCACAATGGGTTAACGACTAACGGTGTTGCGGGCCGGCCCTCTAACTAGCCCGGGCACCTAACGTCCCCGCCTGAACACTCCGCCGCATCCCCACGCGGCGCGATGACGGGCACTCGCATCGCAACTGGGAGATACCACACCCGTGGCTGTCAAGATCAAACTCAAGCGTATGGGGAAGATCCGTGCGCCGCAGTACCGAATCGTCGTCGCCGACGCCCGCACCAAGCGCGATGGCCGAGCCATCGAGGAGATCGGGAAGTACCACCCGAAGGAGGAGCCGAGCTTCATCGAGGTGAACTCGGAGCGGGCGCAGCACTGGCTTTCCGTGGGGGCGCAGCCCACCGGCCCGGTCACGACCATCCTGAAGCTGACGGGTGACTGGCAGCGGTTCAAGGGGCTGCCGGAGCCGGCGCCGATCAAGGTCGCCGAGCCCAAGGACAAGGAAGCCGAGGAAGCGGCCTTCCAGGCCGTGCTCAAGGAGCTCGTGCTTCCGGACAACGAGTCCACCAAGGGCGGCGGGAAGTCCAAGAAGTCCTCCGGCTCGGAGAAGAAGTCCGAGAAGGCCGAGAAGACCGAGGCCACCGGCGAAAACACGACCACGGAGCCTGAGGGCGAGGCCTGACGTGCTGGAAGAGGCGCTTGAGCACCTGGTTCGGGGCATCGTCGTGAACTCCGACGATGTCCAGGTGAGAGCCCGCAGGCTCCGCAAGGGCAAGGTGCTCGAAGTCCGGGTCCATCCCGACGACCTCGGGAAGGTCATCGGCCGCAACGGGCGCACCGCCAAGGCGCTGCGCACCGTCGTCGGCTCGCTCGCGGGCGGTCGCTACGTCCGCGTCGACCTGCTGGACCTGAACGAAGTGCGCTGAGCGCCGGTCCCGGCCCGCGACCGCCCGCACGCGCGGGCGGCCCGGTCGCGGCCGGGGCCTCCGCGCCGCTCCGCCGGAGCGGCGCGGCGTCGCCGTGTGCGCGGCCTCTTCCCGCGCGCCCGCCCATGAACGCAGGAGGACGATGCGTCTCGTAGTCGGCCGGATCGGCCGCGCCCACGGGATCCGCGGCGATGTGGCCGTGGACGTGCGCACCGACGACCCCGAGTCGCGCTTCGCGCCCGGGTCCCTCCTGCAGACCGACCCCGCCGATGCCGGTCCGCTCACCGTCGCGTCGGCGCGCAGGCACTCCGGTCGGCTGCTGGTCCGCTTCACGGGGATCGGCGACCGCACCGCCGCCGAAGGGCTGCGCGGGACCACCCTGCTGGTGGCGTCCGAGGACGTGCCGCCGGTGCAGGACCCCGACGAGTTCAACGACCACGAGCTCATCGGGCTGCGCGCCGAGACCTCCGACGGCGCCGAGGTGGGCACCGTCGCCGACGTGCTGCACAACGCCCAGGACGTGCTGGTGATCACGCGCGCGGACGGCCCCGAGGTGCTGGTGCCCTTCGTGCGCGACCTCGTGCCCGAGGTGGACACCGGCTCCGGCCGCCTGGTGATCGACCCGCCGCCCGGCCTACTGGAACTGGGCGGCTGACCGCCGCGCACGGGAGGGCGCCGGTGCGCCCCGCAGTCCCCGTGTCCGGCAGCCCGCAGCCCCCCGCCCGTATCCGGACCACTACCGCACCGCCGGCGGCCGCTCGCCGGAACCGCCGCCGGGAGCCCTCGCACACCTATGCGCATCGACATCATCACGATCTTCCCCGACTACTTCGCGCCGCTGGAGCTGTCGCTCATCGGCAAGGCGCGTGCGGCGGGCATCCTCGACATCCGACTGCACGACCTGCGGTCCTGGACCCGTGACCGGCACAACACGGTTGACGACACCCCCTACGGCGGCGGCCCGGGCATGGTCATGAAGCCCGAGCCCTGGGGCGAGGCCCTGGACGCGGTGGCCGGCGGCGCCGGCGCCCCGCCCCGGCTGGTGCTGCCCACCCCCAGCGGCACCCCCTTCACGCAGGAGCGCGCCAAGCGGCTGTCGGATGAACCGTGGCTGGTGTTCGCCTGCGGTCGCTACGAGGGCATCGACGCCCGGGTGGTCGCCGACGCCGAGCGGCGCATGCCGGTGGAGGAGCTGAGCATCGGCGACTACGTGCTGGCCGGCGGCGAGTCGGCCACGCTGGTCATCGTCGAGACCGTGTCGCGGCTGCTGCCCGGCGTGCTGGGCAACGCGGAGTCGGCGGTGCAGGACTCCTTCGCCGCCGGAGCCATGGAGCACCTGCTGGAAGGCCCCGTCTACACCAAGCCGGCGCACTGGCGCGACCAGGAGGTGCCGCCGGTGCTGCTGTCGGGAGACCACGGCGCGGTGGACCGCTGGCGGCGCCATGAGGCGCTGCGCAAGACGGCGCGCAACCGCCCCGAGCTGCTGCGGGAGCTGGCCGCCCGGCGTCTGGACGAGCTGGAGCGCAGCGACCGCGAGCTGCTGCTGGAGCTGCTGGAGCGGCTGTCTCCGCAGTAGTCGGCGATGGGCCGGCGGGCCGGCGGGCCGGCGGCATGGCCGAGGAGCCGGGCGGCCGGCGGGCGGTGCCGCTTGCCTGCGTGTGTCTAGCGGGTGCGCCGGGCGGACGCGGCCGCTGAGCGCGCTCGCCGTGTGTCCGCCGTGTCCGCCGGGGAGGCTCCTCGGGGGCCGCACGGGCTGCGGAAGCGTGCGCAGGGCCGGTACAGGCCCGGTCCCGGCCCGTCCATCCCGGCCCGACCGGGGACGGGCCGGGGCACCGGCCTTAGGGATCGGTTACAAACCGGGTCTCAACGTGTGGCAGACTGGGGGAGTTGCCCCTGCCGTCGCGCGTTGTTCGCATGCCGCCGTCTCACCGCTCGCGCCCGCGCAGACCCGGCAGAGGCTCACCGTAAGACCCCAGCAGCAGATCCGCCCGCGCGAACCGCACTGTCCGTCGCCGCGGCGCGCAATCGATGAGGAAACGCTGAGATGCACACCGCTATTCAGGAAATTGAGAAGGCCCAACTGCGCTCGGACATTCCCGATTTCCGCCCGGGCGACACGCTGAACGTGCACGTGCGCGTCACCGAGGGGAACCGCTCGCGTGTCCAGGTCTTCAAGGGTGTCGTGATCCGGCGCCAGGGAGCCGCCAACCGCGAGACGTTCACCGTCCGCAAGATCAGCTACGGCGTGGGCGTGGAGCGCACCTTCCCGGTGCACAGCCCGGTGATCGAGAAGTTCGAGATCGTCTCTCGCGGGCGCGTGCGCCGGGCCAAGCTGTACTACCTGCGCAACCTGCGCGGCAAGGCCGCCCGCATCCCCGAGCGCCGCTAGGCCGCCGGTCGCGGATCGATTACGCGGCGTATCGCCTCTCGGCTGTGGCTTAACCGACACGCAGCGCCGCGCTCGGATAGGCTTCGGTTCCGATGACCAAAGAAGACACGGCCTCCGGTGGGGTGATCGACGCTGTCGGTCCCACCTGGGGGACCCGGTCCGACTGCCCTGGCTCCCCCGCGCGCCCGCGCGGGGGAGCCAGAGTCGTGTCGGGGCGGTGCCCATGAGACGGCCGGTGCAGCCGGTGAGGCCGACGCGGCCGAGAGCGGGGGTTCGATGAACGCCAAGAGGGAGAGCACGGACGAGAAGGCGCAGAAGTCGGGGTCCTTCTGGAAGGAACTCCCGATCCTGATCGCCATCGCGCTCGTCTTGGCCTTCGTCATCCGGACCTGGATCGCCCAGCCCTTCTACATCCCCTCGGGGTCGATGGAGAACACGCTGCTCATCGGCGACCGGGTGATCGTGAACAAGCTGGTGTACCAGGTACGCGAGATCAAGCGCGGCGAGGTCGTCGTATTCAACGGCGAAGGGTCCTGGGACGAGGGGCCGTCCATGGTCCAGCCCGACGAGTCGGCCAACCCCGTGGCCCGCGTGTTCAACTGGGTCGGTCAGCAGTTCGGGCTCGCACCCAACGGCCGCGACTACATCAAGCGCGTCATCGGGGTGCCCGGCGACACCGTGCAGTGCTGCGACGAGCAGAACCGCGTCCTGGTCAACGGCGAACCCCTGCAGGAGAAGCCCTACCTCTTCCCCGGCAGCATCCCCGAGCACCGGGCGTTCGGTCCGGTGAAGGTGCCCGAGGACCACGTGTGGGTGATGGGCGACCACCGCGGGGTCTCCCGCGACTCGCGCGAGCACCAGAACGAGCCCGGCGGCGGTGCTGTACCCACAGACCACGTGGTGGGCCGTGCGTCGGTGATCGTCTGGCCCGTCGACCGCTGGTCCACGCTGCCCCGGCCGGACACGTTCGAGGCGCTGGACGAGACCCTCGCTGAGAACGCCGGGTCCGGCGAGGGGGCCGGTCAAGGCGCCGACCAGAGCGCGGGTCAGGGCGCGGGCCAAGGCGCCGGTCAGGGCGCCGGTCAGGGCGCCGGACCAGGAGCCGAACAAGGGGCCGGACAAGGGGCCGGACAAGGGGTCGGCGCGGGATGACCGACCGCGTGCACGCCGCCGCGGGCGGCCGCCGGAACCGGGCCGAAGCACCGGACAGCACCACCGTGCAGGGGGCCGCCGGATGTCGCCCGTTCCGCTTCCGAACGGTTGACACGTGTCGCATCATGGTTTTGTAGTCGATCGATCAACGCGGGAACGGGTTCCCGCGAGACCCCACAGGCGAAGGGGGCCGGGCCGCTCAACCGGGACTGCACGACGAAAGCGAGCGCGAAATGAGTTCTGAGGACCTGGAGAAGTACGAGGCCGAGATGGAGCTGCAGCTCTATCGCGAATACCGCGACGTCGTCGGCCTCTTCAGCTACGTGGTCGAGACCGAGCGCCGGTTCTACCTCACCAACCACGTGGACCTGCAGCCGCGCAGCACTGAGAACGGCGAGATGTACTTCGAGGTCACAATGGAGGACGCCTGGGTCTGGGATATGTACCGCCCGGCCAGGTTCGTCCGAAACGTGCGCGTGGTGACGTTCAAGGACGTCAACGTCGAGGAGATCACCAAGTCCGATCTAGAGGTCCCAGCAACGGGCAAGCCACAGTAACCGCGCCCCGTCCCGCCGCCCCAGCCGGTCGGGACCACAGTCATCCGCCGCCGGGCGGCGCCGAGCGCGCCCCCGGCGGCATTCGTATGCCCGGAAGGCGCGGCGCTCAGGCCGGCAGAGGGCCTGCGGGGCGGCCCGGCCCCGGGACCGCGCCCGGTGCGCAGCGGTCGCCTCGGCGCGGCCCCCGGCTCTCGGCCCCCGGCGCCCCGGTGGCCGGAAGCAAAGCCGGAGCGCGTAGGCCGAAGCCCGGAGCAGCGCCACTATCCGCGTCCGGGACCGCGTCCGGTCGTGGTGCGCCAGCCTGACGGGCCGCGTTCGACGAACCCTGCCGCGGCCAGCAGACCCAGACTGCTCAGGGCGGCGTCGAGGCCGAGGTCCGCCGCCTCGGCGACGGAGGCCGTCCCTGCGCAGGCGCGATCGGGAACCGCGTCGAGGACCCGGCGGGCGGTGGCGTCGAGGGAGTCGCGGTCGAGCGCGGTACCGCCCTCCTCGGAGCGCAGGTCGGCGCCGATCCTGCCCACCTGCTCCACCACGTCGTCGGTGCCGGTGACGCAGACGGCGGCGCCGTCGCGGAGCAGCCGGTGGCAACCCGCCGACAGGGCCGAGGTGACCGGACCCGGCACGGCCATGACGGTCCGATGCAGGTCCTGCCCGTGGCGCGCGGTGTTGAGAGCGCCGCTGCGCAGGCCCGCCTCGACGACCACCGTGCCGGGGGTGAGCGCGGCGATGATCCTGTTGCGCACGAGGAACCCGTGCTTGCTGGGCGGGTTCCCGGGCGGGTGCTCGCTGACGAGCGCGCCGCGCGCGGCGATGTCGGCGAACAGCGCTTCGTTGCCGCGCGGATAGGAGAGGTCGAGGCCGCAGGCGAGAACGGCAACCGCGGACGCGGCGGCGGCGAGAGTGCCGCGATGGGCCGCGGAGTCGATGCCGTAGGCGCCCCCGGACACGACCGCCCACGAGCGTTGGCCCAGGCCCCACGCGAGCTCGCCCGCCACGTGGGTGCCGTAGGCCGAGGCTGCGCGCGCTCCGACCACCGCGACCGAGCGCAGGCACGCGTGCCGCAGGTCGTGGGCGCCGCGGACCCACAGCGCGTAGGGGCGGCGCCGCCCGAGCTGGTCGAGCTGGGTGGGCCAGCCGGGATCGCCCGGAACGATCAGTCGGCTGCCGAGTTCGGCCGTGGTGGCCAGCAGGGCGTCGGGGTCGATCCGCGCCGCACGGTCGCGCCAGCGCGCCGCCCGCCGGGCGACGGTGTCGGGGCGGGCACCGGGCGGCGGCTGAGGTGTCTCTCCATCGCGCAGCGCCTGCCAGACCGCGGCGGCGCCGTGTTCATCGAGCAGTGCGCCCATGGCGGTGTCGCCGGGATCGGCCACGGCGGTCAGGCACGCCCGTGCGGTGGCGTCGTCTCCGACGGGGCCCGGGCGCGGACCGGACTCCGAAGGCGGTTCGTACTCCCCGGGTTCGGGTGCGGACGAGGGATCGGAACAGGTCATGGCCGTGGCGGCGCCGTCGCGGCCGGTCGAACGCCGCCTTCCTCCCTTCGGGCGGATGGATGCGCGGGAGCACGGTGTTCGGGCGCAGGCGGGCGCGGATGGGCCGCGACGCGGATGGGCCGTGATGGGAGGCCGGCTGCGCCGATCGACTCACTGGACGCGGCCGGTCCACAGGGCGTAGGCGTAGGCGGTGTCCTCCGCCGTGGGTTCGGGGCGGTCGGCGAGGTCGGCGACGGTCCACGCGACGCGCAGCGCGCGGTCGAGCCCGCGGGCGCTGATCTCGCCGCGCTCAAGGGCGGCCGCGAGGATGCGCAGGGCATCGGGAGGGACGGGGAAGTGCCGTCGGAGTTCGGCGCCCGGAACCTCCGCGTTGGTGCTCCACGGCGTGCCCGACAGGCGTGCGGCGGAGCGTTCGCGGGCACGGGCGACCCGTTTCGCGACGGTGGCCGAGGACTCGGCGTAGGCGCGGTCGGCGAGCAGTTCGGCGTGGGCGACGGGTTGGAGCTCGACCTTGAGGTCGAGCCGGTCGAGCAGCGGCCCGGACAGCCGGGCCAGGTAGCGGCGGCGCTGGACGGACGTGCAGGTGCAGGCGGTTCCGGACTTGCCGCAGGGGCACGGGTTGGCGGCGAGCACCAGCAGGAACCGCGCGGGGAAGCGCACAGTGGCGGCCGAGCGCGCGACGACGACCTCGCCGCTCTCCAGCGGTTGGCGGAGCGAGTCGAGGACGCCGCGAGCGAACTCGGGCGCTTCGTCGAGGAACAGTGCGCCGCGGTGGGCCAGCGAGACGCACCCGGGGCGCAACCGGGTGCTGCCTCCGCCGACGATCGCGGCTCGGGTGGCGGTGTGGTGGGGTGCGCAGAACGGCGGATCGACGATCAGCGGCGACCGGTCCGGCAGGGTTCCCGCCACGGAGTGGACCGCAGTGACCTCGATGGACTCTTCCGAGGCGAGTCGGGGCAGGACGGTGGGCAGGCGTTCGGCGAGCAGGCTCTTGCCGGTGCCGGGCGGACCGACCATCATCAGGTGGTGGCCGCCGGCCGCGGCGATCTCCAGCGCGCGGCGGGCGACCGGCTGGCCGAGGACGTCGGAGAGGTCGGGCTTGCGAGCGCCTGCGGAGGAGTCGGTTTCCTCGGTCCGCTCCTCCGGCTCGGAGCCGTCGTCGCCGGGAAGCTCCTCGGCGACGGGCTCGCCGCGCAGCCGCGCGAGCAGCTCGCCCAGCGAGGCGACCGCCATCACCGACACGCCGGGCACCAGCGCGGCCTCAGCGGCGTTGCCGCGCGCCACGACGAAGGTGGTGTGACCGCAGCGAACACCGGCCAGGACCGCGGGAAGCACGCCGCTGACCGGACGCGTGCGGCCGTCGAGCGCGAGCTCGGCCAGCACGACGGCGGTGCGCAGCGACATCGGCGGCACGGCGCCCTCGGCCGCCAGGACGGCGGCGGCGATCGCGAGGTCGAAGCCGCTGCCGCGCTTGGGCAGGCTGGCCGGCGACAGGCTGACGGTGATGTGCCCTTCCGGCCAGTGCTCGCCGGAGTTGACCACGGCCGCCCGGATCCGGTCGCGCGCTTCGCGCAGTGCGGTGTCGGGCAGGCCGACGAGGGTGAGTCCCGCAGGGCCGTCGCCGAGGTGGGCCTCGATCTCGATGATGTGGCCGTCCACGCCGATCAGGGCCATGGAGCGCGTGCGGGCGAGCGCCATCACGCCACCCCCTGGTGGTGGCGGACGTAGACCCGGTCGCCGGGCAGGACGAGGACGCAGACGACGTCGATTCGCAGGGGCCTGCTCGCCGCCCGGTGGGCGGCGGCCCACCGCCGCGCCAGCCTGCGCAGCCGCAGCCTCTTGGGTTCGGTGACCGCCTCCAGCGGCGACCCGAATCGCAGACCGGTGCGGGTCTTGACCTCGGCGACGACGATGGTGGCGCCCTGGCCGGCCACGATGTCGATCTCGCCCTCGGCGCAGCGCCAGTTGCGCGCGAGAATGCGCAGCCCGCCGCGTGCCAGGTAGGCCGCCGCCACGTCTTCGCCTCGGGTGCCGAGCGCGGATCTGTACCCGCCCGGGATGGTGGACGGCGCGGAGGGAGCGTGGTCACGGTCGCGTCGAGGGGCGGGGCGCACGGAGCGGCGGAAGGAGCTCATGCTCACAGCCTGAGCAGTCTGCCGCCGCCGATCCACGCCGATTTCCGACCTGTGGACAACCGAGACCCGGGAGGGGTGGGGACGGGGATCGGGGGAGAGGGGCGCTTGATCGGGGGTGAAGGGAAGTCGGGCACCGACCAATGCCAGCGCCGGGCCAGCCTGAAGCCGGGTGCCCGCACCTTCCCACCCACGGGGCCTCGCCCCAACGCCCGTCGCCGCCCTCGTCGGGTGCTCGGCTGGCGGGCATCAGGACCGATGGGCGTTGGGCTCAGCCGTTCGCGGTCGTCGCCGCCTCGTCGGGGGCTCAGCCGGTGGGCATGCTTTCCGGTGATTGCGCGCCGTGCCGGTGCTGTCGTCGCTGCCGACGTCGCATGCCTAGCGGATGATCTCCGGGACCGGTGGGCGCCGGGCTCAATCGTTCGCCGTCCTCGCTGCTTCGTCGGGTGCGCAACAGGCAGGCATGCTTTCCGGTGATCGCATGCCGGGCCCCGTGCTGCCGTTGCTGCCCCGTCGGGTGCGCAACCCCCGGGGTCCGATCCGGTGATCGCATTCCGGTGCCCGTGTTGCCGTTGCTGCTCACGTCGCGTGCCTAGCCGATGGTCTCCCGGACCGATGGGGGGACGTGGCACCCCCGGGGAATCCGGCCTCCCCGGGGAACATGGCGTACTCGGGTAATCCGGCCTCCCCGGGTAAAAGGGTTGCGGTGAGGGGGCCGGGTGTTCCAGGTTGGCGCTGACAGCGTCCGCAGTGGTGGAGAGGGGGAACACGATGGCGCAGAGGTACAGCGACGCCCTTGTGGCCGACGGGCCGCTGGTGTTCGTCGCGGGGCAGGCGCCGATGGACGCCGACGGGATGGTCGCCGTCGGCGACGCGCTCGCGCAGACCCGGCAGGCGCTGCGCAACGTCGACTCCGCTCTGGCCGAGCATGGGGCGGACGTGCGGCACCTGGTCAAGCTCACCTACTACCTGCGCCATATGGCCGACCTCGACGAAGTGCGGAGGGCGGTCGACACGTACCTGGTCCACGAGCCCCGCCCCGCGAGCACCCTCGTCGAGGTCAGCGGGCTGGTGGACTCCCGGTTCCTGATCGAGGTCGACGCCGTCGCCGTGCTGCCGCGCGGGCGGGGGGCGGAGGCGCGGTGAGCGCCGATTCCGCCGGCCCCACCCGGCCCACCGGCTCCACCGGCTCCACCGGCTCCAGCCAGTCCACCGGGCACACCGGGCCCACCGGGTCCAGGGGAGCCGCCGAGTCGGCCGAGCGGCGGGAGCTGATCGAGGACCTGCGCGGCCATCTCGCGGTCGACAGGTCGCCGCACACCGTGCGCGCCTACCTCGGCGACGCCCGCGCGCTGCTGGGCTACCTCGACGACACCGGGCGCGGGCTCGACGGCCTCGACCTCGCCGCGCTGCGCGGCTGGCTGGCCCGGATGCGCGACGGGGGCGCGGAACGCTCGACCATGGCGCGGCGGGTCGCCGCCGCTCGTGTGTTCACCGCGTTCCTGCACCGCAGCGGCAGGATCGCCCACGACCCCGGCCCGCAGCTTGCCGCGCCGCGACCGCATCGGTCACTGCCCGACGTCCTCAGCGAGCGCGAGACCGCCGCCGCTCTCGCCCCCGGCCCCGGCCCGACTCCGGAGTCCGCCCCCCAGCGCGACCCGAATGCCGCCCCGGCCTCCCACTCCGGCATCCGCCCTGATCTTGGCTCCACCTCCGGCCCAGGCCCTGCCTCCGGCTCCGCCCCCGCCCCCGCCACCCGTCCCGCCTCCGCCCCCGATCCCGTCGCGCTGCGGCGCCGCACGGTGGTCGAGGTCCTCTACGCCACGGGCATCCGCGTGGCCGAGCTGTGCGCTCTCGACGTCGACGACGTCGACCGGGAGCGTCGCACGCTGCGGGTGCTGGGTAAGGGCGGCAAGGAGCGTGTGGTGCCGGTGGGGGTGCCCGCTCTGGAGGCGGTGGTCGCCTGGCTGCTGGAGGGCCGCCCGCCGCTGACCGTGCCGGCGAGCGGCCCGGCCCTGTTCCTCGGGGCGCGCGGCGGGCGGCTGGGCACCAGGTCGGCCCGCCGTGACGTGCACGCCTACCTGCAGGCACACGGCACCGACTCCGCCCCCCACGGGCTGCGCCACAGCGCCGCCACCCACCTGCTCAACGGCGGAGCCGACCTGCGCAGCGTGCAGGAGATCCTCGGCCATGCCTCGCTGTCGAGCACCCAGATCTACACACACGTCTCGATCGAGCGCCTGATGAACACCTATAACCAGGCGCATCCCAGGGCGTGAGCGCGGTGCGCGCGTCCCCTCCGCCCCCGCCCCCAGCCCTCCGGCTCCGCGTGGCGCCGGTCCCGCCCCGTGCCCCCCTTGCTCCCCTCTCGCCACGACCCAACGCCGCCCAGGCCCCGCCCCGGCCTCCCGTTGCGCCGGGGAGCGGGACCGGGCAGCAGGCGCATCCGCCCGGCTCCCAGCGGCGCGAGGGGGTCGAGGTAGGCGTCGCCGCTGCGCAGCCCCCAGTGCAGGCAGTGCCGTGTGCCGCAGTGCCGCCCGGCCCCGGCGACGGACGCGACCACCTGCCCCGCCGCCACCCGCGTGCCCGGCTCGACCCGCGGCACCACCGGCAGGTAGGTGGTGCGCAGACCGCCGTGGTCGACGCTGACCACGCCGGTGCCCGCCACGCGGCCCGCGAACGCGACGCGGCCGCCGCCGGTCGCGCGGACCTCGGCGCCGGGATCGGCCGCGAGGTCGACGCCCCGGTGGCCGGGCAGCCATGGCCGGGCCGGGGGGTCGAAGTCCCGCAGCACGCGCACCGGCCCCCCAAGCGGACGCTGCCAGGGGCTCTCCAGCGCCCGAGCGGGAGCCGCAGCCCCCAGGGGCGCCAGGACGAGCGCCGCCAGTCCGACGGCCAGGGCGCGGGCCGGACGGCGGGCCAGGAAAAGACGCGACGACGGCATCTACCCAGCCTGGCGCGCCCGCCCCCGCCCCGCCAGGCCGCTCCTGAGCCTGTGGAAGAAGCGCCGCCTCGGCGGGATCCGGACGCTCGGCGGTCCTTGACACCGGCGAGGGCCGCCGATAGGCCCCGACGCACCCCGAGGGCGGCTAGAATTCCATGAGGCTCGATACGAGCCGACCAATACGCACGCCTCCGTGCCTTCCCGGCAAGGGGCCGCTCTCACGGTCCGCACCCCTAGCGGCGGTGCGGCGGAGCGGTCGGGGCGTCAGGAACAACCGGGGCGGGAAAGACCCGCCGTACGAGGAGGACCGAGTCATGGCCACAGTCGTGACCATCCGGCAGCTGCTGGAAAGCGGTGTGCACTTCGGGCACCAGACGCGGCGCTGGAACCCGAAGATGAAGCGCTTCATCTTCACCGAGCGCAACGGCATCTACATCATCGACCTGCAGAAGTCGCTGGCCTACATCGACCGCGCCTACGAGTTCGTCAAGGAGACGGTGGCCCACGGCGGCACCATCCTCTTCGTCGGCACCAAGAAGCAGGCGCAGGAGGCCATCGACGAGCAGGCCCGCCGTGTCGGGATGCCTTTCGTCAACCAGCGCTGGCTGGGCGGCATGCTCACGAACTTCTCCACCGTCCACAAGCGGCTCCAGCGCCTGAAGGAGCTGGAGGAGATCGACTTCGACGACGTCGCCGCCTCCGGGCTCACCAAGAAGGAGCTGCTCGGGCTGCGCCGTGAGAAGGAGAAGCTGGAGCGCACCCTCGGCGGTATCCGCGACATGGCCCGCGTGCCCAGCGCGGTGTGGATCGTGGACACCAAGAAGGAGCACATCGCGATCAGCGAGGCCCGGAAGCTGAACATCCCGGTCGTCGCGATCCTGGACACCAACTGCGACCCCGACGAGGTCGACTACCCGATCCCGGGCAACGACGACGCCATCCGCAGCGTCAGCCTGCTCACCCGCGTCGTCGCCGACGCCGTCGCCGACGGCCTGCTCGTCCGGTCGGGCGCGTCCGCCTCGGCCGGTGCCGAGAAGTCCGGCGAGGAGCCGCTGGCCGAGTGGGAGCGCGAGCTGCTGGAGAAGGGCGAGGCCACCGCCGAGACCCCGGTCGCCGAGACCCCGGCTGCCGAGGCCGCCCCGGAGCAGGCCGCTGAGGCCCCGGCCGCCGAGGCCGCTCCGGAGCAGCCCGCCGAGGTGCCCGCGGCGGAGACCCCGGCTGCCGAGGCCGCCCCGGAGCAGCCCGCCGAGGCCCCCGTCGCCGAGGCCCCCGTCGCCGAGGCGACCGCCGCCGAGGCCGAGGCCGAGGGCTCGAAGGAAGCCTGAGCCCTTCAGGCGATTGCGGCTCCCCGCCGCCCCACCGGGCGCGGGGAGCCACGCCGGGCCGCGCGGCCCGGCTCCCGTGAGACCCGTCGACCCACACCGAGGGATTAGAGAAACGCCATGGCGAACTACACCGCCGCCGACGTGAAGAAACTCCGCGACCAGACCGGCGCGGGCATGATGGACTGCAAGAAGGCGCTGGAGGACAGCGACGGCGACTTCGACAAGGCCGTCGAGTTCCTGCGCGTCAAGGGCGCCAAGGCCGTCGGCAAGCGCGCGGAGCGCTCCGCCGACAACGGCCTGGTCGTGCTCAAGCAGGACGACGACGCCTCGGCCGTGCTCGTCGAGCTGGGCTGCGAGACCGACTTCGTCGCCAAGAACGAGCAGTTCCAGGAGCTTGCCTCCGAAATCGCCGGCTTCGCCGCCGCCAACGACGTCGACGACCTCGCCGCGCTGGCCAACAGCGAGTTCTCCGACGGCAAGACCGTGCAGACCGTCGTCGAGGAGCGCAGCGCCGTAATCGGCGAGAAGCTGGAGCTCCGCCGCTTCGCGAAGTTCGAGGGCGCCTTCGTCGCCAGCTACCTGCACAAGTCCGACCCCGACCTGCCGCCGACCATGGGCGTGCTGGTCGAGCTGGACAAGGCGGACGCCGAGGTCGGCAAGGACGTCGCCCAGCAGATCGCCGCGCTCGCGCCGTCCTACGTCAGCAAGGACGACGTCCCCGAGGAGACCGTCGCCAACGAGCGCCGCATCGCCGAGGCGACCGCCCGCGAGGAGGGCAAGCCCGAGCAGGCGCTGCCCAAGATCATCGAGGGCCGGGTGAACGGCTACTTCAAGGACGCCACGCTGCTCGCGCAGCCGTTCGTGAAGGACAACAAGAAGACGGTCCAGCAGATCGTCGACGCCGCCGGCGTCACCGTTCGCCGCTTCGTGCGCTTCAAGGTCGGCCAGTCCTAGTCCGTTTGACATGATGGAGGTGTCGGGGCGTGCCGTGCCCCGGCACCTTCGGTGGATCAGGCGGGGGTCGGCCCGGTGGACGCCCGGCCGCCCCGCATTCGCATAACCACTCGGGGGAACCAGAAGGAGGCCGAGCGCCGTGTCGGAGACCGAAGGCCATACCGCCGCGGAGGCCCCAGCGATGCACGACTCGGGGTGGAACCGCGTCGTACTGAAACTGTCCGGCGAGGCGTTCGCCGGCGGTGAGGACCTCGGGATCGAAGCCGTCGTCGTCGAGTACCTGGCCGAGGCGATCGCCTCCGCCGTGGCCGAGGGGATCGAGGTCGCCGTGGTCGTGGGCGGCGGCAACATGTTCCGCGGCGCCGCGATGTCGGAACGGGGGATGGAGCGCGGCCGGGCCGACTACATGGGGATGCTGGGCACGGTGATCAACTGCCTGGCACTGCAGGACTTCCTGGAGCGCCAGGGCGTCGAGACCCGCGTGCAGACCGCCATCCACATGAGCCAGGTCGCGGAGGCCTACATTCCGCGCCGTGCGGTCCGCCACCTGGAGAAGGGCCGCGTCGTCATCTTCGGCGCCGGACTGGGGGCGCCGTTCTTCTCCACCGACACCACGGCCGCCCAGCGCGCCCTGGAGATCGGGGCCCAGGCGGTGCTCAAGGGAACCCAGGTCGACGGGGTCTACGACTCCGACCCGCAGCGCAACCCCAACGCGGTCAAGTTCGACCGGCTGGAGTACAACGAGGTGCTGACCCGCGGCCTGAAGGTCATGGACGCCACCGCGGTCAGCCTGTGCATGGACAACGGCCTGCCCATCGTCGTCTTCGACCTGATGGCCGAGGGCAACATCGTCCGGGCGGTGCGGGGCGAGAAGATCGGCACCATCGTGTGCACGGCCGACCAGAGCTGACGCGGCGCCGACCTCCGACAGCCCGACAGATGGACTGAAGCGACACACGGGAGCCCCAATGATCGAAGAGACCCTCCTCGAGGCCGAGGAGAAGATGGAGAAGGCAGTCGTGGTCGCCAAGGAGGACTTCGCCGCGATCCGCACGGGCCGTCCGGGCCCGGCGACCTTCAACAAGATCACGGCCGAGTACTACGGCGCCCAGACCCCGATCAACCAGCTCGCGTCGTTCTCGGTTCCCGAACCGCGCATGGTGGTCGTGTCCCCGTTCGACAAGACCTCGATGGGCCAGATCGAGAAGGCGATCCGCGACAGCGACCTCGGGGTGAACCCGGCCAACGACGGCAACGTCATCCGCGTGGTGTTCCCGGACCTGTCCGAGGAGCGCCGCAAGGAGTACATCAAGGTGGTGCGCAGCAAGGCCGAGGACGCCCGCGTCTCCATCCGCAACATCCGGCGCCACGCCAAGGACGCGTTCGACAAGGCCGTGAAGGCCGGCGACATCGGCGAGGACGAGGGCCACCGCGCGCAGGAGGAGCTGGAGGAGATCACGCACAAGTACGTCGCGGAGATCGACGAGCTGCTCAAGCACAAGGAAACCGAGCTGCTCGAGGTCTAGAGTCCGTGACGTTCATCGAGCCCGGTTCCGAGCAGGACGACGACCGCGCGCGGCACGATCCGCCGCCCACCGGCCCCGGTGCGCCCGAGGAACCCGAGGACGGGTCGGGGCGCCCTGAGGGGCGGGCGGGCTCCGGCGCGGGCTCCTCGGACGAGGCGCCGGCACCGGACGGCGGCGCCGGCGGCGGCGCCGCCCTCGGCGCCGAGGGCGACGACGGCGCCCGGCAGCGCTTCGTGCTGCACAAGCCCGACGGCGAACCCGTGCGCACCGGCCGCAACCTGCCGCTGGCCATCGCCAGCGGCGTTGCGCTGGGTGCGCTCGTGCTGCTGTCCATCTACCCCTTCTCGGCCGGGTTCGTGGCCATCACCGCCGCGGCCACACTCATCTGCCTGCGCGAGCTCAACCGCGGCCTGGACGCCAAGGGCGGTCGGCTCGCGGTCTGGCCGCTGGCGCTCGGCGGCGCCGCCATGCAGGTGTGCGCCTATTTCGGCGGCGCCGAGTGGCTGGTGGGCGCCACGGCGCTGACGGCCATCGCCGCGCTGTCGTGGCGGCTGCGCGACGGAGCCGAGGGGTACGTCCGCGACGCCGGCGCGAACCTGCTCACCCTCCTCTACGTCCCCTTCCTGCTGGGCACCTGGCAGCTGCTGATCGCCACGCCGGGCGACGGCCAGGAGCGGCTGATCGCGTTCATCCTCGTCACCATCAGCAGCGATATCGGCGGGTACTTCGCCGGCATCCTGATGGGCCGGCACAAGATGGCCCCGGTGATCAGCCCGAACAAGACCTGGGAGGGCTTCGGCGGCTCGGTGCTGGCCTGCATGCTGGCAGGCGGACTGACCGTCGCGCTGATGCTGGACGGCCCCGTGTGGGCCGGCGCCGTGCTGGGTGTGGCCGTCGTCCTGGCGGCGACGGTGGGCGACCTGATCGAGTCGCTGCTCAAGCGGGACCTCGGCCTGAAGGACATGGGCCGGTTCATGCCCGGCCACGGCGGCCTGCTGGACCGGGTCGACTCGCTGCTGATCGCCGGACCGGTCGCCTGGGTCGTGCTGACCCTGCTGGTGCCGTAGGCGTGTTCGACGGTCCGCCGGTAGCGGCGGCGCACGCGGGTGCGCCCCGTGCCCGATGCGCGAAGCGCCGTCTTTTCCGGCGGAGGGCTGCGATGGGGACCGTACCGCTCTCGCGATGCCGAGGAGGGAGTCAGGCGGGTGCCCTGCCGGCCGGCGAGAACGCGGCGGGAGTGGTGCCGGGGCGCCGCGCAGGAGGACGGCGACCCGGCAATCAGGCCCTGGTAGGCGGCGGGGGAGGCCGGGGCGGCCCGGCGTATGCGGGCCGCGCGGCCGGGGTCGCCCTCGGCTCACCGGGTCGTGAGCCTGCGTACTCCCGGCACGCTGAGCGCGGCGAGGCAGGCGAGCACGATCAGGGCCGCGCCGCCCCCCAGCGTCGGCCGGATCCCCACCAGCGCCGCGAGCGGTCCCGCAGCGGTCTCGCCGAGCGGCAGGGCGACGAAGGATCCCAGCGCGTCGTAGGAGTAGACCCGCGCCAGCTTCTCCGGCGGGATGTTCTGCTGCAGCGACACCTCCCAGGCCACGCCGAACTGCTCCAGCGCGACGCCGGTGAGGAACATCGCGGGCAGCAGGAACGGCACCGTGGGCGCGTAGCCCAACGTCAGCAGCGGCAGCGCGTCCAGCGCGACCAGTGACACCCCGAACAGCAGCGCCCGGCGGGGCTGCCAGCGCGCCGCCAGCAGACCGCCGGCCAGGGCGCCGAAGGTCTCCGCGGAGAGGACGACGCCCCACAGCCCGCGTCCGATCGTGGCGTCGGCCACGGCGGGGCCGAGCACCTTCACCCCGCCCGACCAGACCGCGTTGACCACCATGAACTGCAGCACCACGATCCACACCCACGGCCGCGCGGTGAACTCGGTCCACCCCTCGGCGAGCTCGCGCATCGGGTTGCCGCCCCCTCCCCTGGGCGGGGCGACCCGCACGAAGCCGAAGGCCGCACCCGCTGCGGCGAATACCGCGGCGTCGGCCGCCAGAGTCCAGCCCGGGCCGACGAGTCCCACCGCGCCGCCGCCGGCCGACATGCCCACGGCCATGCCGAGCATGATGCCCATGCGGGCCACCGCGTTGGCCTGGCGCAGCAGGTGCGCGGGCACGGTCTGCGGGGTCAGTGAGACCGCGGCGGGCAGGCCCACGGCGGCCACCCCGCCGTTGACCAGGCTGAGCGCGGCGAGCAGGGAGACCGACGCCGTGCCGGTCAGCACGGCGGCGGCGATCGCCGCCTGCGAGGCCGCCGCCAGCGCGCAGGCGCCCTGCAGGACGACCGAGCGCGGCAGCCGGTCGGCCAGGACACCGCCGAGCAGCGCGAAGACGACCAGCGCCACCGACCGGGCGCCCAGCACGATCCCCAGGTCGACCGGGGAGCCCGTGAGGTCGAGCACGGCGAAGGCCAGCGCGACGGTGGCCAGCGCGTTGCCGAAGTACATCAGGCCGCGCCCGGCGGCCAGCCCGCGGAAGTCCCGGTAGCGGAGTGGGGCGCGGACGCCCCGCTCGGATCGGGGCGGTCGCTCGGTGCGCGGCGCCGGTGGGTCGCCCGCGCTCACCGTCCCCGCCGCTCGCCGGCGTCGGCGCTTCCGCCGCCGTGTCCGCCGTCGCCGCTGCCACCGCTCTCGCCGCCGTCACGGGCTCCGCTGTCGTCGAGGGTGAACATGGCCAGGGTGGTGCTGGTGGGGACCGTGCCGGGGGTGTGCGGAGGGCGGGCCGCAGCGTGCAGGCGGTCGGCTGCGCCGGAGACGGCCTCGACGATGCGGTGCCATTCCCCGGGGTCGACCCAGACCTCGGCATCGGTGATGTGGCCGCGGTCGTCCGCGCGGCGCCGCGCCGCACGGCGCTGGAGCTCGGCGGCCAGCGCGGCCGCGACGGCCCGGTGGTCGACGCCGGTCGCGGCCGGGCCCGCGGCCAGCGCGGACGGCCCGCTCGCGGGGTCGTGCCGGTACCGGCGCGCGCGCCCGCCCGAGACCCGTACCTCCTCGGCGACCTCCAGCAGTCCACCGCCGTGCAGGCGGCGCAGGTGGTAGCTGACGTTGGCCTGGGACTCGCCCAGTTCGCGGGCGGCCTCGGCCGCGCTCATCGCCTGGGCGGTGAGCAGCGACAGCAGCCGCAGGCGGAGCGGGTGCGCGAGCAGCCGCAGGCCGGCGAGGTCGGGGGAGTCGGAGGGCGGGGACATGGCGGTCACACTAGGCGGTTCCCGGTCAACCGTCAAAGAGTTGTTTGGCGGTTGTCCGGGCGGCCGGCCGGGCGGGCGGCGACCGCGGGCCGCCGTCCGGCGGAAGCCGGGGGGAGATTGCGCCGAGTGGCCGACTCCGCGGCGCCGGTCCTGGCACGCTGGTGCCAGGACGAAGCGAGGAGAGCCCATGGAATCCTGGCCGCCGCGGGACACGCTCGGCCGGATCCTGATGGATCTGGCCGGGCTGAAGATCATCGACTACCACAGCACCGAGGACACGCCCGAGGGCCGTCTCCACCGCATCACCACCGCGCACGGCTACGAAGTGGCCCTGAGCGACGCCGACGTGGCCCCCTTCGCGCTCGGGGCCGGAGCCGCGGAGTTCAACCAGACGCACACCTACAACGCGGTCTCCGACCTGATCGACGAGGTCGTCGCGCAGCGCTGGACCGCCTGACCCCGCGCCGTCGCCGAGCGGGCCGTCCCGGTCCCCCGGTCCCCCGGTCCCCCGGTCCCCCGGTCACCCCAGGATCCAGCTGCGGCCCTCGGCGGCGAGCTTGTCGATCAGCGTGGCGGAGTCGTGCTCCTTGGCGAAGAGGTGCTCGGGCCGCGTGATCGGGACGATCCACAGCCACGTGACCGGGTCGCCGTGGAAGGTGAGCCCGGAGATGTCGGGGGGCAGCTGACCGGAGGGCCCGCTCAGCGGGGCCGGGTCGGCCACCAGCAGAACAGCCGCGCTGCCGCCGCGCATGGCGGTGTCCTCCGGGTTGTCCAGCCACTTCACGCTGTGCCCGGTGCCGAACCAGGTCACCGCCCGCCAGGGGAAGGCCCCGATCCAGCGGAAGATCCGGGCGGCCACGTGGGCCTGTGTGGTGGTGGCCAGCGCCAGCTCGATGCGGGCGTAGGCGGAGGTGTCGGCCATGTAGCGGTCCAGCGTGGGCATGCGCTGCCCGCACATGCCCACGGTGCTCAGGACCGTGTAGGGCCGGTCGTCGGTCGGTGGGCGCTCGGAGACCCGGATCAGCGGGGCGTGGCCGTCGGAGACGTCCCAGTAGTGCCCGGCGGGTCCGACGGTGCGGGTGAGGTGGTTGAAGACCGTGCGCTGGACGCTGCGCCAGGCGTTGGGGGCGGCCCGCCAGTCCCAGTAGGCCTCGGCGTGCACCACCCGGGGCCACAGCTGCTCGGCCACCGGGTCCAGCGCCCAGGCGTAGGGGCTGCGGCCGATGGCCTCGCGGGCGTAGCCGGGCAGGCCGCTGTCGGCCTCGGCCCAGCCCGGGATGATCGCCAGGAGGCCGTCGTCGTCGAGCAGGGCCACACCGTCGCCCTCCTCGAACCAGACGGCGCGCAGCGCGGACTCGTCGAAGGGGGCGCGGCCCTGGGGGTGCTTGGTCTGCGCGGCGGGCATCAGCGGCGCCTGCCCGCGGTAGAGGCCCTCGGGATCGCTGGTCTCCGGAGCCATCCCGTGGTTGGCCAGCCACACCGGCACGCGGATGGAGCCCCGGGCGTCCAGGAGGTAGGCGGAGGTGGTGCGGGAGTCGTGCTCGACGATGACGCGGCGGCTGCGGTAGGGGCTGAACTGGTCGAGGAGGACGCGCGCTCCGGCCACCTGCCCTCCTTGTCGGCTCTCGTCTGCTTCGGCTGGTCCCACGGCCGAGCGACCCGCGAGGGGAGCGGACCGGCCGGTGCCGGACGGCGCCGGCGTGAGCGCCGCATATCATGAACCGTAGTGCCCGACCGGGCCGCGCCGGCGGTACCACGGCTTCCGTCGCCGATGGCCGTATAGGCCCCCAAAGTACCGCGCATCGCCGGTCCCGTCTGCGGTTGCCGTCCGACTCCGATCCGCCTTGGATACCGATGCCTGCCGAGCTCACCTTCGCCGCGCCCCGACGGGCCGCGCCGCCCCGCCACCTCGCCGACCTCAGCCCGCAGGAGCGCCGGGACGCCGTGACCGAACTCGGCGAGAAGCCCTTCCGCGCCAAGCAGCTCGCGCAGCACTACTTCGGCCGGCTGGAGTCCGACACCTCCGCCATGACCGATCTCCCTGCGGAGGTGCGCGAGACGCTCGGCGACGCCCTGCTGCCGCCGCTGCTCACTCCGGTGCGCCATGTCACCTGCGACAACGGCATGACCCGCAAGACGCTGTGGCGCGCCTTCGACGGTGTGCTGTTCGAGTCGGTGCTGATGCGCTATGCCGACCGCATCACGCTGTGCGTCTCCTCCCAGGCGGGCTGCGGCATGAACTGCCCCTTCTGCGCCACCGGGCAGAACGGGCTCACCCGCAACCTCTCCACCGGCGAGATCACCGACCAGGTGGTCTCGGTCGCGCGCGACCTCGCGCGCGGCGAGGTCGCCGGCGGTCCGGGGCGCATCAGCAACGTCGTGTTCATGGGCATGGGCGAGCCGTTGGCCAACTACCGGCGGGTGCTGGAGTCCGTGCGCCGGATGACCGATCCGGTACCGGGCGGGCTGGGCATGTCCCAGCGCGGGGTGACCGTCTCGACCGTGGGCCTGGTGCCGGCGGTCGACAAGCTGATCGCCGAGCAGCTGCAGGTCCGGCTGGCCATCTCGCTGCACGCCCCCGACGACGAGCTGCGCGACGAGCTGGTGCCGGTGAACAACCGCTGGAAGGTGGCCGAGGTCCTCGACGCCGCCTGGCGCTACTCCGGCACCACCGGGCGGCGGGTCTCGATCGAGTACGCCCTCATCCGCGACATCAACGACCAGGCCTGGCGGGCCGACCTGCTGGGCCGCCTTCTCAAGGGCCACCTGGCGCACGTCAACCTGATCCCGCTGAACCCGACTCCGGGCTCGAAGTGGACGGCCTCCCGGCCCGAGGACGAGCGCGAGTTCGTGCGCCGCCTGGAGGCGCACGGGGTCCCGGTCACCATCCGCGATACCCGCGGCCAGGAGATCGACGGCGCCTGCGGCCAGCTCGCCGCCGCGGAGGACTAGCCGCCGGCGCTGTCGCCCCCCGACAACCGGAAGTTGAGGACGTGACCGAGCCCGCCGCCCAGATCGCGCTGGCCTTCCTGGTCGGGGCGGCGTCCGCGCTGTTCCCGGTGATCAACGTCGAGCTCTACCTCGTGGGCGTGGGCGCGCTGGGCGGCGGCGTGCCGGCGGCCATGGCGGTGGCGGCCGGGGTCGGCCAGACCGCCGGCAAGATCGCCTACTACTACATCGGGCGCGGCGCGCTGAACGTGCCGTGGCTCAAGCGCCGGGCGCGGACCCCGCAGCGGTGGACCGCGCGCGTGGAGCGCTGGCGGGCCAAGGCCGAGGGGCGCCCCTGGTGGACGGTCGGCCTGGTGGCCGTCAGCTCCTTCGCCAGCATCCCGCCGTTCATGGTCGTCGCGGTGCTGGCGGGCACCCTGCGCATGCCGCTGGCGTGGTTCGTCCTGGTGACCTTCGTGACCCGCACCGCGCGGTTCGCGATCCTGGTCTACGCCCCCGGCCTGGCCATGTGGGCGCTCTAGCCAGCGGCAGGCCGCCGACCGGGGTTCGGCGGCGGCCCGGACGGCTCGGCGCCGCGCCTCCGAGTCCCGCTCAGCGAGTGCCCCACGCGTAGGTCTGCTTGTGCAGCCGCAGGTACAAGAACGTCTCCGTGCCGGTGACGGTGGGCACCGAGCGGATGGCGCTGAGCAGCTCCAGCAGCTGCTCGTCGTCGGCCGCAACGACCTCGACCAGGATGTCGAAGGACCCGGCGGTGACGACGACGTAGTCGACGCCTTCCAGCTCGGAGATCTGGTCGGCCACAGCGGTGAGGTCCCCGTTCGAGCGCACCGCGATCATGGCCTGGCGGCTGAAGCCCAGCATCATCGGATCGGTCACGCCCACCACCTGGACGACCCCGGCCTCCAGCAGCCGCTGGACGCGCTGGCGCACGGCCGCCTCCGACAGGCCCACGGCCTTGCCGATCGCGGCGTAGGAGCGCCGTCCGTCCTGCTGCAGCTGCTCGATGATGCGCTTGGCCGTCGCATCGAGGTGGGGGTGCTTGCGAGCGGCGGCCGGCGCAGTATCACCGTTGTCGGTCACAGGGTCCTCCGATTGGCATAAATGACAGTTCTTGCGCCACTAGGATCGTGAATCGGTGGTATTCGAGGATCAGTGCAACTGAATCAGAATACTCCAGGGGGATGCCGGTCAGCGCCTCTAGGACGAGAGTCTGCCCCGTACCGATTCCAACGACAGTAGCGCCACATGGAGGGAGAGGCAGGTCTCGACGGAGTCGAGGTCGGCCTCCAGCACGTGGGAGATGCGCCGCAGCCGTTCGTAGAAGGCCGGGCG
Organism: Streptomonospora arabica; assembly: GCF_039531585.1. Classification (NCBI taxonomy): domain Bacteria; kingdom Bacillati; phylum Actinomycetota; class Actinomycetes; order Streptosporangiales; family Nocardiopsidaceae; genus Streptomonospora; species Streptomonospora arabica. The sequence goes on along the minus strand of NZ_BAAAQI010000004.1, from coordinate 188,427 downwards.
CGACAGATGGGCGTTGGCGGCGGCCAGCGCCTTGTTGCGTCCCGAAGCCAGGTACTGGCGCAGCATCTCGGTGAGATCGCTGCCGTGGCGGGCATCGTAGTCCAGCAGCGGCCCGAGTTCGCGCTCGACATAGGTCTGCAGCCGCTCGTCGTCGCGGAACAGGTGCAGCAGGCCGCGCAGGTGCAGGTCGGGCAGGCGGTAGAAGGGGCGGTCGGGGCCGCCGTCGCCGTCGCCGTCCTCCTGGTGCAGCGCCACGTCGCCGACCTGGCGCGCCTCGAGGAACGAGCGGCGCACGTCGCGGACGCCCTGGGCGGTGGAGCCCACCGCGAGCACCGCGCTCGCCCCCACCCGCTCGCGGATGGCCTCGGACAACCGGTGCAGGTGCGACTCCAGCTTCCCGGAGTCGGGCACCGCCAGCAGGACCCCCACCCGCAGGTCGTCGATCGAGCCGACGAGGGCCGTCAGCCGCAGCGCACGGCAGGCGCGCGCCACCCCTTCGGCGGTGTCGGACAGCCGCGCCTGGGCGGCCAGCCCGGTGCCCGCCTCGCGCAGCCGCAGCACCAGCCCCACCAGCCGGCGTCCGGACAGCGGGACACCCACCGCGCGGGCGCGCACGAGCGCCTCCTCGGGGTCGGAGTAGGCGCGGTCGATGATCCCGGCGATGATCGTGCGGTGCGTCTGCCGCTCCAGGCTCTCCTGGTGGCGCTCCAGCAGGCGGCCGAGGGCGAGCGTGGTCGCCGCCCGCTCGATCAGCATGGTCTGCCGCGCCGCGGGTGCGGCGCCGGTGATCAGGATCAGCCGCCCCCAGTCCTGGCCGCGGGCGCCCACCATGGTCACCAGCCACCCGGTGGGAGCGTCGTGCGAGGTGCGCCCGCTGACCCGCACGCCGCGCGAGCGGGTCTCCCACGACGCCAGCAGGCGCCCGGGGTCCTCGCCGTTGAGGTCGCAGACCAGCACCTGGTGGGCGAGGTTCTCCAGCACCACCGGGCAGCCGGAGAGCTCGGCGATCTCCCGGAGCACGCGCGAAGGGTGGGCGCCCTCGACGGACAGTTCCGTGAAGACCTCGTGCAGCCGCTCGGACTCGCGGAGCTCCTCCAACTGCCGGTTGACCACCCGGATGTGCACCGCCTCGGTGATCTCCACGAAGCGCGCCTCGCGCTCCAGCGCGACCACCGGGATACCCGCCTTGCGGGCCGGCTGCAGCAGCTCCTCGGGCAGCTCCGCGTCGTACTTGCGGCCCAGCTCCACGGCGATGCCCGCTACTCCGGCGGAGGCGAGGCCGTCGATGTAGGCCTGCAGCGACTCGGGGTCGTCGGGCATCGCGATCCCGGTGGTCAGCACCAGCTCGCCGCCGCGCAGCAGGTGCGCCAGATCCGTGACCTCGGCGATGTGCACCCAGCGCACGGGCGCGTCCAGGCGGTCGGCGCCTACCACGACCCGCGGGCGCGCGCGACGCACGGCCGGCAGTTCGAGCACGTCGGCGAGGGTGGGCAGCACCCACCCAGTCTAGGCCCGCGTCCGCCTCCGACCCGGGGCGAAAGCCTCGGCCGACCCGCGCGCCCGGCCGCGGTGATGACACGTTGTCAACCAGTCGGGACCGAAACCGACACCCTGCCGCTGGCGGCCGGGCGCGATGGGAGTGAGACTGAGGTCATGTCGGAACTTCTCGCTCGTCACCGCGCCGTCATGCCCTCGTGGCTCGCCCTCTACTACGACGAACCCGTCGAGATCACCGGAGGCAAGGGGGTCCGCCTCACCGACGCCGACGGCAACACCTACCTCGACTTCTTCGCCGGCATCCTGACCAACATGCTCGGCTACGACGTGGCCGAGGTCCGCGAGGCGGTGGAACGCCAGATCGCGACCGGCGTGGTGCACACCTCCACGCTGTACCTGCTGCGCGGCCAGGTCGAGCTCGCCGAGAAGATCGCACGCCTGTCCGGCATCCCCGACGCCAAGGTCTTCTTCACCAACTCCGGCACCGAGGCCAACGAGACGGCCCTGCTGCTGGCCACCTGCGCACGCGGCAGCGACCAGGTGCTGGCCATGCGCAACAGCTACCACGGCCGCTCCTACGGCACCGTCGCGGTCACCGGCAACCGCGGGTGGAAGAACTCCGCGCTGTCCCCGCTCAACGTCCACTACCTGCACGGCACCGACCGCGACGCCGCCGCGTTCCGCGGCATGTCCGACGACCGCTACATCGACGCATGCGTGGCGGACCTGCGCGACGTGCTGGCCACGGCCACGGCCCGCGAAGTCGCCTGCCTGATCGCCGAGCCGGTCCAGGGGGTCGGCGGGTTCACCATGCCGCCGCCCGGCCTGTTCGCCGCCTACAAGGAGGTCCTCGACGAGGAGGGCGTGCTGTTCGTCTCCGACGAGGTGCAGACCGGCTGGGGCCGCACCGGCACCGGGTTCTGGGGGATCAGCGAGCACGGGGTCGCCCCCGACGCCATCACGTTCGCCAAGGGCCTGGGCAACGGTTTCGCGGTCGGAGGTGTCGTGGCGCGCGGCGACCTGATGGACGGCCTGACGGCCAACGGGGTCTCCACCTTCGGTGGCAACCCGGTGGCCATGGCCGCCGCCAACGCCACGCTCGACTACGTCCTCGACCACGACCTGCAGGCCAACGCCGCCCGCCTGGGCCCGATCGTGCTCGACGGCCTGCGGCCGCTGACCGGCCTGGCCGCGGTGGGCGCGGTACGCGGCAAGGGCCTGATGTACGCGGTGGACATGGTCGACCCCGGCACCGGCGCGCCCTCGCCCCAGCTCGCTTCGGCGGTGCTGGAGGCCGCTCGGCGCCGCGGACTGCTGATCGGCAAGGGCGGACTGCGCGGCAACGTCCTGCGGGCGGCACCGCCGCTGACCGTCGGGGAGGCCGACGTCCGCGAGGCCCGCGACATCCTCGTCGACGCCGTCACCGAGGTCGACGCCCAGGCGCGCTGACCCCGCCGCGCATCCCGGCCGCGACCCGCCGGCGCCCCGAAGCGTGCCGGACGTCCGTGTGCGGGCGCCGCCGACCGCAGCGTCGGCGCGCCCGCGGGCTCCGCCGGACGCTCCCGCGGGTACCGCACGCCCGCAGGCCCCCCTTACGCCTTCGCGCGTACCGCAGAGCCCGCATGCCCCGCCCCCATCCGCACGACCCTGCAGAGGTCTTCTCATGAGCAAGCACGTCACCCACTGGATCGGCGGCAAGCCCTTCGACGGGGCGAGTGCCGAACAACGCCGCGCCGACATCGCCAACCCCGCCACCGGCGCCGTGGCCGGAACCGTCGATCTGGCGGGCCCCTTCGAGGTCGGCGCCGCCGTCGCGGCGGCCCGCGATGCGTTCCCCGCCTGGCGCGACGCGTCACTGTCCGCGCGCACCTCGGTGCTCTTCCGCTTCCGGGAACTGGTCGACCGGCACTCCGACGAGCTGGCCCGCATCATCAGCGCCGAGCACGGCAAGGTGGTCTCCGACGCCGCCGGCGAGGTGGCGCGCGGCCTTGAGGTCGCCGAGTTCGCCTGCGGCATCCCGCACCTGCTCAAGGGCGGGTTCTCGGAGAACGTCTCCTCCCGGGTGGACGCCTACTCGATCCCCCAGCCGCTCGGCGTCGTCGCGGCGGTCACCCCGTTCAACTTCCCGGCGATGGTGCCGATGTGGATGTTCCCCGTCGCCATCGCCTGCGGCAACACGGTCGTGCTCAAGCCCAGCGAGAAGGACCCGTCGGCGGCCGTGCGCCTGGCCGAGCTGTGGGCTGAGGCCGGTCTGCCGGACGGCGTGTTCAACGTCGTGCACGGCGACCGTGTCGCGGTGGACGCACTGCTGGAGCACCGCGACGTCAAGGCGGTCAGCTTCGTCGGCTCCACCCCGATCGCCCGCTACATCTACGCCGCGGCCGCGGCCAACGGAAAGCGTGTTCAGGCGCTCGGCGGAGCCAAGAACCACATGCTGGTGCTGCCCGACGCCGACCTGGACGCGGCGGCCGACGCGGCCGTCTCGGCGGGCTTCGGCTCGGCCGGGGAGCGGTGCATGGCGATCTCGGCGGTGGTCGCCGCCGACTCCGTCGCCGACGACCTGCTGGAGCGCATCCGCCGGCGGGTCGAGCGTCTCCGGGTGGGGCCGGGCGACGACGAGCGCAGCGAGATGGGGCCGCTGGTCACCCGCGAACACCGCGAGCGGGTCGCCGGCTACCTGGAGTCGGGTGTGCGCGAGGGTGCGACCCTGGCGATCGACGGCCGCACCCACCCGGTGCTGGGCGGGGGCGGCGACGGCTTCTGGCTGGGGCCCTCGCTGCTGGACCACGTGACCCCGCGGATGAGCTGCTACACCGACGAGATCTTCGGTCCGGTGCTGAGCATGCTGCGCGTGCCCGACCTGGACGCCGGCCTGGAGCTGATCAACGCCAACCCCTACGGCAACGGCACTGCGGTGTTCACGGGCGACGGCGCGGCCGCGCGCCGCTTCCAGAACGAGGTGGAGGTCGGGATGGTGGGGATCAACGTGCCGATCCCGGTGCCGATGGCCTACTACTCCTTCGGCGGGTGGAAGGACTCGCTGTTCGGCGACTCGCACATGCACGGCACCGAAGGGGTGCACTTCTACACCCGCACGAAGGCGGTGACGGCGCGCTGGCGGTCGGCGGCGCCGGCCGGCGGTGGAGGGGCGAGTGGAGCGGCGGGCCGAGGCGGGGCCGCCTCCGGGGCGGCGACCGGTACGGAAGCGGCGTCCTCGGCCGAGAGCGGCGGAGTCGACCTCGGGTTCCCGACCAGCGGATGAGCCCGGCTCGGATTGAGCCGATTCAACGGAACGGAATTCGCCTACACGGGGTTCCGCGCCCGCGACAGTCGGTATTGTGGTGTGCGGACCGCCGCGGCGCCACACCCCCGGTGCCGCGGTCGGCGACGCGGACCATTTCCCGAGACGCGCTCTTCCCCTCCTCCCCCTGGAAGCGAGCGCGTGGGTGGTGGCGCTCCGGGCGCGGTTCCCCCGTCTCCCGGAGCGCCCCACTTCTCTCCTGCGGCGGGCGACCCTTCGTTCCCGCCGGTGGCCGCACCGCCGCGTCGCGCGCGAACCGGCTGTGCGCGGGCCCGACCGGCCCTGCTACGGCCGCTGCGGCGCTGCGGACGCGGTCAGTGCGCGACCAGCGCGTGCTCCAAGGCGCCGGAGTCGTACCCTGCGGCGAAGCCGACGCACTCGCGGCACCCGAACACGGCACCGCCGTCGGATGAGACTCCGATCCGGTGCCGGGGCCGCGGCCAACGGGCGTGGCAGACAGCGCAGGCCTCGCCCATGAGCTGCGAGACCGTGAGTGCTCCTGCGTCAAAGAGGTGAATGTCGGTTGTGTCCGTATTTTCGATGTCTGAATCGCACATAATGCTCAGACCGCTCAACGTCCCTGCTCCCCCCGTGGTTTAGGACAGTCTGGCGGGCTTGCCGTGATCGGGTCTTATTGAATCAGAAGCGGTCTGCAACGGGAATAGCCCAGGCCGATTTTTGTTACAGAGCGACGAACTTCAGTAACCATCTGTGACTGTGACGGAATGTGTGATGGGATGACCAGGGCAGGGGAAGGAAATATCGGACAGTTCTCCGGTGCTACGCGGGGGTCACCGTGAACCGGCGCAGCCGCAGGGCCGGGTTCTTCGTCCGGACTTGTGCCAGGCGGTCCGTCGAAATAGGTGCGACCGCAACCCCGGCCTGCTCACCGAGCGCCACGATCCGGACGCCCATGGGGTCGACGACCATGCTGTTGCCCGCGCCGGTCGGCGCGTTCTGCCCGGCCGCGGCGACGTAGAGCGTGTTCTCGATCGCCCGGGCCCGCACGAGCGTGTCCCAGTGGTCCTCCTTCTGCGGGCCCGGCACCCATTCGGCCGCGAGCAGCAGCACCTGTGCGCCGGCGTCGGCGATGCGCCGGGTCACCTCGGGAAAGCGCAGGTCATAGCAGGTCTGGAGGCCGAAGACCACGCCGTCCCGCGAGAACGTCTCGGGCTCGTCGATCGGCCCGGGCTCCACGACGTCGGACTCGGTCACCCCGAAGGCGTCGTAGAGGTGCAGCTTCCGGTACAGCGCCGCGATGGAGCCGTCGGGCTCCAGCGCCACCAGGGTGTTGCGGAACCGCTCGCCGCCGGGCACCTCCTCGTTGACGCCGGCCACGACCACCGCACCCGACTCGGCGGCCAGGCGCGCCAGTCCGCTGACGAAAGCGCCGTCCAGGGGCTCGGCGGCCTCGACGAACCGCCGGTCGGTGCGCGGTGCGGTGAACATCGCGTACTCGGGGAGCAGTACGACACCGGCGCCGCGCTCGACCGCCTCGGCGACCAGCCGCCCCGCGGCCGCCAGGTTCTCCATCTTGTCCTCGCCCGGGGCGAACTGCGCGACTGCGACGTGGACCATGGGGCTCCCTCTGGTGCGGATCGACCGCCTCCGGCGCCTCGGCCGCCCTTGGCGCGGCCGTACCGGGGGCGCGCCGCCGTTCCGCCCGATGCGGGACGGCCGCGCCTGTTCCCCAGATTGTCCCCGAAGGGGGCGGCGCCGACGCACGTGGGGGCGTGGTGCCGGGCCGCGCTCGGCGAGGCGCTTCGTCGGCTTTTTCTGCGAAGAATCCGGGGCGTGACGGACAATGGGCATCGCCGTACGTGACTGGTCGGACACGATGCGGCGCAATCGTCCGGTCGAGCCCGCTGTGAGGTGTGCGATGCGCGTGTCCCCCTCCGCTCCGGCAGTCGCGGAGTCCGCGAGTGGCGCACGCGCGGCCGGGGGCGCCCCGGGCGCCCCCGGCCGCGCGCCGGGCCCGACGGGCGCCGGAGCCGGGGCGGCGGCCGCCGCCCCGAGCGGGGGCCGCGCTCCTGCGAGCGGCGCCGCCGACGGGAACGAGCCGCCCCCGCTGGAACGCCTGCCGGCACTGCTCGCCTACTACCGGCGCTGCCTGCGGCGCGAGGCCGTGCTGGACTCCGCGTGCCCACTGAACGCGGAGGTAGCGGAGGGCGGAGCCGCGGTCGTGTGCCTGCCCGCCGGCCCGGAACCGCTGTTCAGCGGCGCCGAGGAGGCACCGCACCTGCCGCCCTCGGCCGACGCGCTGGTGCGGTCGGCCGCGGCGAGCGGGCGCGCGCTGCGCTACGGCTACCCGCTGGTCCTGCTGCGCCCTGGGCTCGGCGGGCCGGGGGCGGCTCTCCATGCCGCTCCGCTGCTGGTCGCCGACATCGAGGCCGTCGAGGACGGCGACGGGCTGCGCGCGCGGGCCGTGTCCGGCTCCGACATCAACCCTGTCCTGTTGCGCGCGCTGGGTGTCCACTCCGCCGCCGAGACCGCGGAGCTGCGCGCCTGGCTGCGCTGCGGCGCGACCGGTGCCGGCCCGCTGCCAGGCGGAGGTGGAGGGGGAGGCCGAGGCGGGGGTGGTGCCGGCGGCCGAACCGGGGGCGCAGGCGGTGCCCGCCTGCCGCGCGACCTGGAGCAGACGGTGCGCGCCCTGCTGGTGGGGCTCGGGATCGAGCGCACCGATCCCATCCTGCCGTCCCGGTTGCGCGGCACCCTGCCCGCTCCCGACGCGGCTCCGGGGGCCCGCAACGTCGCCGTGGTCTACGCCGCGGGCGGGGCCGGCTGGCCGGAGCCGGGTGCGGGCGGCGCTGCACCTCTCGCAGGTCTGATCGCCGAGCTCGGCCGTCCGGCCGCCGACGGCCCGCGCTCCGGCGGCGTCGCGCAGACCGCGCTGGGCGCCCTGCTCGGCGGTCCCGGGCGGCCCGGTACCGAATCCCCGGTCTCCCCGGTCCCCCCGGTCTCCTCCGCGCCGCTGGACGAAGCCGGGCACCGGATCGTCCGGGCCGCGCTGCGCGACCCGCTCACCGTCGCCGCCGCGCCGCCCGGCACCGGCGGAGCGGACTTGGCCGACGCGGTGCTGCGGACGGCCGCCGCGGCCGGGCTGACCGCGGTGCTCGGCGGTGCGGAGGACCGCGTGCTGGACCGCATCGCCGACCGCGCCGGACAGCCGCCCGGCCACACGGTCGTGCGCGCCGGTGGACCTGGACAGCGGGCCGCCGAGGTGCGTGTGCTGGAGCGGCTGCGCGACCGCGCCGTGCCCGGCGCCGGGGAGGTCGCCGACATCGGCGCTCTGCAGGCGCAGGCGGCCGGGGACTGGAAGCGTGTCGAGAGGCTGCGGCGCTGCCTGGACGCCTCCGCCGCCGTGGGCCGCGCCCTGGCTCGGCTGGCCGAGGAACGCCGCTCTATGGCCGACTTCGGCTGGCGGCCCGACCGGCTGTTCGGGCCCGGCCGCGGCGGACCGGACTACTGGCTCGGCCGGGCGGAACGCGCTTCGAGCGGCGGCTTCACCGGTGCGAAGCACCGTGCGGCGATCCGCCGCGAACTGGGTGTCGAACCCTACCCCGAGAACCTCCGGCGGCTGTGCTGGGTGGCGAGGGTCGAGCGCGACTGGCGTGCCGCGCTGGAGCGATGCCACGGCAGTCCGCCACCGGAAGAGTTCGCCTCCGGACTCGCCGAGGCGCTGGAGCGCCACCGCGCATCGGCCGGGGCCCTGGCCGACGGCATGGCCGCCCAGCGCGCGGCACGCGGCAGGTCCGCCGTCCGGAGCCGGCTGGAGAGCCTGAACTGGTACTGGAAGCGCGCGGCGGCGAAGGCGCCGGGCGATGCGGGAGCCGCCGCGGCGCCGGGCCGCGGAACCGGTGCGGACGGCGCCGCGGGCGCGGTCCCCGCCGCATACCCCGGGTTCACCCCGCTGCTCGGCGCCCTGCCTGTGTGGGCGGTCAACACCCGTTCGACCGGCCCCCTGCCCGGGGAGGCGGGCCTCTTCGACCTCGCGGTGGTCGTCGACGCCGACCAGCTCACCGTGCCCGACCTCGTCCCGCTGCTTTACCGCGCGAAGCGGGCCGTCGTCATCGGCGACCCGGCGCGCCCGGCGCGGTGGAGCGCGCTGGAACCGGGAGAGGACGAGCGCCTTCAGCGGGAGGCCGGGCTGACGCCCGGGCTGCTCGGGAGGTATGCGCTGGTCTACGGGGATGACTCCGCCTACGGGGCGTGCGCGGCCGCGGTCTCCGCCGCAGGGCGCCCGCCGCTGTGGCTGGAGGAGCACCGCGGCGGCCGACCGGAGATCGCGGGGGTCGCGGCGCGGCACTGCTACGGGGGCCGGTTCGCGGTGGCCGGCGCCGATCGGGCGGCCGGCGGCGATCGGGCGGCCGGCGGCGGCGCGGTCCGTCGACCGGTTCCCGGACTCGGCGGCACCGCGGGCCGGAGGCGGAAAGACGTGGGTCGGGGAGTCGCGCGTCGGGGAGTCGTGAGCGGGGGAGCCGTGAGCGGGGGGCGGGGAGAACGGGGCGCCGACTGGAGCGGGGTCGACCGGAGCGAGGAAGAGTGGAGCGGCGCCGACCCGACAGGGGAAGATTGGAGCGGGGCCGACCGGAGCGGCGCCGACCGGGCCGGGGCCGGGACAGCGGACAGTGGCGCCGTGGCGAGCGGCGCAGACGAGGGCGGTGTCGAGGAAAGCGGTGCGGCGGACGGCGGTGCCGCCGTCGAGTGGCGCAACGGCTTCGGCGACTGCGAGCCGGTGCCGGGCGGCGTGTGCTTGAACCGCGCCGAGGCGCACCAGGTCGTGTTCGCCGTCCACGAGATCGACGCGCGGCTGCCGCAGGGAACGCGCCTGGCCGTGTTCTCTCCGGTCCAGCCGCAGCGCGCGCTGCTGCGGCGGATTCTGGACCGCCACGGCCGTGGGCGCAATGTCGGCGTGTACGGGCCCTCGGATCTCGTCGACGACGAGGACGATGCGGTGGACGTGCTCGTGGTCTCGCCGGTCTGCTCGGGTGCGCGGATGCCCGTAGGCCTGCTGGAGCGGATGCGCGCAGCCGACACGTGGTCGGGAGCGCTGGGCAGAACGGCGGATCGGCTGGTCGTCGTGGGCGACCGCGCGTTCTGGCGGCGCGAGCGCGGTCCGCTGGCGGAGCTGGCGCGGAGCCTGGAGGCGGGCAGCGAGCCGGTGCTTGGCACCGCGGCGCTGCGGACGCTGACACGGGTACTGCGCGAGACCGGCGCCCAGGTGCAGTCGGGGCCCTATTCGCACGGCCATCGGGCCGACCTGCGGGTCGAGACTCCGCGGGGTCCGCTGCTGGTCCTGCTCGACGCAGCCCGCACGGGAGCCGAGCTGCGCCGACTCTCGATCCGCGTCGACGTGCTGGCCCGGGTGACGGGAGAACCGGTCCTGCGCGTTCCGGAGTGGCGCTGCCTGCACGAGCCTGAGGTGGTCGCGGAGGAGATCGGAAACGGGACGGCGGTCGCGGCGGGGTGAATCCGTCCGGCCGACGGGCCTATGGGCCGACCGACCGATGGGCCTACGGGTTGACCGATCGACGGTCGGCGGGCGGATCGGTCGGCCGGACGGATTGATGGACGGGCGGCTGACCGGACGGGTCTGCCGGCGTAGGGGTGTGCCGGGGCCGGGGCCGGGGCCGGAGGCGGTTGCCGGGGGCGCGCGGGGTGGGGGGAGTGTGCCCGGCGGCACGCATGTCGCCGGGCACACGTGAGGACTCGTCGGGTTCGGGTCAGCTTCCGACCGGGTACTCCCTGGTGATCCGGACGTCGTTGTCGTGCTCGAAATCGGTGATGAGGCGCTCTGCCTCGGCGTCGGTGTCGACCTCTTCCAGTTCCTCATGGACCGCGACGAACTCGTTCGTCTGCTGCTCCACGTCGGCGGTGCGCAGCGCGGCGGCGGTGTCCGCGCTGCTCGCGCCGAACTCGCGGACGGCCGAGTAGTAGATGTCGGCCACGCCCTGGCACAGCCAGTCGCCGTCGCAGATCCCGTAGAGGTCGTCGCGGAAGTTGTTGTCGATGGCCAGGCGGTTGGCCTCGGTGAACCGGTTCTGCAGCTTGTAGTTGCGGTAGCCGAAGTCGTGGCGCTTGCAGCCCGGGTCGAAGTTGTAGCCGACCGGCTCGTCGGGCGACCAGCTGCAGGAGTCGCTGCTCCAGTCGAGCTGGTCGCTGTAGGGCGCCTGGGCGCGGACGTCGATGAAGCTGTTCAGCGAGATGCCGAACAGGTAGTTGTCGGTGACGCGCCTCAGTTCGTCGGGAGGGAGCGCGGCGGCGTTGGCGATCCCTGACCCGGTGAGGGCGAGGAGCCCGGCGGCGGAGGCGGCGATGACGGACTGTCCGATACGTCGAGCGGGAAGACGCATGGGGGATTCCCTTTCGGGGAGCCGTGGATGTTCGGGTCGCGGACAGGGTGACTACAGCTTGATAAACGACCGTGTTCGCTCCACGAAAGAGGCGCGCGGGAAATGAGAAGTGATGGTTGTGTAACCGCGCGGATACGTCGCGCGTTGGCGCGTATCGCTTGGGGGAGTTTCTCGTATTTTCTCGGAGTTCGACCGCAGGTCGGGGCGGGTGCGTGAGGGAAGCGCGGTTTTCAGCGGGGCGGCGGAGGTTTAGCCCGCGGGAAACTCGGGGGTGAGGGTGGCGGATGGTCGGGCCGGTGATCATCGGTTCGGGTGTTGGCCGGTGGGGTGTGTGACGGGGCGGCGAGGGTGGTGGGTGGTCGGGCCTGCGGTGGGCGGCGAGGGTGCTGGCCGGTGGGGCGTGTGACGAGGCGGCGAGGGTGGCGGATGGCGGGGCCTGTGATCAGCGGTTCGGGTGTTGGCCGGTTGCGCGCCTTACGAGGGCGGCGAGGAGACGGATGGTCCGGCTCGCCGGCACGTCTGCCCTCGCCTCGTGGAGGGGGCCATCCTGCGTCGCACTTATCCGGGCATTTCGGGTGCATGGATGTCCGGGGCGGGGTGTCAGGAGCGCGAGCGAGCTCAAGCAGCAGGGGTGCCGCCTTGGCCTGACCAGATTCCGCGATGCAGAATTCCATAGGGGGATTTGTTGCGTTTGTCGGTCTCTGGGGTCGCTGTCGAGCGGCGAGTGGCGACGAGAGTGCCCAAATCCGCACTTGGAGGCCTCTGAGAGGTGCATTTGCCGTGTCTCGTCGCCACCGACGCCGGATGGGGTCGTCTTGTCGGGGGTGCAATTCGGGCATTCATGGATTAATTACCTCGCGAAGAGCAGGGGCGGCGCGCGCTGGTGCGCCGCAGTCTGCATCAGGGCGGTCGCGTCAAGCACCTCGGACCGAATGCTGCCTCGAATGCCCGGTTCGTTCCCGCCGTGCGCGCCCCGCCCCCGCGCTCCGCCGAATGGCGCCGGGTCGGCTGTCCGCGGCCTTTGTTGCTGCCGTTGCTTGGGTTGCTGGCGGGCACGCGGGCCGGTGGGCGCGGGGCTGCCATCCGTGGTCGTCGCTGCCTCGTCTGGCGCGTAACCGGCGGGCACGCGGGCCGGTGGGCGCAGCCCGAGTCCCTGTTGTCGTCGGTGCCTGGTTTGGTGCTCAACCGGAGGGCGTGGGGACCGATTGGCGCGGGCTCGGCTGTCCGTGGCCTTTGTTGCTGCCGTTGCTTGGGTTGCCGGCGGGCACGTGGACCGCTTGGCGCGGGGCTGCCATCCGTGGTCGTCGCTGCCTCGTCTGGCGCGCAACCACCGGGCACGCGGGCCGGTGGGCGCAGCCCGAGCCCCTGCTGTCGTCGCTGCTTCGATCGGTGCTCAACCGGCGGGCACGCGGGCCGATCGGCTCGGGCTCGGCCGTCCGCGGCCTATCGCCGCACCAGGTGTCGCCCTCGCGCAGTAGTCCCGACCGCCGCAGCGGCGCGGTCTACCCCTCCTGCTGAAGGCGGCGGCCGATGACGCCCGTGGTCAGGGCGTGCACAACCTCGTCCAGGTCTCCCAGGTGGCCGAGGTGGTCGGTGCGGCGGCGCAGTTCGGCGCGGATGGCCGAGGCCACCGGGTCGCTGCGCAGCACCTCGGCCAGCGGCTCCGGCGCCAGGGCGGCGCGCCAGGCGCGCAGGTTCTCCAGTCGGCCGTGGGAGACGGCCTCGCGCGCGAGCGGGAACAGGGCGTCCACCCGGGCGGTCAGCGGGGTCTCACCGAGCAGGTCGACGTCGACGACGATGCCCGTGCCGTCTTCCCCGTCGCCGACGTGGTGCACCTGCCACACTCGGCCGTTGGTCAGCACCACCCAGGAGACCCCTTCGGCGCCGGCGTGCAGTTTCGCCTGGCGGAGGTTGCGCGCGTCGAGGTCCGTGCCGCACGGCTTCACCTCGATGAAGGCGAAAAGGTCGCCGTCGAGGGTGATCCCGTAGTCGACGGATTCGCCTTTGGTGCGGTATTCGGTGGTCAGTTCGACGTATTTGTTGTAGCTGAGGGCTTCGCTCAGGAAATCGGTGACGAGCAGCCGGGTGTCGCCCTCGTTCGCGTCGCGTTCCAGCAGTTCGGTCAGCGGCTGGGTGAATCGCTTGACGGCCTCGGAGATGCGGATGCGGGCGTCGGCCTCCCATTCCGGAGTCGAATCTCCGAACTCCGGGAATTCCGCGGTCCTGTTTAGAATCTGCGTAGCATCCGAGTCCATGGGGTGCCGCCGTTCCCGTTCCGTGCCTGTCCTCCGGCCGGCCGCCGGAAGTGCGGAATACCGCCGGGTCGGAACGATAACCGTCGCCGGTGCACTTGGCAAAGCGGGAGAGAGCGGGAACCCCGGCGGCTCAGCGGCTGTGCGCGGAGAGCCGACCGCCCCGGCGCTCTCCGTGCCCCCGCCCTCAGTGCCCCTCCGGTCCGCTCCCTGCCGTGCCTCCCCGCTTCACCGCCCGCCCCCGCCAGTGCCCGCGCCCCATGACCCATGACCCGTGCCCCGCGGCCCGGGCCCGCGGCCTCCGCCTCCCAGCCCCGCTCCACCGGCACGGCTGCCGCTCCACCCGCTCCTCCGCCCCCTGCGGCCTCCCGCCCGCTCCACTCTCCGCTCCCTCCGCCACCACTCCGGCCCCACGGGCCCTCCGCGCCCCGCTGCCAGCGGATTTTCGCAGCACATCCCATGATCAGGCATTGACCCCTTGTGGACGCGTTCCTAACATCCGTAGTGAAGGTGAATCGGTTCAGTAGCCGGAGGGTCGCCCGTGGCGCGGCTGCCGAACCGATTCGATCCGAGCAGAAGCCGGGAAGGGTGGGCGTGGCCGTAGTGCGAGCAGACGCAGCGCGCAGGCCGCGGGCTCCCGACCCGTTACGCCGAGGGCGGCGTCCCTGCTCGCTCCTGGCCCGCGCTGGCCCCTGCCGTGCGAATGCCCCCGACCCCCTGGGTCCGCACGGCGGGAAAGGGAGTCCACGGCCGGCACCCCGGCCCCCTTCGCTGCTTGGGAGCGCTCCCAGCAATACGCGGACCGCGCCGAGGCCGGTCCCCGTGCTGCGCGGTGGCGCCCACGACGCCCCTTGCCCGTGTCCGCCGCGCCGACCGCGCGGCGGGACGACGACGACCGAGGACGGATGACCATGACTTCCAACGGACTCCCCGAGCTGCCCGCCGACTTCCTGTTCGGCGCTGCCACCGCCTCCTACCAGATCGAGGGCGCCGTCCACGAGGGCGGGCGCGGCCCGTCGATCTGGGACACCTACAGCCACACCCCCGGCGCCGTGGACCGCGGCGAGACCGGCGACGTCGCCTGCGACCACTACCACCGCTACAGGGAGGACGTCGCCCTGCTCAAAGAGCTGGGCGTGGACGCCTACCGGTTCTCCATCGCCTGGCCGCGCATCCAGCCCGCGGGCAGCGGCCCGGCCAACCCCGAAGGGCTGGCCTTCTACGACCGGCTGGTCGACGAGCTGCTGAACGCGGGGATCGAGCCCGTTGCGACCCTGTACCACTGGGACCTGCCGCAGGCGCTCGAGGACGAGGGCGGCTGGCGCGTCCGCGCCACCGCCGAGCGCTTCGGCGAGTACGCGCGCATCGTCGCCGACCGCCTGGGGGACCGGGTGGCCCGGTGGATCACGCTGAACGAGCCGTTCTGCGCCGCCTTCATCGGCCACGCCATCGGCCGCCACGCCCCGGGCACCCGCGAGGGCACCCCCGCCCTCGCGACCTCCCACCATCTGCTGCTGGCCCACGGCCTGGCCACCCAGCAGCTGCGTGCCTCCGCCGCCGAGCACGGCCGCCGCGCCGAGGTCGGCATCACGCTCAACCTCGACCGGCTGATCCCGGCCACCGACTCCGCCGAGGACCGGGCCGCCGTGGACCGCGCCGAGACGCTGCACAACCGCGTCTGGCTGGACCCGCTGCTGGGCGGCGCCTACCCGGAGAACGAGGCCGAGACCTGGGGGGAGCTCGCCGACGGCTCCTACCGGCGCGACGGCGACCTGGAGATCATCGGCCGACCCCTGGACTTCATGGGCATCAACTACTACCGCCCGACGAAGCTCAAGGACGCCCCCTACGACCAGGCCGACCCCGCCCGCCGCACCGCCACCGACATCCGCGTCGCCGACGTGCCCTTCGACGGGGTGCGCCAGACCCGGATGGGCTGGCCGGTGGTGCCCGAGAGCTTCACCGACCTGCTGGTCGACGTGCAGCGCCGCTACCCGGACCTGCCGCCCGTCTACATCACCGAGAACGGATCGGCCGAGGCCGACCTGGACCGCACCGGCGACCGCGTCCACGACAGCGAGCGCATCGACTACATCCGCGACCACCTCAGCGCCGTGGCCGAGGCGATCAAGGCGGGTGTGGACGTCCGCGGCTACTTCGTGTGGTCGCTGATGGACAACTTCGAGTGGGCGTTCGGCTACGACCGCCGCTTCGGGATCGTGCGGGTCGACTACGAGACCCTGGAGCGCACGCCCAAGGACAGCTACCACTGGTACCGCGACCTGATCCGGGAGCACGCCGCCAAGCGCGTCTGACCCCGCCCGCGGCGCACCCCGCGCCGCGAGAAGGCCACCGGCCCCGCACGGCGGAGGAAGCGCCGCCGCGCGGGGCCGGTTGCTTCGCCGTGCGGCGCCCGGTCAGGGCAGCGGCCGCAGGGAGGCCGTCATCGTGTCGAGGTCGACCTCGGGCGCCAGCGGTCCGGCGGTGTCGGCGAAGACGATGAAGTTGAAAACGTCGTCGCCGGCCGGCGACAGGAACGACACCACCCGCAGGACGGCCTGCGTCGGGTAGCAGTCGAACTCGGGCGCCTGCACCTCGACCGTGACCTGGTGGCCGACCAGCCCGTTGGCCGCGAACGGCACGGGCTCGGTCGCCGACACCTCGGCCCGGCCCTCCTCGTTGCTGTAGGCGAGGCCCGCCCAGGTGTCCGCCGTCTCGGCTGCCGTCTGAGCGGTGTCGGCGACCTGCCCGACCGCCGCGATCCCGGCGCGTCCCGGGGCGGGCGGGTAGCTGTAGCAGGGCCCCTCGCGCGCGCCGGAGACCGCGCTGCCGCCCATGCCGACGCCCTGCCCGTCATCGGTGAATCCGCTGACGAGGTCGGGAGACTCGACGAACCAGGCTTCGGGAACGTCGTAGGCGATCCCGCGCTCCTCGACCTCCACCCCCTGCCAGCCCGGCGTCAGTTCGGCGGTCACCGCCCGCAGGTCGTCGGAGTCCGGCGTGGCGATGGTGACCGGAGACTCCTTCGGGCTCGGGCTCGCGGTGCCGCTCCCGCCCTCGCCGCCGTCGCCCCCGCCCCCGGCGGCCGGCATCTGCGGCATCTGCGGCAGGGAGATGCTCTGGAACATGAGCACGATCAGGACGACGACGCCGACACCGAGCACGGCGACCGTCGACATGACGGCGACGGCGATGCCGCGGCCCTGGTTGTTCGGCCGGTGCGGGGCGGTCTGCGGAGGCAGGGGCGGTTCAGGGGGGTTCATGGCCTATCCGACGGTCGTGGTGGAGTATCGGGTTCCCGCTGGTGGACAGGGGAGAGCCCGGCCATTGTCGCGGAGACCGCGATCGGGGTGCGAGGCGGTCCCGTCCACGGGCCCCGTGACAGGTGTCATGGCGCTTCGCTGACATCGCCGACTACAGCGCGCGGCCGTCCGCGGCGACGCTGGGGCGATGGACTCCGAACAGCCCTACGCCCACCCCTCAGCGCCGCCACCGCCCGCCCCGGCTCCCGCGCGCCCGCGGCGCACGCCCACCCCCCGCGCGCCGGGGCGGGTGTGGGCGGCCGCCTGCGTGCTGGGCGCCGTCGCCGCGGTGGCCGCCTACCTCGTCATGCCGGGCAAGCCGCCCGCATCCGGCGGCCCGGAGCTCACGGGGGATCCGGTGCTTGCGGACTCGGTGGCCGCGACGATCGAAGGGCGCGAAGACCGGGTGCAGTCGCTGGCGGTGCTGGAGGTCGACGGCGGCCGCACGCGCACGCTGATGGGCGGCACGACCGCCTCGGGCGAGTCCGTCACCGCGCAGACCCCGTTCGAGACGGGTTCGGTGTTCAAGGTCGTCACCGCCATGGCGCTGGCCGACCTCGCCGCCGACGGCGGGACCTCCCTCGACCGCACCCTCGGCGAGGTCTTCCCCGACCTCGGCTTCGCCTCTCCCGCCACCGCGGACATCACCCTGGAGGAGCTGGCCACCCACCGCTCGGGATTGCCCCGCATCCCCGCCGAGACCATGCTCGCGGGTGCGGCGACCCCCTTGACCCTCACCGACCCCTACCGGAGCATGCCGCCGGTGCTGGAGTCGCTGGCCGCGGCGGTGCCTGCACAGGGCGGAGACGAATGGACGTACTCCAACTTCGGCTACGCCGTCCTGGGCGCCGCACTTGCCGAGGAGTCCGGCACCCCGTACCCGCGGCTGGTGCGCGAACGCGTGCTCGACCCGCTGGGCATGGACGACACGCTCATGCGCGGCGCCGACCTGGAAGGCGTCCCCGAGGGCGCCGCCCTGCCGCACGCGACGCCGGGCAAGCGCGCCGAACCGTGGAAGGCGCCCGACTACCTGCCCGTCGGCATCGGCACCTGGACCACCGCCGCGGACATGGAGAAGCTGCTGCGCGCGGTGATGGACGGCACGGCACCCGGGGCGGCCGCGACGGAGCCGATCCACGACGGCCCTTCGGCCGAAAGCCGGATCGGGCTGGGTTGGCTCACCACGGATGTCGGCGACGGCGCCGACCTGGTGCAGCACAACGGTGCGACCTACGGCTCCACCGCGTTCATCGGCTTCCGAGGGGACCGAGGAGCGATCGTGCTGTCCGACAGCTTCACCGCCGACGCCGCGATCATCGGTCCGCGCGTGCTGGACGCCCCCGACGTGGCCCCGCTGGCGGCGTCGCCGCGAGCGGGGTCGACGGCCCTGGGCCTGGCCGCCACCCTGCCGCTGGTCCTGCCGCCCGCGCTGCTGCCGGTCCTGCTGATGCTGCGCCGCCGCACGCTGGTGGGCCAGCGGCCGCTGGACCGGCTGCGCGTGGTCTCCATGACGGCGGGAGCCTCCGCCTCGCTCCTGGCGGCGCTGGTGGTCGGCGACTGGGTCAGCACGCCGCCCGCGGTGTGGGCCGCCTCGGTGGGCGCCGTGGTCGCGGCGGGCGCGGTCGGAGTGCGGCAGTGGCCGGGACTGGCCACGGAGGCCGGCCGGTGGCGGTGGCTGCACACGGCCTTCTTCTGCCTCTCGGTACTGGTATCCGCCGTGGTGACCCTGACTGCGGCCGACGCGCTACTGGCCGCCTACGGCTGATTCTCCGCCTCCCGTCAGCCGCGACGCGGCGGACGGGGGCGCCGGTGTGCGGCGCTGGGAAACTCCTCGGCAACGTGGCACGATTGTGCAGGTGACGAACAGATCACCCGCTGAGCAGCACCTGCGCGAACTCGCCCAGCTGCGCCGCGTCCGCGACCGCATCGACCGGGAGTACGCGCAGCCGCTGGACGTCGAGGCACTCGCGCGGGGTGTGAACATGTCGGCCGGGCACCTCAGCCGCCGGTTCCGGATCGCCTACGGCGAGTCGCCGTACTCGTACTTGATGACCCGGCGCATCGAGCGCGCGATGGCGCTGCTGCGCGTCGGCGGACTCAGCGTCACCGAGGTCTGCTTCGCTGTGGGCTGCTCGTCGCTGGGCACCTTCAGCACCCGCTTCTCCGAGCTGGTCGGCATGCCGCCCAGCGTCTACCGCCGGCAGTCCGAGCGCGCGACGGCGGGCATGCCGGCCTGCGTCGCCAAGCAGGTGACCCGACCGGTCAGGAATCGAGAAGCGCCCGCGGCCCAGCCGGATCTAGCGTGACTGCCATGGACATCAGCATTCACTACGCCTTCCTGCCGCACGAGGACCCGGAGGCGTCACTGGCCTTCTACCGCGACATCGTCGGTTTCGAGGTCCGCAACGACGTCGGATACGGCGGGATGCGCTGGATCACGCTCGGTCCCGCCGACAAGTCCGGGACGGCCGTCGTCCTGTACCCGCCGGCCGCCGACCCCGGCATCACCGACGACGAGCGCCGCACCATCGCGGAGATGATGGCCAAGGGCACCTACGCCATGCTCGCCCTGGCGACCCCCGACCTCGACGGGACGTTCGCGCAGCTGCAGGCCGGCGGCGCCGAGGTCGTTCAGGAGCCGACCGACCAGCCCTACGGCGTCCGCGACTGCGCCTTCCGCGATCCCGCGGGCAACATGCTCCGCATCAACCAGCTCAGCTGATCAGCCGGGGGCCGCGACCGCCCCCCGCACACCGGAAAGACCGCGACTGGAGCCCGCGCGGCGGCCGCTGCACGCCGAGCAGGGGCGGCTCAGGCCGTCCCAGAAGGGGGCCGGGCCGCAGCGTTGCGCACTCCCGTGCCCGACGCCCGCGCCGGGGCACGCCGACAAGGCAGGCGCCGACCGCTGACGCGGCCGCGCCGACGAAGGAACCGGACTCGGAGCCGCCCGCGTCGAGCCGGGCGACGCCGCCGGAGGCCGCGAACGCGGTCCCGTGAAGCAGATGGAGGCACGATGAGCACGGCCACGGGGACGGAAACGCAGCCGCCCGCACTGCACGCCGCAGACAGCCACGACCTGATCCGCGTGCACGGAGCGCGCGTGAACAACCTCGACGACGTCAGCGTCGAGATCCCCAAGCGCCGGCTGACGGTGTTCACCGGGGTCTCGGGGTCGGGCAAGAGCTCGCTGGTGTTCAGCACGATCGCCGCGGAGTCGCAGCGGATGATCAACGAGACCTACAGCGCCTTCGTGCAGGGTTTCATGCCGACACTGGCGCGGCCCGACGTGGACGTGCTCGACGGCCTGACGACCGCGATCATCGTGGACCAGGAGCGGATGGGCGCCGACGTCCGGTCGACGGTCGGCACCGCCACCGACGCGAACGCGATGCTGCGCATCCTCTTCAGCCGCCTCGGGAAGCCGCACATCGGCTCGCCCAACGCGTTCTCCTTCAACACGCCCTCGGTCCGGGCGAGCGGAGCGATCACGGTCGAGCGCG
Organism: Streptomonospora arabica; assembly: GCF_039531585.1. Lineage (NCBI taxonomy): Bacteria > Bacillati > Actinomycetota > Actinomycetes > Streptosporangiales > Nocardiopsidaceae > Streptomonospora > Streptomonospora arabica. The sequence goes on along the minus strand of NZ_BAAAQI010000004.1, from coordinate 168,222 downwards.
GCAACAAGACGACCGAGAAGCAGACGTTCACCCGCACCGGCGGCATGTGCCCGGCGTGCGAGGGCCGGGGCACGGTCTCCGACTTCGACCTGACCCAGCTGTTCGACGACTCCAAGTCGCTCACCGAGGGCGCGATCACGGTCCCCGGCTACAAGTCGGACAGCTTCTGGACCGTGCGGGTCTACGCCGAGTCGGGCCTGCTCGATCCGGACAAGCCGATCCGCGACTACACCGAGACCGAGATGCGGGACTTCCTGTACCGCGAGCCGATGAAGGTGAAGGTCGACGGAGTCAACCTCACCTACGAGGGGCTGATCCCCAAGATCCGCAAGTCGATGCTCGCCAAGGACCGCGAGGGGATGCAGCCGCACATCCGGGAGTTCGTGGACCGGGCCGTGGTGTTCACCCCCTGCCCCGACTGCGGCGGCACCCGGCTCAGCGAGGCCGCCCGGTCGTCGCGCATCGACGGGGTCAGCATCGCCGACGCGTGCGCGATGCAGATCAGCGACCTGGCCGAATGGGTCGGGAGCCTCGGCGAGCCCTCGGTGGCGCCGCTGCTCGCCAAACTGCGCCACACCCTCGACTCGTTCGTGGAGATCGGCCTGGGCTACCTCTCGCTCGACCGGCCGTCGGGCACGCTGTCGGGCGGCGAGGCGCAGCGCACCAAGATGGTCCGGCACCTCGGCTCCTCGCTCACCGACGTCACCTACGTCTTCGACGAGCCCACCACCGGCCTGCACCCGCACGACATCCAGCGGATGAACGACCTGCTGCTGCGGCTGCGGGACAAGGGCAACACGGTTCTCGTCGTGGAGCACGAGCCCGAGACGATCGAGATCGCCGACCACGTGGTCGACATCGGGCCGGGCGCCGGCACGCACGGCGGCAAGATCGTGTTCGAGGGCGCCGTCGACGGCCTGCGCGCCTCCGACACGCTCACCGGCCGCCACCTCGACGACCGCGCGCGCCTCAAGGAGGCGCTGCGCACGCCCAAGGGTGCGCTGGAGATCCGCGGCGCGAACGCGCACAACCTGCGCGACGTCGACGTGGACATCCCGCTCGGGGTCCTCACGGTCGTCACCGGCGTGGCCGGCTCCGGCAAGAGCTCGCTCGTGCACTCGTCGGTGCCCGCCGGCGCCGGGGTGGTCTCGATCGACCAGGCGGCGATCCGCGGTTCGCGGCGCAGCAACCCGGCGACTTACACGGGACTGCTGGACCCCATCCGCAAGGCGTTCGCGAAGGCCAACGACGTCAAGCCCGGGCTGTTCAGCGCCAACTCCGAGGGCGCCTGCCCCAACTGCAACGGCGCCGGGGTCGTCTACACCGACCTGGCGATGATGGCAGGCGTCTCGACGACCTGCGAGGAGTGCGAGGGCAAGCGCTTCGACGCGTCGGTGCTGGAGTACCGCCTCGGCGGCCGCGACATCAGCGAGGTGCTCGCCATGCCGGTGACCGAGGCGACGGAGTTCTTCGGCGCCGGCGAGACGCGGACGCCGGCCGCGCACCGGATCCTGGAGCGCCTGGACCAGGTGGGGCTCGGCTATCTCAGCCTCGGCCAGCCGCTCACCACACTCTCCGGCGGCGAGCGGCAGCGGCTCAAGCTGGCCACGCACATGTCCGAGAAGGGCGGCGTCTACATCCTCGACGAGCCGACCACCGGTCTGCACCTGGCCGACGTCGAGCAGCTGCTCGGCCTGCTCGACCGGCTCGTCGACTCCGGCAAGTCGGTCATCGTCATCGAGCACCACCAGGCGGTGATGGCGCACGCCGACTGGATCGTCGACCTCGGCCCCGGCGCCGGCCACGACGGCGGCCGCGTCGTCTTCGAGGGCACGCCCGCCGATCTCGTCGCCGCCCGCTCGACCCTCACCGGCGAGCACCTCGCGGCCTATGCCGACGCCTGAGCGCGGCTTGGGCGGGTACGGTCGGCGCCCCGGTGCCTTCGAGCCGGAGCACCGGGGCGGGCCGGCTCAGGCCGCTGCGAGGCGGTCGCAGACCTCCAGCAGCCGGGTACGCAGCGCGTCGGCGCGCTCGGCGAACCCGCGCTGGGCCTCGACGTAGGCGGCCTTGCCCTCCGGCGTCTCGATCGCGACCGGCTCGTAACCGTGGTCGCGCAGGTCGTAGGGCGACGCGCGCATGTCCAGCTCGCGGATGTCGCGGGCCAGCTCGAAGCAGTCGGCCACCAGCTCGCCGGGCACGCCGGGGGAGAGCTTGTAGGCCCACTTGTACAGGTCCATGTTGGCGTGCAGGCAGCCCGGCTGGTCCAGCTCCGCCTGGGACTCGCGCGTGGGCCGCAGCCGGTTCAGCGGGCGCGCCTCGTCGGTGAAGAACCGGAAGGCGTCGAAGTGGGAGCAGCGGATGCGGTGGGACTCCACGACGCGGTCGGTGCCCTCGGAGCCCAGACGCAGCGGCACCTGGGCGTGGCGTACACCATCGGGCGGCAGCCGGTAGACCATCGCCCATTCGTGCAGCCCGAAGCAGCCCAGGTGGGCCGGTCGCCGCTGCACGGCGCCCAGCAGGGAGCGGACGAACTCCACGGTGGCCCCGCGCCTGTCGGCGAAGGACCGCACGTCCAGCGTGTGGCCGCGCACGGTGCGCCCTTCGGCGTCGGTGCCGGCGGCCTCGCGGTACCAGCCTCCGCCGGAGGGCGGTCCGCCGTCACCGGCCAGCAGCACGCCGGGTCCGGGGTGCCAGCGGCGCAGCTGGGCGGGCCGGTGGCTGTAGTAGGTGAAGAGGAAGTCCTCGACCGGGTGGGCGACGCCGCGGCGCCGCCGGTCGAGGTGGGCGGCCAGCAGCGCGTCGACCCGCTCGTGGTGGCGCTGTTCGCGCTCGCGCCGGGTGTCGGCGGCGAGCACGTCGAGCCCGCCGGAGGGCGGGGCCGCCTTGGCCGCGGTGCCGGTGTCCATCGCTCTCAGCATAGGTCGGCGCCCCGACCGCGCCGTCCGCGCAGGTGGCGCGGGACGGATGCGGCAGGGGCGCCGGTGGCGCCGGGGCGCGGCGGCGCTTGCGCGCCGCGCCGTCAGCAGGTGCCGGCCCAGGTGCACTCCAGGTCGGCGGCGGGGGAGTCGGGTGCCGTGCGCTGCGCGGCCAGGGGGCGGGCGACCTCGACCGCGCCGCCGCGGGTGAACTCGGCCAGGCGCACGGCGATCGCGTCCTGGATGTCCCGCGGCGCGGCGCCGGCGTAGCCGTTGTTGATGATCGAGAAGACCAGGCGCTCCCCGCCGGCGGTGGTCACATACCCCGACAGGGCGCTGACACCGCTGAGCGTGCCGGTCTTGGCCCGCACGTTGCCCGCGGCCGCGGTGCCGCCCATGCGGCCGGACAGGGTGCCGCCGACCATGTGCTCGGGGGCGCCCGCCAGCGGCAGCGCGTCCCGCCAGGTCCCGAACCAGGGCTGGTGGCGCACCCGCTCCAGCAGCCGCACGGTCGTGGCGGCGGTCAGCCGGTCCGAGCGCGCCAGGCCGGAGCCGTCGTCCAGCTCGACGGCGTGCGTAGGCACGCCGAGCCGGTGCAGCGCCCGGGTCGCCACGGCGATGCCCGCGTCCCAGCCGCCCTCGCCGGCGGCCTCGCGGCCCATCGCCTTCATCAGGATCTCGGCGTGGCCGTTGTTCGACAGCTTCAGGAACGGTGTCAGCAGCTCGCCCAGCTCCATGGAGGAGCGCTCGGCGACGGGCACCGACCGCTGCGGAGCGGTGCCGCGCTCCACGTCCCCGGCCACCTTGACCCCGTGCTCCTCCAGGGACGCGGCGAAGAGGTGGGCGGCGTGGTCGGTGGGCTCGTCCACCGTCCGCAGGGTGGAGTAGGTCCGGCCGACCGGCAGTTCGCCCTCGGCGGTGAACTCGTTGGTGTCGGGCTTGCGGGAGACACCGAAGGTGGACGGGGCGTCGGCGGCGCCGGTCGCGGCCTCGTTGGCGAGGCTGAGGTTGTCGGTCATCGGCGACAGCGCGACGTCGACCGCGTCTCCTCGAGCCCTGCCGGGGGTGGCGTCGACGTCGACCACGCCGGTGTCGTAGTCGCTGTTGGCGGCGAGTGTGAGCGCCGAGATCTGCGCCGAGTAGTAGTAGGGCCGGTCGGCGGGGTCCCACGCGGGGGAGAGGCGCTCGGCGTCGAACCAGGTGTCGTCGGCGATCAGGTCGCCGGTCACCGCGCCGACTCCGGAGTCGGCCACCTCGGCGGCGAGTTCGTCGACGGCGTCGGAGGTGAGCGTCGGGTCGCCGGTGCCGACCAGGTGCAGGTCGCCGTCGACGACGCCGTCGCCGGGGTCCTCGCCCGCGGAGACGGTGGTGGTGAAGCGGTAGTCAGCGCCCAGGACCTCCATCGCGGCGGCGGAGGTGAGCAGCTTGGCGTTGGAGGCGGGGATCAGCTCGGTTCGGGCGCTGCCGCGGTAGAGCACGTCGCCGCGGGTGAGGCTGCGCACCAGGACGCCCGAGGTCGCACCCTCCAGGCGCGAGTCGGCGAGCAGGGAGTCGATGTCGGAGCGGAGGTCGGCGACGCCGGTGGCGGATTCGGCTGAGGCCGGCACGGCTCCGGCGGCCAGCAGGGCCGCGCTCGCCGCGGCCGCGACGGCGGCCGAACCGGCGCGGACGGCGGTGCGGCGCGGGCGCGGCGAGCTGACCGGGGCGGACGGCGCAAGGTCGTTACGGTTCGGCATAGCGACGTAACCTACAGCAGCCGCGGGCTCGGGGAAAGCAGGCGGACCGGGCCGCGCCGCGGGCGTGCGAAGCCCCTCCGGCGGCGGCCTGCGAAGGGCGGTGCGGCGCCCGCCCGGGCGGGCGGGACGTCGCGGCGCGCGCCGCACGCCCGCCTACCCCGCCTTCGGGGACAGGCCGCCGGTGCTGCAGCCGCTCTTCGGTGGCGGCCCGGTGGCCGCGGCCGCGATCCCGCTGATCGTGGAGTTCGGGCCCGCGCCGCTGCCGGCGGTGATGACCGTGCTGCCGGCGGCCTCGCCGAGGGCGGGCCTGCCGCCGGCGCCGCCGCGGGGCCCCGGTGAAGCCCGAGGAAGCGATGCGGGAGCGGCCCGGTCCCGCGCGCATTGGTGCGCCGGACCGGGCCGGCACCCGCGCCGCCCGCCCCGGCCCTAGTAGGACCGGGCGCGGTCGTAGACCTTGCGGGCGGCGCCCCCGAGGTGCGGGCCGTACTGGGTGCGGCTGTCGTCGGCGTACTTGAAGCTGATCACCGAGACCACGGTGCCCTTGCCCGACCCCTCGTCGAAGCCGCTGAGCCATGGGCCGCCGCTGGAGCCCTCCGTCAGCTTGCAGGCCATGCCGTTGGCGGTGGTCCCGCCGTCGTCGTCCACGGTCGGGCCCGAGCAGTAGTGCAGCCGCCGGCCCTCGTACCTGCCGGTGGCCGGGTAGCCGAACGCGTAGGTGGGGTCGGTCGGCTCGGTGCCGAAGGCGATGGGCTGGGCGCCGACCTCGTCCTGGACGTGCGCGCCGTCGGAGCGGTTGAGCACCGCCATGCCGAAGTCGTAGCTGTCGTCGGCGCCGCCGGCCCACTGCGGTGCGACAAACATCTGCCGCGCGGTGTAGCGGCCGTGCGGGCTCCGGCCGTCGTCGTAGCCGGGGACGAAGGCCCAGTTGGCCGCCCACGGGCCGGTGCCGTCCTTGAGGCAGTGCCCGGCGGTGATGACGGTGTCGTGGTTGTCGGCCGAGACCACCGAGGCCGAGCAGGTGAAGTCGCGTCCGTCGAGGGTGAGGAAGACCTTGCCGGTGGTGCGGGTCACGCGGCCGCCGCCCTGCCAGGGCTCGCCGGTGCTGGAGCCCCCGGCGGCCTGCTGCTCGGCCTCGCCCGTGCCCGGCAGCAGGCTGCCGGCGAGGTCGTTGAGCGCGGGTACCAGGGGCTCCGCCTCGGCCATGCGCTGCCGGGTCCAGTAGTCCAGTACCTCGCGGTGCTCGTCGGCGCCGACGGCGGCGGCCTGCCGGACGACGCCGTCCTGCTCGTGTCCGGCGGGCGCTGTCCGATCCCGCGCGTCCTGCGCGGGGGCCGCGGCCTCCGACGAGGGGGCCGCCTGCGCGGCTGCGCCGGCCTGGGCCCCGCTTGCGGCGTCGTGGGCGGGTTCGGCTCCGGGAACTCCGGCCAGCGCCGTGACAGCGCTGAGCAGGGTGCCGACGAGCTTGCGGGAGACGGGTGAGTACATGGCCCCGGATCATGCCACACTTTGTGTAATCGAATGACTACTTTAGGAATGAGCGGCGGGTCGGCTGGGTAGGGGCCGCGGTCCTGCCGCGGCCGCGGCCCCTGTGGACGGCGCCGACCGGTCCGCGGACATGGGCGACAATGGCAGTGTGCGAATCGCGGAGAAGCTGCTTGCGGACGTCCCTGCCCAGCGCCGGCGCGAGGTGGTGATCCTCGGCTCCACCGGCTCGATCGGGACCCAGGCCATCGAGGTCGTCACCGCCGATCCCGACCGCTTCCGCGTCGTCGGCCTGGCGGCGGGGGGCGGCAGGGCCGACCTGCTGGCCGACCAGGCCGCGGCGCTGGGCGTCGAAGCCGTGGCCGTGGCCGACCCCCGGGCGGCGGAGGGGCTGTCCGCGCGCCTGCGCGAGCGCGGATCGGCGGCGAAGGTCCTGGCCGGCGCCGAGGGCGTGGCGGAGCTCGCGGCCTGGGAGTGCGACGTCGTCCTCAACGGCATCACCGGTGCGCTGGGCCTGGAGTCCACGCTGGCCGCGCTGCGGGCCGGGCGGCTGCTGGCGCTGGCCAACAAGGAGTCGCTGATCATCGGGGGGCCGCTGGTGCGCCGGGCTGCCGAGCCCGGCCAGATCGTGCCGGTCGACTCCGAGCACTTCGCCCTGGCCCAGTGCTTCCCGCGCGCCGCGCCCGGCGAGCTGGCCAGCCTCGCTCAGGGGCAGGTCGACGCACCGCTGGACGAGGTGCGCCGGCTGGTCATCACCGCCAGCGGCGGCCCGTTCCGCGCGCGCGGCCGCGACGAGCTGGCCGGGGTCACCCCCGCCGAGGCCATGAACCACCCCACCTGGGACATGGGGCCGGTGATCACCGTCAACTCGGCCACCCTGGTCAACAAGGGGCTGGAGGTCATCGAGGCCCACCTGCTCTTCGACATCCCCTTCGACCGCATCGAGGTGGTGGTGCACCCCCAGTCGGTCATCCACTCCATGGTCGAGTACGTCGACGGCTCCACGCTGGCCCAGGCCAGCCCGCCGAGCATGCGCATCCCCATCGCCTACGGCATCGGCTGGCCCGAGCGCGTGGGCGCGGCGGCGCCGCCGATCGACTGGACCTCCGCCCACACCTGGACCTTCGCCCCGCTCGACCACGAGGCGTTTCCGGCCGTGTCGCTGGCCTGCGAGGTCGGGGCGGCCGGGGGCACCGCGCCCGCCGTGTACAACGCGGCCAACGAGGTCGCCGTGGCCGCCTTCCTCGACGAGACCCTGGCATTTCCCGCCATCGTGGACACGGTGGCACAGGTAGTCTCAGAACACCGGGCGGGCGCGGCGGCGTCCGACCTGTCGCCGGCCGAGCTCTACGCGGCCGACGACTGGGCGCGCCGCCGCGCCCGCGAACTGATCGCGCGGGCGGCATGACGAGAGGTACGGGGAGAGTCACATGGTCACGTTTCTGACCGCGCTCGGGATCGTACTGTTCTTCCTCGGGCTGCTCCTGTCGATCGCCTGGCACGAACTCGGCCACCTGGCCACCGCCAAGATGTTCGGCATCCGCTGCACCCAGTACATGGTCGGCTTCGGCAAGACCCTGTGGTCGCGCAAGTGGGGCGACACCGAGTACGGCGTGAAACTCGTGCCGCTGGGCGGCTACGTGCGGCTCGTGGGGATGATCCCGCCCGCGGCCAAGCCCCGCGACACCTCCGGCAAGCCGATCTCGCGGTGGCGGGCGATGATCGAGGACGCCCGCGAGGCCAACAGCGTCGAGCTCGAACCCGGCGACGAGGACCGCCAGTTCTACCAGCGCGCCCCCTGGAAGCGGATCATCGTCATGGCCGGCGGGCCGGCGATGAACCTGATCCTGGCCGTGCTGCTGTTCGCCGCCATCATGATGGGCATCGGCGTCCCCCAGCAGACCACCACGGTGAACACGGTCTCCACGTGTGTGCTGCCGGCCGACTCGGCCACCACCGACTGCCCGCCCGGCGCCGAGCCCAGCCCGGCCATGGAGGCCGGCATGCAGCCGGGCGACGAGATCGTGGCCGTCGCCGGCGAGCCCACGCCCGGCTGGCAGGCCGCCAACTCCGCCATCCGCGAGCACACCGGGCCCACGCAGTTCACCGTCGAGCGCGACGGCGAGAGGCGAACGCTCACCGTCGACCTCATCGAGAACCAGGTCGTCGCCCGCGACGCCGAAGGCGAGATCGTTTACAAGACCGGGCCCGACGGCGAGCCGGTCACCGACGACCGCGGCTTCCGGGTGCCCGCCACCGAGACCGCCGGGTTCCTGGGCATCACCTTCGCGCAGGAGCGCAGCCCGCTGACCGTGGGCGAGTCGGCCGAGCGCATGTGGGAGTCGGTCGTGGGGGTGGCCGACGCCCTGATCGGACTGCCCGCGAAGGTCGACGACGTGTTCCGCGCCGCCTTCCTGGGCGAGGAGCGGACCGTCGACTCCCCGGTGGGGATCGTGGGCGCCTCGCGCATCGGCGGCGAGGTGCTGTCCCAGCCCATCCCGATGACCGACCGCGTGGTGTTCCTGGTCAACATGCTCGCCGGGGTCAACCTGTTCCTGTTCGCGTTCAACATGGTGCCGATACTGCCGCTGGACGGCGGGCACATCTTCGGCGCGCTGTGGGAGTGGGTGCGCCGCGGCTTCGCGCGCCTGTTCCGCCGTCCCGACCCCGGACCCTTCGACGTGGCGCAGCTGATGCCGGTCGCCTACATCGTCGTGGCCTGCTTCGTGGTCTTCAGCGTGATGCTGCTCGTCGCCGACGTGTTCAACCCGGTGCGCCTCACGCAGTGACCCCGGCGCCGGTGGCCCGGCCGCCCGCGGGCGGCCGGGCCACCGGCGCGGATGTCCCCATACGCGCTGGATGTCGGCGATGGCCGCGGCCGCCCGCTATCGTGCCGCCTGGGACGCAGGGGGCCTGCGGGACGCGAGTGACCGCCCCTCCCCGAACCCGCGTGCTCCCTTCGCCCCGCTTCGCCGGTGATCTCCGGAATGCGATGCGGGGTGAATCACCGCAATCACGCTGCGAACGGTCACCCTCTGTTCTCTTGGTCACGGCGTAACGTCCTGCTCGATACGGGTAGCCTTGGCAGCGTGTCGGAGCGCCCGGAGTCTGATCCCGGCGCCCCCGGCGGCGGCTCTCGCTGTCCGCTGCCCCGATTTCAAACCGACTTCTAACGACGCTGCCGGCCGAGCCCCCGGCAGCCGTGAGGTGAAAACGCGTGACCGTCGATCTTGGAATCCCCGCCGCCCCGCCCCGTCCGCTCGCTCAGCGGCGGAAGTCGCGGCAGATCATGGTCGGCAACGTACCGGTCGGTGGGGACGCCCCCGTTTCCGTGCAGTCGATGACGACCACCGTCACGTCCGACATCAACTCGACGCTGCAGCAGATCGCCGAACTGACGGCTTCGGGTTGCCAGATCGTGCGCGTCGCGGTGCCCAGCGCCGACGACGCCGAGGCGCTGCCCATCATCGCCAGGAAGTCCCAGATCCCGGTCATCGCCGACATCCACTTCCAGCCCAAGTACGTCTTCGCCGCGATCGAGGCGGGCTGCGCCGCGGTGCGTGTCAACCCCGGCAACATCCGCAAGTTCGACGACCGCGTGGGCGAGATCGCCAAGGCCGCGAGCGACGCCGGCGTGCCCATCCGCATCGGCGTCAACGCCGGGTCGCTGGACAAGAGGCTGCTGGAGAAGCACGGCAAGGCCACCCCCGAGGCGCTGGCGGAGTCCGCGCTGTGGGAGTGCTCGCTGTTCGAGGAGCACGGCTTCCGCGACATCAAGATCTCGGTCAAGCACAACGACCCGGTGGTGATGATCAACGCCTACCGGCTGCTCGCCGGGAAGTGCGACTACCCGCTGCACCTGGGCGTGACCGAGGCCGGCCCCGCCTTCCAGGGCACCGTCAAGTCCTCGGTGGCCTTCGGCGCGCTGCTGGCCGAGGGCATCGGCGACACCATCCGCGTGTCGCTGTCGGCCCCTCCGGCCGAGGAGGTCAAGGTCGGCAACCAGATCCTGGAGTCGCTGGGCCTGCGCGAGCGGGGCCTGGAGATCGTCTCCTGCCCCAGCTGCGGGCGCGCCCAGGTCGACGTCTACAAGCTCGCCGACGAGGTCACCGCGGGCCTGGAGGGCATGGAGGTCCCGCTGCGCGTGGCCGTCATGGGCTGCGTGGTCAACGGCCCGGGTGAGGCCCGCGACGCCGACCTCGGTGTGGCCTCGGGCAACGGCAAGGGCCAGATCTTCGTCAAGGGCGAGGTCATCAAGACCGTGCCCGAGTCCCAGATCGTCGAGACGCTGATCGACGAGGCGATGCGCATCGCCGAGGACATGCAGTCCGACGGCGCCGAGCCCGGCGCGCCCTCGGTCTCGGTCGCGGGCTGAGGCCGCGCGGCCGGCGTGAGGACCGGCCGCACCGTGCGCCGACACCCCGGCGGGCACCGCGCCCGCCGGGGTGTCGGCACAGCGGCCCCCCGGCACCGGACCGCCCTCGGTCCCCTCCGCCGTGTCGCTTCCGCACATCCCGGTCGGATACGGAGAGAATTCGTCCGATGACGCGAGGTCGAAGGAGGCGGGCGTGGCTTCTTCCCGATGGGCGGCCGCGGCGGCGCACACGGCGGCGCTGGCGACGGCGGCGCTGGCCCTCGTTCCCGGCACCGCCGCGGCCGCGAACGCGCCGCAGCAGCGGCTGGAATGGGGCGCGTGCTCCGGGCTGGAGGCGCCCGAAGGCACCCCGATGGTCTGCGCGCGGCTGACGGTCCCCCTCGACCGCGGCGCGCCGGCCGCGCAGCGCGGCACCGCCGAACTGGCGCTCTCGCGCGTGCCCGCCCGCGAGCAGCGCACCGGGACGCTGGTGGTCAACCCCGGCGGACCGGGCAGCCCCGGCCGGATCTGGGCCGCGCGCACCGCGGCGTCCCTGCCCGACGACCTGCGCGACCGCTACGACGTCGTCGGCTTCGACCCTCGCGGCACGGGAGCCAGCACCCCCGCGGTCTCCTGCGACCCCGAGTTCTTCCAGGCGCCCCGCCCCGACACCGTTCCGCGGACGGCCGCCGACTCCGCCACCCTGACCGACCGGGCCGCCGACTACGCGGCGGCCTGCTCCCGCTCCACCGGCGGCGACCTGCTGGAGCACATGAGCACCGCCGACTCCGCAGACGACATCGATGCCATCCGGGCGGCCCTGGGTGCCGAGCGCGTCGACTACCTCGGCTACTCCTACGGCACCCTGCTCGGCGCGGTCTTCGCCACCCGCCACCCCGACCGGGTGCGCCGCCTGGTCCTGGACAGCGTCGTCCACCCCGGCCGCCCCTGGTACCGGGCCAACCTCCGGCAGAGCCGGTCGCTGGACGCCGCCGCGCAGAACTTCTTCGCCTGGACGGCGCGCCACGACGACGCCTACGGCCTGGGCGACACCGCCGGCGAGACCGCCGCGGCCTACTACGGCACCCGCGCGGACCTTGCCGAAGCCCCCGCCGAAGGCGCCGTCGGGCCGACGGAACTGGAGAACACCTACCTCACCGCCGCCTACTCGGCGGCGACCTGGCCCGAGCTGGCGCGCGCCCTTTCCGACCACACCCGCGACGGCGACACCGCCGGCCTCACCGAGGTGCACCGCGCATACGGCGACAGCGCCGAGAGCGACGCCTCCTACGGCGCCTACCTCGCCACCCAGTGCACCGACGCCCGGTGGCCGCGCGACACGCGCACCTGGCTGGATGACGGCGAGAAGGCGCATGCCGAAGCCCCGTTCCAGGGGTGGAACAACATCTGGTACAATATGCCGTGCGCGTTCTGGTCCGCCCCCGGCGGCACCTGGCCGGACGTGGACGGCAGCGGTGTCTCCGGCGCCCTGCTGGTCCAGGCCGAGGACGACGGCCCCACGCCGGTCGAGGGCGCCTTCGCGATGCGCGAGCGCTTCCCCGGCGGCCGGCTCGTGCTGGAGAGCGGCGGCGTCTCCCACGGCGTCTCGCTGGGCGGCAACCCCTGCGTCGACGGCGCCGTCGCCGACTACCTGCGCGACGGCACGCTGCCCCCGGCCGGCGGCCGCCCGGACGCGGCCGACCTCGTCTGCCCCCCTTCCCCCGAGCCCGCACCCGCAGCCGAGTCCGGCGACGCCTCCGGTTCCCGCGGACCGCAGGCCGCGCCGGACCTGCGCCGGTGACCGCCCGACCCGGCACCCGGCCCGTCCGTGTGCGGACGAGCCGCGCTCGCACCGGGAGCGGTGCGCTACCCGCGGTCGATTAGTCTGGGAAGCGAGGAACATGACTGTTCACGGCGCGGGCCCGACCCACCGGGCCGCTGATCGGCGGCCGAGCGCGCACGGCGGGGCCGCCCGCTACCGGACGGGGTGATGCGGGTGCTGCGGACCTCATCGGTACGTGTGCTCGACGAGCGCGACCGCGACAGCGTCCAGGCCCTGCTCGACGCCGACCCCGTAGGAAACGTCTTCGTCAGCTCGCGCCTGCGCAGCGGCGGCATCGACTCCGGCCGGCTCGGCGCCGAGCTGTGGGGCTACATCGAACGCGGCCGCATCACGGCGCTGTGCTACTCCGGCGCCAACCTGGTGCCGGTCAACGCCGGCCCCGACGCCGTGCGCCAGTTCGCCGAGCACGCCCGCTGGCAGGGGCGGCGCTGCTCCTCCATCGTCGGCCCGGTGGACCCGGTGGCCGATCTGTGGGCCCGCCTCGGCCCCGCTTGGGGCCCGGCCAGGACCATCCGCGAGCGGCAGCCGGTCATGGAGATATCCGAGCCGCCTCGGCGCGAGCCGGACCCGCTGGTGCGCCGGGTGCACCCCGGCGAGATCGGCATCCTGCTGCCGGCCTGTGTGGCGATGTTCACCGAGGAGGTCGGCGTTCCACCCGACTCCGGCGACGGCGGCTCGCTCTACCGGGCCCGGATCGAGGAGCTGGTACGCACCGGCCGCGCCCTCGCCCGCATCGAGGACGGCCGGGTGGTGTTCAAAGCCGAGATCGGCGCGGTCACTCCGCACGCCTGCCAGGTGCAGGGCGTGTGGGTGCACCCCGAGCTGCGCGGGCGCGGCCACTCGGTCCCCGGCATGGCCGCCGTCGTGCGCTACGCCCTCGCCGAGATCGCGCCGCGGGTGACCCTCTACGTCAACGACTTCAACAGCCCCGCCCGCGCCGCCTACCGCGCGGTGGGGTTCCGCGAGGTCGGGGCCGTGCGCTCGGTGCTGTTCTAGCGGCGGCGCCGCCGCGCCCCGGAGCCGAAGCGCCCCCCGCAGAGGGTGCGAGCGGGCCGGGGACCGCGGCGGCCGAGGCGCCGCGGTCCCCGTGCCGAGCTCGGCCCGGTCCCGGCCCTGTTCAGTCGCGGCCCGCGGCGGGTGCGCCGGTAGCGGGGGCATCCGACTGCGGCGCCTCGCCCAGGGACAGCTCGAAATCGGGCGTGTCGGCGATCAGGGCCCGGGTGTAGGAGTGCGTCGGGCTGGACATCACCGTGCCCACGTCGCCGTACTCGACGATCTCGCCCTTGTTGAGCACCGCCACGCGCTGGGCGATGTTGGAGACCAGCGCGATGTTGTGGGTGACGAACAGCAGCGCCATCCCGTCGCGCTGCAGGTTGCGCAGCAGCTCCACGATCTCGGCCTGCACCGACACGTCCAGCGCCGACGTGATCTCGTCGCAGATCAGCAGGTCGGGCGTCGTGGCGATCGCGCGGGCGATCGAGACCCGCTGGCGCTCGCCGCCGCTGAGCTGGTCGGGGTAGCGGTTGCCGTAGGAGGCCGGCAGCGCGGCGCGCTCCAGGGCGTTGCCCACGATCCCGTCGGCGTCGGCCGGCTTGCCCACCAGGTGGGTGTAGGGCGCCAGGACCAGGTCGCGTACGCGCTTGCGCGGGTTCAGCGCCTCGTAGGGGTTCTGGAAGACGTACTGCACCCGTCGGCGCTGCTCGGCGGTGCGCCGGTAGCTGCTGGTGGCCAGCTGCTCGCCGTCGAAGACCGCCTCGCCGCTGAACTGGTGGTGCAGGCCCACCAGCGAACGCGACAGCGTGGTCTTGCCCGACCCCGACTCGCCGAGCAGCGCGACGCACTCGCCGCGGTCGACGTCGATGTCGATGTCGCTGAGCACCGTCGTCGAGCCGTAGCCCGCTCGCAGGCCACGGACCCGCAGAAGCGGCCCGGGAGCGTCCTCGGCGGGTTCGGCCGGGGCGGTGTGGCCTTCGGTCTTGAGCAGGGGCACCGCGCGCAGCAGCTGCATCGTGTAGGGGTGCTGCGGGCGCGAGAGCACCTCGGCGGCCGGGCCGTGCTCGACGACGTCGCCCTTGTACATCACGGCGAGGTCGTCGGCGAGGTCGGCCACCACCGCCATGTCGTGGCTGATGTAGACGCCCGCGGTCCCGTATTCGCGGGTCATCCGGCGGATGGTCTGCAGCACGTGCGCCTGCGTCGTGACGTCCAGCCCGGTGGTGGGCTCGTCCATCACGATCAGGTCGGGAAAGGCGATGAACGCCATGGCGATGGCCACGCGCTGCTGCTGCCCGCCGGAGAGCTGGTGCGGGTAGCGGCGCAGGAACCGGTCGTCCTCGGGCAGGGCGACCTCGCGCAGCACCTCGCGTACGCGCGCGTCGGTGTCCGAGACGGCCGCGGCGGACTCGGAGTCCTCACCACCGGCGGTGGCGTCACCGCCGGTCGCGTCGTGCAGCGCCTCGCGCAGCTGGGTGCCCAGCCGCAGCGCCGGGTTGAGCGCCGACGCGGGGGACTGCGGGATGTAGGCGACCGCGCGACCGCGCATCCGCCGCACGTCCGCGGGGCCGCGGCCCAGCAGCGGCTCGCCGGAGAGCGTGATCCCGCCCGCGGTGACCTCGGTGGCGCGCTTGCAGTGGGCGAGCAGCGCCAGGCCCAGGGTCGTCTTGCCCGACCCGGACTCGCCGACCAGGCCCAGGATGTCGCCGCGGCGCACCTGCAGGGAGATGTCGGAGATGATCTCGACGTCGGAGGGGCGGCCGATGACCGTCAGCCCCTCGACCCGGAGCGCCGTGCGCTCCTCCTCGTCGGCGTTGTGCTGGGCGGTGTCCTGGATCGTCATTGCTTCTCCACCCCGCGATCGATACCGATCGACGCTCGCGAGAGTCCGTCGGTGATGAGGTTGGCCCCGATGGTCAGCAGCGCCACGGCCGCGACGGGCAGGACCACGGACCAGGGCTGCACGGTGACCGCGATCCGGTTCTCGTTGATCATCAGACCCCAGTCGGCCGTGGGCGGCTGGAGGCCCATGCCGAGGAAGCTCAGCGTCGCGATCAGGCCGACCGAGTAAGTGATCCGCAGACCCAGCTCGACCAGCAGGGGGCTGGTGATGTTGGGCAGGATCTCGGCGGTCATGATGCGCCAGCGGGGCAGGCCGATGGCCTCGGCGGACTTGACGAAGTCCTGCTCGACCACCTTCAGCGTGGCCTCGCGGGCCACGCGCGCCACCCGGCAGGCGTGGGAGACGCCGATCAAAGCGACGATCAGCCACACCTGCGGGCCGACGATCGACATGACGAGCAGGGCGAGGACCAGCTGCGGGAACGCCAGCGCCATGTCGTTGACGCGCATGATGGCCTCGTCCAGCCATCCGCGCTGGTAGCCGGCGATGACGCCGAGCACGGTGCCCAGCAGGACGCCGCCCAGCGCCGCGGATACGGCGATGGAGATCAGCGTGTAGCCGCCGTGCAGGAACCGGCTGAGCACGTCGCGGCCGATGCCGTCGGTGCCGAAGACGGTGCCGTCCGCGGAGGCCCGGTTGGGGATGCCCACGAGCTCGGTGGGCGAGTACGGGCTGACGAACGGCCCGACGACGGCGATCAGCACGATCACGCCGACCAGGGTCACTCCGGCCTTGGTGCGCCCGTGCCGCCACGCCGCGCGGAACAGTCCTTCGCGTCGCTGCTGGGAGGCGGGCGCGGGTGCCGCGGCCTCGGGTGCGGTAGCGGTTGCTGTACTCATCGGGCGGACACCCTCACCTTCGGGTTGGCTGCCAGGCCCACGACGTCGGCCAGCAGGTTGACCACGATGTATACGGCGGCGATCAGCAGCGTGATCGCCTGGATCACCGGGATGTCGCGCGTGGCGATGGCGTCCATGAGGGCCAGGCCGATGCCCGGGAACGCGAACAGGAACTCCACGGCCACCACACCGCCGGCGAGCCAGCCGAGCTGGACGGCGATCACCTGGGCGACGGGGCCGATGGCGTTGGGGGCGGCGTGGCGCCAGATGACCACCCGCTCGGACAACCCCTTCAACCGGGCCTGCTGTACGTACTCGCTCTCCAGGACCTCGATCATCGAGGCGCGCATCATCCGGACGATGGGCGGGCTCACCGCGATCGCCAGGGTCAGCACGGGCAGGATGAGCTGCACCGGATCGGCGAGGACCGAGCTGGCCGTGCCCGCGAACACGGGCGGGAGCAGGTGCAGCCAACCGGTCGACAGCGCCAGGATCAGCAGGATGCCGACCGCGAACTCCGGAAGCGAGGCCAGCACCAGCGAGACCATGGAGGTCGCGTGGTCGGCGGCGCGGTCGCGGCGGATGGCGCTGAGCGCGCCGAGCAGCAGCGCGATCGGCGTGGCGAGCAGCGCGGACAGTCCCAGCAGGGTCAGGCTGCCGGCCACCCGCGGGCCCAGGTACTCCGCGACCGGGCGGGCGTTGGCGAAGGAGTCGCCGAGGTCGAGCGTGAACACACCGGCTATCCACTTGCCGTACTGCAGGGCGAGCGGGTCGTTGAGGTTGAGCTGGTCGCGCAGGACGGCGACGCGCTCGGCGGTGGCGTCGCGGCCCAGGATGGCGCGGGCCGCGTCGCCGGGCAGGGCCTGGGTCGCCAGGAAGACGACGAGCGACACCACGAAGAGTGTCAGCAGCCCGTAGCCCAGGCGGTACAGGATCAGACGTGACATGTGTGACGACCTTTGCGAGACATCGGTCAAAGGGGATCGGAGGCGGCACGGTACGGGTGCCGCGCCGCGGGGAGCGGCTAGGGCGCCGTCACTCCTCGATACGGACGCGGTAGAAGCCGTAGGAGGTGAGCGGGTGTCCGGTGGCCGAGGGCTCCAGGCCCTTCACCTTGCGGTGGAAGCCGTCGAGGATGTTGACGAAACCCCAGATGATGTAGCCGCCGCGCTCGTGCTCGATCTCCATCGCCTTGCGGATCAGCCGGTGGCGCTCGTCGTCGTCGACGGTGGCGCGGGCCTCGCGGACCACCTCCAGCCACTCCTCGTCGTCCCAGTGGGTCTCGTTGAACGCGGCGTCGGGCATCGACCCCTGCGCCGCCTGGGAGAGGTAGTTGCGGGTACTCCAGAAGTCCTGGGCGAAGGTCCACTTGAGGTAGTTGTCGCCGTAGTACTCGGTGGAGTTGGTCTGGTTGAGCTGGACGGTCACGCCGGCCTTGCTCGCCTGCTCCTTGAACACCTGTGCGGCGGCCTCGGCTCCGGTGCTGATGGGGCCGGTGACCAGCGTGACCTCCAGGCCGTCGCCGTGGCCGGCCTCCTCCAGCAGCCGCTTGGCCTCGGCGATGTCCTGCTCGCGCTGGTCGGGCAGCTTGTCCTCGTCGTAGGCGGGGTCGAACCGGCCGTAGATGTCGTTGGCGACGCTGCCGTACCCGGCCAGGGCCTGGTCGACCATCTGCTGGCGGTCGACGATCAGCCGGAAGGCCTGGCGCACGCGGACGTCGTCGAACGGGGCCTTGTCCACGCGCATGGTGAACGGAACCCACATGCCGGTCTCGGACTCCAGGGTCCGGATGTTGGGGTTGGCCCGCACGACCTCGATCTGGCTGGGCGGAAGCTGGCTGATCGCGTCGACCTGGCCGCCGAGGAGCGCGTTGACGCGCGCGGTCTCGTCGGGGAAGTTGACGATCTCCAGCTCCTCCAGCTGGGGAGCGCCCTTCCAGAACCCGTCGAACTTGGTGAAGAGACTGCGCTGGCCCGGCGTGAACTCGGCGAACTTGAACGGCCCCGCACCGATGGGCTTCTCGGGGTCGTATCCCTCGGGCACGATCCCCATCGAGTACTCGGCCAGCAGGTCCAGCAGCATGACGTAGGGCTCGCTGAACGGGAGCTGCACGGTGCGGTCGTCGACCCGTTCGAGCTCGTCGCGCTTAAGGGTGGACAGCTGCTCGCTGTTGACGGCCAGCTCATCGGGGTCGGTGATCCGGCGCATCGTGAAGATCACCGAGTCGGCGTTGATCGGCGAGCCGTCGTGGAAGGTCAGCCCCTCTTTCAGGGTGATCGTCCAGACCGTGGCATCGTCGTTGGGCTCGATCGACTCCGCCAGCGCCATCTGGATCGAGTAGTCGGTCTCGAAGTAGCACAGGCTGGCGTAGAGGTTGTGGCAGCGGGCGATGTCGGTGTTGTCGGTCGGGGTGTGTGCGTTCAGGGTGTCCTGCGCCGATCCGCCGGCCACGCCAACGCGCAGCCGCTTGCTGCCGGCCTCGCTGGAACCGCCACCGCCGCACGCCGCGAGGGCGGGGACGACGACGGCACCGGCGGCGCCGGCCTTCAGAACGCTTCTGCGGGTGGGAGGAGCCTCGGTTCCCGGATGATCGCTGTCGACAGAGGGCGGCACGGGGACCTCGATTCGGTTGGGGATCGGACACGGCGCCGGTCCGCCGACCAGGCCTCCCGCGGGGAGAGGGTCGGTTGCAGCGGTCGCGCCGGCCGACGCAGACGGGGGGAGCGCGCCGACTGTTCGATGGTTGTCACCGGAAACACGCACGTCAACCCGTGTTCAGTCGGTCACTTACCGTGATTCGCGCGTCCGTGCAGCCGATCTTGTCGCTCGATCACCCGTTGTCACAATTTCGCCGCCCACCTGCGGGTTTGCGATAATCGCAAGACCCGCCGCGCGTGCCGAGCCGCAGGCGGGTCGAGCGTCGTTCACGGGGTGGAAGATGTCAGTTCCGCGCCTTGTTTCGTGATGCAATCGATGCACGCGGGTAGTCAAGTCTTGTTGTTTGCTGACCGAAATGCGTGATTTGTCGGATTCGATGGTGCGGCTCGGCTGTTCGGTCGGCGGCCCAGTCGCCTCCGGGGCGCAGCCGAGTCCCGGCGGCGGGGGCGCCTTCCGCTCCGTGCGGGTGAGGAGCCCCCGCGGCTCCGGCGGGCGGCCGGGCTTCCACCGCCGCGGGTGCCCCGGCATCGGGACCTCAGGCCCGCTGCGCCTCCAGCGCCTCGGGACCCATCACGAACTCCGGGTCGATCTGGGACTCCAGGTCCGCGCCGGTGGCGGCGTTGGCCCACCTGCGGGCGTTGCGCGCGTGGAACTCGGCGCTCTGCCGGGTGAAGCGGGCCCAGTCCCTGGTCGCGGCGTCGACACTGTCGCGCATCCACGCCAGCGTCTTGACGTTCTCCCCCTCCAGTTCCGAAAGGTCGGGGTGGCGGCCCTTCTCCATGGCGCGCACGAACGGCGAGTGGCCGAAGCACGCCGCCAGCGCCGAGCCCACGTGCTCGCGCAGGAACTCCACGTCGGACTCGTCCTGCACCTTGTTGCCGATCACGCGGATCTCGACGCCGTGGTCGCGGGCGTACTCGGCGTACTGGCGGTAGACGCCCACGCCGCGCAGCGTGGGCTCGGCCACCAGGAACGTGACGTCGAACCGGGTGAACAGGCCCGAGGCGAAGGAGTCGGCACCGGCGGTCATGTCCACGACCGCGTACTCGCCGGGGCCGTCGACCAGGTGGTTCAGGTACATCTCGGCGGCGCCGACCTTGGAGTGGTAGCAGGCGACCCCCAGGTCGTCCTCGCTGAACGGCCCGGTCACCATGAGCGTCGCGCCCGATGCGGGCAGGCCGAAGCGGCTGTGGAGCGGGTTCCGCGGCGACATGTCCAGCAGGCGCGAGCCGCGCCCGGGAGGCGTGGTCTTGACCATGGCGTCGGCCGAGGCGATGCGCGGGTTGTCGCCGCGCAGGATCTCCTTGATCTCGTCCAGGTGCGTGCCGAGCGGCGGGATCCCCGCCAGGTCGTCGGGCGACGCCCCCAGCGCGGCGCCCAGGTTCTGGTTGATGTCGGCGTCGACCGCGACGACGGCCGCGCCGGCTGCGGCCAGGTAGCGGGTGAACAGGGCCGACAGCGTCGTCTTTCCACTGCCGCCCTTGCCGGCGAACGCGATCTTCACAGCTGGCCTCCTGGTCTTGTCCGGTGGTCTTGCGGACGGGTTCGACGCCCGCGGCTCCGCTCCCGCGGCGAAGTCCACGGTAATGGAAACGATTATCGTTGCTTGCACGTCGCCTGTCAGGTAATTCACCCGATCGTGTCCTGGCGGCCCGGTGGCGGATCCGGCGGCGGGCGGCCGCGAGCGCCCCGAGATGCCCGCGCGGGCACACCGCGGCGGCCCGTATCATGAACGTGCAGGTCAAAGGGTTGTCTGTGGTTCCGTCGGCTTTCCCCCGGATCGAATCGGCGCCGACACGGAACCGTGTTCTGCGGGGTATGCGGGAGTGATCGCGGCCGGATGTGCTGTCCTGGTGGAGGTGTGGCGTTGTCTAAGGTGAGGCCGTCGGCTGTCGCCCGGTGGTGATGGGGAGTGAGACGGGAATGAGCGATTCGCAGCGACTCCGGGAACACGCCGCTGCCGACACGGCCGCCTCCGACGTCTGCCCCGGCACCCGCCGACAGCACGGCCCCGACTCCTCCGCCGGGTTCGAAACCGAGGCGCTGGAGTCCGGCGAGCACTCCGGCACCGCGACCGACCACACCGTCTGGAGCTGCGTCGGCAACCTCACCGCCGTGCGTTCGATCCGCGCCCGCGTGCGCGAGTTCTTGGAGCGGGCCAAGCCGCCGGAGTCCGTGCTCGACGATGCCGAGCTGGCCTCAAGCGAGCTCGCCACCAACGCACTGCTGCACTCCCGCTCCGGCCAGACCGGCGGCGTCATGACCCTGTTCATCCGCTCGGAGCGCGACCGCGTGCGCGTGGCGGTCGCCGACCAGGGCGAGAAGGCCCAGCCCGCCGACTCCGCCGACTCCTCCCGCACAGACAACGACGACTACGGGCGCGGCAAGCTCATCATCGAGAGCTGCACCACCCGAAGCGGGGAGTACTGGACCGACACCACCCACGTGGCGTGGTTCGAGATCGACATCGAGCCCCTCGCCGCGTCCTGAGCCGTCCCGGGAGTCGAGGGAGGCGGTGGGCGGGTACCGGCCGCCGGGGTCCTTGCCGACGCGGCTCCCGGCCGCCGGGGTCCTTGCCGACGCGGCTCCCGGCCGAACCGACGAGAGGAGCGCAGGCCGCCGTGACCGCCCGGCTCGATCCCGCACTGGAGGACTACCTGGCCGACCGTCCCGATGTGGTCTGGGACGACTCCCTCGACCTCGCCGCGGAACGCGCCCGTGAACGGGCCGAGAGCCTGGCCGCCCCCCGGCTCGCCGAGCCCGCCGAGATCCGCGACCTGGTGATTCCCGGCCCCGACGGCGCGCCCGGTATCGGCGCCCGCGCCTACCGGCCCACCGATGAGCAGAACCTGCCCGCGACGCTCTACCTGCACGGCGGCGGCTTCGTCGCCGGCGGGCTGGAGACCCACGACAACGCCGTCCGGCTGCTGGCGGAGCAGGCCCGCACCGTCGTGGTCGCCGTCGACTACCGCCTCGCCCCCGAGCACACCTATCCGGCGGCGGTCGAGGACGCCTACGCCGCCTACCTCTGGGTCCTGGCCGAGGCGGCGTCGCTGGGCGCCGCCCCCGACCGGGTGGCCGTCGCCGGCGACAGCGCCGGCGGCTTCCTCGCCACCCAGGTCGCCTTCACGGCCGCCGAGCGCGGCGCCCCTCCGCCCGCCTTCCAACTGCTGATCTACCCCGCCACCGGCGGCGGCGCCGACAGCGGCGGCGGCACGGAGCCGGACTCCGCGGGCCTGCGGCCCGAGGACATGGACTGGTACCTGAGCAGCTTCCTCGGCGGATTCCCGGCCGAGCGGCTGCCTCCGTACTTTCCCCCGGCCACGGCGCCGGACCCGGGGGCCCAGCCGCCGACGTTCGTGCTCACCGCCGAGCTCGACCCGCTGCGCGCGGACGGCGCCGCCTACGCGGACCTGCTCCGCGAGGCCGGGGTGGACGCCCGATGGCGGGACAGCCCGGGGCTGGTGCACGGTTTCCTGCGCTTCATGCACGCCGTGCCCGCGGCCCGCGCCGCCGCCCAGCCCGCCTTCGACGCGCTGCGCGCCGCCCTGCACGGCCCCCGCGCCTAGCGGGGGCGTTGCGGGGCGGCCGGGCCCGGTAGGCGCCGGGCGGGCCGGGAGCGCGGCGGAACAGTGCGCCGCCGGGGTTCACCCCGCGGGGTGCGCGACGGCGATCCGCTGCGGCGACGGAGAGCAGCGCACGGTGGCACCGTGCGCCTCGGCCGCGGCGGCGGCCTCGCGCTGGTCGCGGGCAGGCGTGGTGATCACCGAGGCGCCGGCCCAGAGCGCGGCCGCGCCCAGCACCGCGCGCTCGGACTCGTCGCAGGCGGCGTCCAGCAGGACGGTGTCGCTGCAGGTGAGCGCGAGCTCGGCGCTGACCGCGTGGAAGCGCCCGAGCAGCTCGCGGTGGCCGTGCAGGGTGCTCTCGATGCCGGACTCCCCCTCGGAGCAGTCCAGGATCCCGTTGTCGAAGAGCCCGCGCGCGGGGTCGTAGCCGCTGCCGTCCGGGCTGGGCAGCAGCAGTTCGCCGAAGGGCGTCGTCTCGGGTGCGTCGCCGAAGGCCACCACCTGGCGCACGCGGGAGTGGTCGGCCAGCTCGCGGGCGATCCCCGCCAGCGGCGCCGTCACCAGGATCATCCGGGCGTCCACGGCGGTGAGTATCTCCGTGATCGTCTCCAGGTCGGAGTCGAGGTCCAGCGGCAGGGCCAGCCCGCCCATCGCCATGACCGTGTAGACGGCGGTGAGCCGCTCCGGGCACACCGGCGCCAGCACGCCGACGATGTCGTCCGGGCACATGCCCCGCCTGCCGAGCCCGGCGGCGGCCCGTTCGACGGTGGCGGCGAAGTCCGCGCCCCGGACCGCGCCCCCTCGGGAGTCGCCCACCAGCGGCCGGGCCTCGGTGCGGCGCAGGCGGGCGAGCAGCCCGCCGGTCAGCGACCCCACCGGTGCGGCGCCGCCGAGGAAGGGCGGTCGGTCGTCGTCGGCTCCGTCGGCCCTCATCGGTCCCCCATCTAGCCGCGATCGCGTGCCGGGCTCGTCACGCCCCCTCCACGTGGCGAGCCCGGCACTCCCGTGCGGCGGGTGTCACGGGCGCCTCCCCTCTGCGCGCCCGAGACACCGCACGGTTCCAGCGTCACCGCCGAGATCGCGGCCGGTGTCCCACTCCATCGCCCCCGATCGGCACGAAGCGGGGGCGCTGGTCGGGCCGGCCACCGGCACGGCCTCCACGGCATCCCGGAGCGGCTCCGGGAGGTCGGAGTCGCGCCCGCTAGGGGCTTTGTGCCCCGGGCGCGATCCCATGTCTCCGACTCTAGCGTTTTACCGCGCGTTTGCACATGCATAAACGTGTGCACCTGCATATGTAGTTTCCGGTTCACCGGATGTAGGCGCGGCCATGCCGGTCACCCGCGGTCGGTGCGGCCCGAATGCCGGGTGACCCACTCGGCGATCTGCGTGCGGGAGTTGAAGCCCATCTTGCGGTTGATGTTGGCCACGTGGCGGGCGACCGTGGCCGGCGCGATGACCAGGCGCTCGGAGATAGTGCGGTTGCTGCATCCCTCGCCGACGAGCTGGGCGATCTCGCGCTCACGGCGGGTGAGCGCCTTCCTCGGCGGCGCGGAGAGGGGGGCGGGCGCCGGGCGCGGCCGGGGCATGCGCCCGGACTCGGCGATGCCGGCCGCCAGCTCCACCGCCTCTTCGACACCCAGCCGGCGACCCTCCTCCCAGGAGGCGCGGAGCTCCGCGTTGGAGTCGATCCCCGTGACGTCGCCCGTCAGCGGGAAGCGCGGCGAACCGAAGCCGGACCAGCCGCTGGACTCCAGCAGCGCCGACGCCGCGCCGGCGCACCGGGCCGCCTCCGTGCGCATGCCCTGCTGGTCGGCGACGCCGGCGATCGAGGCCAGCGTCTCGGCGAGCCCTCCGCGCTGGCCGGTGGTGTGGCTGAGGCGCAGGCTCTCGCCGAGGTAGTCGCAGGCCTGGGTCACCGACCCCAGCCGCCGGGCGACGCGGCCGACGCCCGCGAGGCATGCCGCCAGCTCCCCCGGGGCGCCGATGGTGCGGTGGATGTCCATCGCCTCGCGGTAGCAGCGGTCGGCGGTCTGCATGTCGCCCTGGCCCTCGGCGGCCGCGCCGTGGGCCATCAGCGTGGTGCCCACACCCCAGCGGTGGTCCATGCCGCGCATGATCATCAGCGCTGTGTTGAAGCGCGTGTCGGCCTCGGCGAAGGCGCCGTCGCGGGCCGCCATCGACCCCTGCACGTTGAGCGCGAGGGCCTCGTTCCACAGGTCGCCCGTGGACCGCGCCAGCTCCAGCACGCCGGCGACGTGCCGACTGGCGGCGGCGGCGTCGCCGCGGACACTGGCGATCAGCGCGAGCAGGTTCTCGGCCAGGCAGACGGTGGCCCAGTCCTCCGCCGCGCGGCACAGGCCCGCGCCGGTGCGGGCCATCGCGGCGGTCTCGTCGAACCGCTTCCGCGGCCAGGCGAGCTCGGCCCGGTAGACGAGGACCCGGCCGCGCAGCGCGCCGGTGGCCGGGCCGCCGTCGCCCGGGTCGGCGCCGGCGGCCTCGTCCGGCCCGTCACGCCCGTCCGGACCGGCCTCCGCCGCCGACAGGAACGCGGCATACCACTCCTCGCCCTCGGCGAACTGGCAGGAGGTGAACCACAGGGGCCGCATCCCCGCGCAGAGTCGCAGCCCGTCGCGCACCCGGCCCTCGCGCGCCGCCCAGTGCAGGGCGGCACGGATGTTGTCGTACTCCGAGACCGCCCGGTCCCAGTAGGCGAACCGCTCCCGCCACGGCATCGCGCGGCTTGCCAGCGCGACGCGGCCCAGGTCCTCGGCGACCGCCGTCACGCGGGAGGTGTGGCGGGCGCGGACACCCACGTCCTCGCCCGCCTCGGCCAGCCGCTCGCGGGCATGCTCGCGCACGGGGGCGGGCAGCCGGTAGCGCACCCGGTTCAGGTGCTCGCCGGTCAGCGTGATCAGCGATCGATCGAGCAGTGCCGAGAGCAGGTCGAGGACGTCGTTCTCGGCCAGCGGCTCCTCGGCGCAGACGCTTTCGGCCAGCTCCAGGCACCAGTTCGGAAAGACCGAGAGCCGCCGCAGCAGGACGCGCTCGGGCATGCTCAGCAGCGAGTGGCTCCAGCCCACCACCGCGTCGAGCACGAGGGAGCGCGGCGCGCCGTTGCGCTCCGCGCCGGCCCCCGCGCCCTCCAGCGCCGCGGCCAGTCCGGCGTCGATGCCGACGGCGTCGACCCGCCCCGCCCACGCGGCGGCCAGCTCCACGGCCAGCGGTATACCGTCCACCCTGCGGCAGATCCGGTTGACGGCGGCCAGCTCCTCGGGAGAGGAGGCGTAGTCGGAGACCGCGGCGCGTGCCCGTTCCAGAAACAGCCGCACCGCGCCGTCGGCAGCGGGCTCGGCGCCGTCGCAGGCGGTCGGGACGGGCAGCGGCGGAACCCGCCACACGGTCTCGCGTCCGACGCGGAGCGGTTCGCACCCGGTCACCAGCAGCGACACTGAGGGGCAGGAGGACATCAGCGTCCCGGCGATCTCGGCCACGTGGTCGGCCACACCGTCGACGCCGTCGAACACCAGCAGCAGCGTGCGCCCGCGCAGCGCGTCGCAGACGGTCTCCAGCGGATCGCGGTTGCCCTCCTCGGTAACACCCAGTGCGCCGCAGAGCCGTGCGGCGACCTCGGCGCGGGTGGAGACGTCGGCGAGGGCCGCGAGCCAGACACCGTCGGGGAAGGACGCGGTGGCCTGGGCGGCCAGGCGCAGCGCGAGCCGGGTCTTGCCGATCCCGCCGGCACCCGTGAGCGTGAGCACGCGGTCGGTTTCCAGCAGCCTGAGCAGTTCGCTCAGATCGCGGTCGCGGCCGATGAGGCTGTCGGATTCAACGGGGAGGTTCTGCCGCGCGGGCGCGGTCTGAGTTGCCATGGCCTTCACGCGAGTAGGCGGTTCGGGGGCCGCGCTCACCTTGCCTGGGGGTAAGGGCGGGGTCGGGTACGTGATGGTGCGTGCTCGTGCCTAGGGCTCTGTCTTATTAGGTGCACTCTCGGTATGCAAGCGATACGGCGGAATCGGCTCCGCGGTGCTGCGCCTGTGCAGGTGGCGGCGCCGAAGCCGGTCGCGGGGCGGGCGGACGCGGAGCGGATCAGCGCTCCAGCCGGTGCTCGTCGACCCATGCCGCCAGCTGCGCGCGCGAGGTGATCAGCAGCTTGCGGAAGATGTTGGCCACGTGGCGGGCGACGGTCGCCTGGCTGATGGTCAGGTGGTCGGCGATCTGCCGGTTGGACATGGACTCGCCCACCAGCACGGCGATCTCGCGCTCACGGCGCGTCAGCAGGGAGGGCAGCGGCCGGCGGGGCGCGGGGAAGGACACGGCCTGTTCGACCACCTGGTCCAGCGACAGCGGGCGCCAGGCCTTCCACGCTTTGTCCGCGACATCACTCGGCAGCATGTGCCCGACCTGCCGGTAGAGGCGCTCGGCGCGCGGAGAGGGCTGCTGCAGCGCCGTGTAGAGCCGAGCGGCGACCCCCGCCAGCGACGCCGCGCGCTCGGGCTGCTCCTCGGTGAGGGCGAGCTCGGCCAGCGCCTCCAGCGCCCGTGCCATGGCGCCGCGCCGGCCCGCTGCGGAGCTGATGCGCAGGGCGCCGGAGAACAGGCGCCGGGCACCGGAGATGTCGCCGCGCGCCAGTTCCAGGTAGCCCATCGACGCCGAGCAGCGGGCGGTCTGGGGCGCCACGCCCATCTCGGCGAGTATCCGCAGCGCGCGGTCGAGCCGGCGCGCCGCGGCCTCAAGCTCGCCGCGCTGGGTGGCCAGCACGCCCAGCCCTTGGAGGGAGCGCGCCACGCACCAGCGGTCGTCCAGGCGCTCGGCCGCGGCGATGCTGCGGTGCAGGTACTCCTCGGCGATGCTGGCGTCGCCGCGCCTGCGGGCCAACCGCCCGAGCGTGCCCAGCGCGTAGACCTCGGTGAAGTGGTCGCCCGCCTGCTCGGCGGCCGCCAGCGCCATGTGCGCGTGGCCGGTGGAGGCGCCGTCCTGGCCCATGCGCAGCGCCGCCGCGGCCAGCACGCCCAGCGCGACGGCCTCGGCGGGAGTGTCGTCGCACTCGCGCGCGGTCTCCAGCGCCGAGGTGGCGATGGAGACCGCGGTGCCGGCGCCCTCGACCTCCAGGCACAACTCGGCGTGCACCGCGAGCGCGCGGGCCCGCACCGGGGGCGGCTGGGACTCGGGGGAGATCCACAGCAGCTGGCGCAGCGACCGGGTGCCGTCGATGAAGAGCCCGCGCACGAACCAGTAGGGGCGCAGCGCCACGCACAGCCGCAGCCCCTCCTCGGCGCGGCCGTTGCGCTGCGCCCAGGTGAGCAGGCGGGCGGTGTTCTCGCGGTGGTGGTCGAGCAGGTGCAGCAGCGCCAGCCGCCGCGACCAGGGCAGCGGCCGGGCGATCGCGGCGGCCATCGCCTCCGCCCGGCCGACCGCCTCGTCCAGGCAGCGCCGCCAGCAGTCGTCCTCCTCGCCGGCGGCGGCGAGGCGCTCGGCGGCGTAGGCGCGCACGGTTTCGGGCAGCCGGTAGTAGACGGTTTCGTCGACCTCGGTGTCGAGCACGACCAGCGACTTGTCCAGCAGCGAGGAAAGCAGCTCCAGCACGTCGCCGGGATCGACGTCGCCGTGCCCGCACACCTTCTCGGCCTGCTCCAGGTTCCAGGTGCCGAATACGGTGAGTCGGCGCAGCAGCACCTGTTCAGGGTGGCTGAGCAGGTCGTGGCTCCACTCCAGGACCGCGCGCAGGGTCCGCTGCCGGGCGGGCAGCGCGTCGCCCGCCGCCACCAGCAGCCGGAAGCGGTCGTCCAGGCGGTTGAGGATCTGCTGGACGGAAAGCACGCGCACCCGGGCGGCGGCGAGTTCGATGGCCAGCGGGACGCCGTCGAGCATCCGGCAGATCCTGGTGATGCCGTCGGCGTTCTCGGCGGTCAAGCGGAAACCGGGGCGCGCCTGCTGCGCGCGGGCGGCGAAGAGGCGCACCGCCTCGTAGCGCCGGGTGTGCTCGGGCGGGACCGGCCGCACGCGGGCGCCGTCCTCGCGCAACCGCGGCGCCGGCGGCAGCGACAGCGGGGGTACGCGCCAGACGGACTCGCCGGGCACGCGCAGCGGCTGGCGGCTGGTCGCCAGGATGTGCACCCCCGGGCACGAGGCGAGCACCTCGCGGCACAGGTCCGCCAGCGGCGCCACCGCGCGCTCGCAGGTGTCCAGCAGCACTAGTGCGCGCTTGTCGCGCAGGTCGGTGACGATGGCGTCGAGCGGCGGTTTCTCGCTGTTCTCCAGCACCCGCAGCGAGCGGGCGACGGCACGGACCACCTGGTCGGGCGAGGCCGCCTCGCCGAGGTCGGCGAAGCGGACGCCGTCGGCGAAGCGCGGCTCCGCCAGTTCCATGACCCGCACGGCCAAGCGGGTCTTGCCCATTCCGCCGCTGCCGGTGAGGGAGACAAGCCGGTTGCCGCCGACGACCCTGCAGAGGTCGGCGATGTCGCGTTCGCGGCCGATGAGTTCGCCGGCCGCGCGGGGCGGGGATGGGCGCGGGGTGGTCATGGCCTCGTTCACTAGGCGGCCGCGTCGTCGTGGCCGCGCCGGGGCGCGCAGAGGCACCCACACCGGCGTCGGCCGTGCTCAGCAGTCTTGCACGCGGGTAGGGGGTTGTCTTGGGAATGGCCGGTTCCGGCACCGGCTGTGAACAGGCGGGAGGAAGCCGCCCCGCCGTGGTACCGGGGCGGCGGGAGCGCCCTGTGGCCCGCTCAGCGCCCCGCCGCCGGGCGGCGGATCAGGGTCGCCACTCCGCGGGGTCGGCCGGGGCCTGCTCGCCGCTGCCGAGGTCCTTGACCTCGTGCTCGCGGCCGTCCTCGAACGGCGGGAACCAGACGTAGGGGATGCCCTTGCGCGAGGCGTACTGGATCTGCTTGCCGATCTTGGCCGCCTGGTGGAACACCTCGGTGTTGATGCCGCGCCCGCGCAGCAGCGCACCGGTTCGCAGCGCCTCGCCGCGGCGCTCGGCCGAGGGCACCGCCACCAGCACGTCGGTGGGGCAGGAGCGCCCGGGCGCGATGCGGCCCTCGGCCACCAGCTTGGCGAAGATGCGCGTCAGCCCGATGGAGATCCCCACGCCCGGCAGCCGGCGCCGGATGAACTGCCCGGCCAGGTCCTCGTAGCGGCCCCCCGCGCAGATGCTGCCGTATGCGGGGTCGTCGTCGAAGGCGGCCTCGTAGACGGTGCCGGTGTAGTAGTCCAGGCCGCGCGCGACGGACAGGTCGGCCACCACGCTGCCCGCGGGCAGGTCGGCCAGCGACTCCAGGACGAAGCCGAGCTCCTCCAGGCCCTCCTCCAGCAGCGCGGACTGCACGCCCAGCCGCTTGACCTCGGTCACCACCGAGGCGTCGGCGCCCTTGACCGAGGCGAGCTCCAGGCACGCCGCCGCCTGCTCCACGCTCAGGCCGGCCCGCTCCAGCAGGATCGCGCGCACGCCGTCGCCGCCGATCTTGTGCAGCTTGTCCACGGCGCGGATCACCGCGATCGGGTCGGCGATGCCCAGGCCCTCGTAGAACCCCTGCAGCACCTTGCGGTTGTTCACGCTGATGGTCCACGCCGGCAGGTCGAGCCCGGTCAGCACCTCGTGGACGATGCGCGGAAGCTCGGCGTCGAAGTGCAGCGGCACCTGGTCGACGTTGATCACGTCGATGTCGCACTGGGTGAACTCGCGGTAGCGGCCCTCCTGCGGGCGCTCGCCGCGCCACACGCGCTGCATCTGGTAGCGCTTGAACGGGAACGTCAGCTCGTTGAAGTGCTGGGCGACGTAGCGCGCGAACGGCACGGTCAGGTCGAAGTGCAGCCCCAGCCGGGCGTCGGAGCCGTCGTCGGCGTCCTCCTGCAGCCGGTGCAGGGTGTAGACCTCCTGAGAGGTCTCGCCCTTGGCCATCAGCACGTCGAGGGCCTCCACCGACGGCGTCTCGACCGAGGCGAAGCCGTAGCGCTCGAACCCGGTGCGGATATGGTCCAGCCAGGCCTGCTCCACGGACCGGATCTCCGGCGACCACTCGGGGAAGCCGCTGATGGGTGTCGGGCGGAGGACGCGCTGGTCGGACATGGGTTCGGGTGGCTCCTTGCGGCCGGTAGTGGGATCAGCTCAATGGTAGGCCCTCCGCGCGGTCGCGGCGGAACCCCGGCGAGGCCGCGTCCCTGGGCAGCACCCGGCCCGGCGGGCTACCCGGCGGCCGGCGCCCCCGACGGTTCGGGCGCCTGCAAGGCCAGCGCCGCCACGGCCGCGGTGAAGCACTCTGCGGGCGGGGTCACCAGGCCCGCCCCGACCTGGCCGGTGCCCGGCACGCGCCCGGCCATACCGGTGTTGATCTGCGGCAGTATCCCCGAGCGCACCACCCGGGTCACGTCGATTCCGGTCGGCGCACCGCGGAAGTCCAGGATGGGCAGCTGGAAGGCGGGGTTCTCCTCCAGCGTGATCTCGTACATGCTGCGCGTGGTGCGCAGCGCGAAGCCGGCGTCGCCGCCGACGAAGCGCACGATCGCCGGCGCCGCGGCCATGGCGAACCCGCCCAGCCCGCAGGTCTCGGTGATGGTGGAGTCGCCGATGTCGGGGTTGGCGTCCTCAGGCCCGTAGGAGCCCAGGAACAGGCCTTCGGGGGTCAGCGCGGGCGCGGTGAACCACCGGTCGCCGCAGCCGGAGACCTGGATGCCGAAATCGGTGCCGTTGCGCGCCATCGCCACCACGGCGGTCGAGCCGGGGACGCCGCGGGCGGCGTCGGCCATGAGCTTGGCGGCGGGCATGGCCAGGTTCAGGAAGAAGTGGTCGTTGCCGCCGATGAAGTCGGCCGCCGCGGCGACGTCGGAGGCCGGCGCGCCGACCGTCAGCAGGTCGGGCAGCAGGGCGCGCAGCAGCATCAGGGTGCCCGAGCGGTTGCGGTTGTGGCCCTCGTCGCCCATCTGCAGCATCTGGGCCAGGACCGCGCCGAGGTCGAGCGGACCGTGTGCGCGCACCGCGTCGCGCAGCAGGGGGCCCAGCACCTCCGACATCCAGCGCAGCCGCTCGACGACCTCGGGGCCATAGGCGCCGTAGCGCAGTACCGCGCCCAGCCCTTCGTTGAGCGAGCACCACGACCGGCGGCCGGTCTCGGCGTCGGCCACCTCGAAGACCCACATCGACGGGCTCACCACGCCGGCCATGGGTCCCACCGCGCCGCGGTGGTGGCAGGGCTCCAGGTCGGCTCCGCCCCGCCGCAGCTCGGCCTCGGCCTGTTCGGGGCTCTCGGCGAGCCCTTCGAAGACCGCCGCGCCCATCAGCGCGCCGCGCAGCGGGCCCGAAGCGCGCTCCCAGCCGACGGGCGGTCCGGCGTGCAGGAACGAGCCGCGGCGCAGGCCCAGCGCCTCGCCCGCCGGACGCACGTCCACCAGGCGGGGGCGCACCGCGAGGAGCCGGCGCACGGCCTCGGCGTTGGCGGCGGCGCGGCGCGGGTCGGCCATGACACGCGCGAGGTCCGCCGCAGTGTCGCCCTCGGCCCCGGCCATCGGCGGGCGGAACCCGGTGTCGGCGACCGGCACGGCCTGGGCGGCCAGCGCCTCCGACAGCAGCCGCGCGCCGGAGGCGACCACGACGGGGTCGTCGGTGAGGAGTCGGGACGTGCTCATCGCATCCTGCCCTTCGCGAGGCGCCACCCGGGTCGGGCGCTGCCGTTGTCGGTTCCCCCGGGCGCCGGCGGCGGTACGGCGCGGCCGGCCATCAGGCGGGCTCCGCGCCGGAGGCGAGCGCGGCCGCGCGGCGCGCGGCGGCGGAGTTGGCCAGGTGCACCTCGGCGCCGGCCCGGCGCAGCCGCTCGGCCTGCCCCGCAGTGCCCTGCACGTCCGCCTCGGCGCCGCAGAGCGACACCACGACGTGCGGGCGCCGCGGCCCGGCCGCCTCCAGCGCCGCGGCCAGGCCCGCCGCCGGGTCCGGGTGGGCGCCGTGGCCCAGCACGACGTCGGCCAGCACAGCGGCGGTGCCCGGGTCGGCGAGCTCCGCGGCGAAGCGCTCGGTGCGCAGGGCCGGGTCGATCATCGGATGAGGGCGGTCGAGGGTGAAGGCGTCCTCGCCGAAGTCGACCACCAGGTGCCCGGGCGCCCGCGCCTCGGCGGGGCCGGCGGCGAAGGCGACCGGGCCGAGGGTGCGGGCGGCGACGGCGGCGGCCTCCTGGGCGAGCGTGCCCCCGCAGAAGAGCCCGCGCAGCGCGCCCTCGCGGCGCGGGGGTGCGCTGTCCGGCAGCCACCGCGGCCAGTGCGGCGGCTCGCCTCCTGCCGCGGCGGCGACCTCGGCGACCGCCGCGGCGATGTCGGAGTCGCCGGTGCCCACGAGCACCGTGTGCACCGGCGTCGCCAACCCGGCGGCCAGCCGGTGCACCTCCTCGGCGGCTCCGGGTGCGGGAGGCTTGGAGACCAGGACGATCCGCTCGGTGGCGGGGTCCTCGTCGAGCATCCGCAGCGCGCGGCGGGTGGAGATCCCGCCGACCTCCGCGGACAGGTCCCGCCCGCCCACGCCCAGGCAGTGGCTGATACCCGTCCCGGCCGCGTCCAGCAGGCACATCACCTGCTGCGCACCGGTGCCCGATGCGGCGACGACGCCCACCGGTCCCGGCCGCACCGCGTTGGCGAAGCCGAGGCCGGCTCCGTTCACCACCGCGGTGCCGCAGTCGGGCCCCATCACCAGCCGGTCCAGCCCCTCGGCGGTGCGCTTGAGCGCCACCTCCTGTTCGACGGGCACGTTGTCGCTGAAGACCATCACGTCCAGCCCGGACTCCAGCGCGTCGAAGGCCTCGGCAGCGGCGTAGCGGCCGGGCACCGACACCAGCGCGATCGTGGCCGGGTTCCCGTCGGCGGCGGCGCGCCGGGCCGCGGTGCGCAGCGTGCGCGGCGGCTCATCGGACGGCTCGCCCGCCCCGGCCCCGCGACCGCCCGCCGACATCGCCGCGAGCTCGGTTTCGGCTGCGGTCAGTGCACCGGCCAGCGCCTCCTCGTCGGCCGCGCGCACCGCGATCAGCAGGTCGTCGGGCCCGGCGCCCTCCGGCGCGTCGGCGCCCATGTCGGCGAGGATGCCCAGGTTGAGGTCGGTGGCCATGGCCACCAGCGCCGACTCCACCCCGGGCGCGGCCGCCACCTCGCGGGTGACGCGCATCAAAGCCACCGAGTCGCGGTAGGCGCCCTTGCGCACCTCGACGCGCACCGCGGTCGCCGGTTCCGTGGTCATGGACTGCTCCCTGTGTCGTGGGTACCGGCGCTGCGCAGCGCCGCGCGGGCACCGGCCGAAAGGCCCAGCGCCAGGTCCGTGCCGGAGGTGTGGCCGATGCCGCGCAGCGCTCGCAGAGCGGGGGCCAGCGGGGCGCGGCCGGAGAGGGCGTCGAGTACGCCGACCGCCTGCGGGCAGGCCCGGCCGGCGGCCGCGTGGCGCAGCAGGTCGGCTGAGAGCGCGGTGGTAGCCGGCGCCGCGCGCCGCACCGCGGCGGCGAGGGCGTCCGCGGCGGCCGGCGCGCCCAGGTGGCGGGCCGCGAGCAGGTAACCGCAGAGCAGGTCGTCGCCGCTGGGGGTGAGTCCGGGGCCGAGGCCGACCAGGCGCCTGCAGGCCTCCTCGGCCGCGTCGGGGCGTGCGAGGTCGGCGTCGAGCGGGTCGGCGGCCGCGGCGGGCAGGCCGCCTGCTGCGCCGCGCAGAGCACGGTCGAGTTCCGCGGCGGCCGCGGCCAGGCGGTCGGGGCGTGCGGTGCGCGGCAGGGGAGGACGCCACCACCGGCCCGCGCGGACGGTACGCGGGCCGGTGGGGCCGTCGAACACCGCGGAGCATCGACCGATGCGGACCGACGTCGCCTCGGCGACGTCGGCGAACGGCCCCACGCTCTGCGTGTCGACGAGGACCAGCCCGTTGGGCAACCGGACGGCGTCTCGTGCCAGGAGAGCGATCACCGTCGCCTCGTGCGGGTCCTCGATTTCAAGGTAGACCGCCAGACGTGACACGCCCAGTATTCGCGACGGCCGAAATGGGCCGCTCACAATGTCATAAAGCGCGGAGGATGCCGCGGCGGGCCACGCGCGCCCCGCGGAGCGGGCGTGTTCGGGCCCGGGCGTCTCGCGCGCACCGTCCGCCCGCGCGCCCTCGCCCGGGCCCGGCGGGCCGGTGCCCGGCGCCGCCACCGCGAACGGCGGCCCGGCTGCCATGGCACCCCTCCCTTCACGCCGCCGCACGGCCCGTATCCAGCGGACCCGCAAGCCGACGCTACGGGCGGGGGCTATCGTCGACCCATGGAAAACGTTGCCAACGATGGGACCCGAGCTGGACAGGATCTGCCTAGCGCCGACCCGGTCCACACGGCGAGCACGTTGGCACGGGGGCTCTCCGTGGCCGACGCGCTCAGCCTGTCGAGCCTGGCCGGAACCGAGGTGCTGGCGGGCGCGAGCGGTCTGGACCGGGTGATCCAGCGGCTCAACGTCATGGAGGTCCCCGACATCCTGCCCTGGGTCAAGCCCAACGAGCTGCTGCTGACCACCGGCTACCCGCTGCGCAGCGCGGGCGACCTGGCGGGGCTCGTGCGCGAGCTGGACGGGCGCGGGCTGGCCGCGGTGGCCATCAAGCTCGGCCGCTACGTCGACACCCTGCCCGACGAGGTGCTTCGCACCGCCGACGCGCTGGGACTGCCGCTGCTGCGGCTGAGCGGTGCGGTGGCCTTCGACGACGTCCTCAACCAACTGCTCACCGACATCCTCAACCGCCAGGCCGCCACGCTGGCTCGCGCCGAGGAGGTGCACCGGGTACTGGTCGACGTCATCCTCGCCGGGGGAGGGCTGGCGGCGATCACGCGGAAGCTGCCGGATCTGCTCGACGGCGGCGTCATGGTCACCACGCCCGACGGCCGCGTGCTGGCCCGGTCGGGGATGGACGAGGCACTGCTCGCCGACCCGGCGTACTTCGACACCCACGGAGGCCGGTTCCGGGTGGAGGACTTCAAGCACGGCGCACGCGCGCTCGACGACGAGGAACCGCGCGTGGTGCAGGTGCCGGTGCTGGCGGGCAGCCTCGACCACGGCCGCGTCGTACTGATCACCCGCGGGCGCAGCGCCGAGCCCGCCGATGTGCACCTGCTGGAGCGCGCGGCGGCCACCGCGGCTCTGGTCATCACCCGCGACCTGGCGGTGGCGGCGGTCGAGGGCAAGTACCGGGGCGACTTCCTGCGTGACCTGCTGGCCGGGCGCGCCGGCGGCGACGAGCACGTGAGCAGCCACTGCGCGAGCCTGGGCTGGGACATCGACCGGCCGCTGGTGGTCGTGGTGGCCGAGCTGGACGGCGAGGCGGGCTCGCCGGTGCCGGCGGCGGGCGAACTGCGGCCGGCTCACGAGCGGTTCGCCGCGGCCTGGAGCATGGTCGTGCGCGAACGCGACCCGGGAGCGGCGGTGGTGGGCTACAGCCAGGAGGTCGTGGTGCTGATGGGCGCCGACGGCGGGGGCGCCGGACCGGGCCGCCACGTCCGCCAGGCGATCGCCCAGGTCGCCGGCGACGGGGGAGGGGGGCGGCGGCCCTTCGCCACCGGGATTAGCCGGGTGGCCGAGCGCCCCGCGGACCTGCCCCACGCCTACGACCAGGCCCGCCAGGCCGCGCGGGTCGGACGGCGGCTGAGCGGACCGGGTGCGGTGGCCGAGTTCGACGACCTGGGGGTCTACCGCCTGCTCAGCCAGATCCCCGACACGGCCGAGCTGCGCTCGTTCACCGAGGAGGTCCTGGGGGAGCTGGCGCGAACAGGATCGCCCGAGCAGGACGACCTGCGCACCACGCTTGAGACCCTGCTGGACAACAACCTCAACGTCGCCGAGACCGCGCGGCTGCTGCACTTTCACTACAACACCCTGCGCTACCGCATCGGCAAGCTCGAACGCATGCTCGGCCCCTTCAGCACCGACCCCCACCTGCGCCTGAACCTCATGGTCGCGCTGCGCGCCGTCCGGATGCGCGACCTCCGCGGCTGACGCGGCCGGGCGCCCCGCCCGCCCGCCGGTGCGGCTCGGCGGGCGGGGCGCCCGGGGCGCGGATCAGGCCTGGGGGAAGGAGACGTCGCTGCAGGCGTAGAACACCTGGTCGTAGTGGCTGGCCTGCCAGATCATGTACACGATGTGGTGGCCGGTGCGGCCGGGTGCGCTGACGTCGATGTCGATCGAGACACCGTTGAGGGACTCCCCGTCGGAGGGCGAGCCCTCGCCCGGCGGAATGGTTCCGGTGTCGGCGAGCAGTTCGAGGTCGTCCCAGGCCGGCCGCTGGGTGGTGGGGTCGAATCCCTGCTCGGTGACGAAGACGCGGATGTAGTCGGCGCCGTGCAGAGCCTGGTCGTGCACCGTGACGGTGAAGTCGTTCTGCACCGGGGTGGTGTGCCATGGGCCGGGCTCGTCCAGCGCGGCGTAGCGGTCGCCGCCGGTGCGCCCGGCGCTGCAGAGCTGGCCGTCGGGGATGGCGCCCCGGTGGTCTCCGCCGACGTTCTCGCGGTAGAGGCCGTTCCAGTTCCACATCGCGGTGCTGTCGGCCTGCCAGGCCTGCCAGCACATGGGGTCCTCGGTGGCCATGTCGGGGTTCTGGAAGTCGTCGCCCCAGCGCTCCCAGCAGCCGTAGTTGCGCGAGGCGGGATCGACGGTCGAGCCGTGGGCGAAGGCGCTGCCGGTGAACAGGGTGGTCAGCGCGAGCGGGACGACGGCGCCGATGACCAGGGTCCGCCGCAGGGCGGTGCGGACCGGGGACGAGGGGCGCGGCGGGCGCGCGGGCGAGGGGGATTGCGCAGACATGAGTCCTCGAAGCGGTTCGACAGTAGGGCGGAGGATGCGGCCTCGACCCGTCGGGCCCGTATCACGCGGACCCGTATCGTAAACCCGGCACGCTCGGCCATCAAGAGGGCGCGCACGGTGTTCGCGCTCGGCCCGCGGAAGCCGGCGCCCCGGCGGTCCGCGCGCTTGGCCCCTGCGCCGCGCCGGTATCGGTTACCGCTGCGCAACCGGGCGGCGACGGCGCCGTCACACTCCTGTGCCGGACTGTGGGAGCACATGCGGCCGGAGTCGGATCCGGGGTGCCGCCGCGCCAACGACCGGGCGGTGCTTTGGCAGAAATCGCCAGTGCCGCCGCCCCGGCCGGGACCTAAGGTTGCCCGGAAGTGAACTGGATCACGTAGCGGTGACCCGCCGAACCGAGCGCGTGCCCCGCATCAGGCGCGCCCCGCGCCCCGGCCGCAACGGACACGTCACACCTGGAGGCCCCCCAGTGAACCTCGGCTTGCGGTGGAAGCTCTACGGCGACGGCAGCGCACCGCCTCCCGGAGAGGTGGTCCGCCCCCAGGAGCGCCTGTCGTGGGGGCGCACCACGGGACTGGGCGCCCAGCACGTCGTCGCCATGTTCGGCGCGACCTTCGTCTTCCCCGTCATCATGGGCCTGGACCCCAACCTCGCCATCATGATGTCGGGTCTGGCCACCATCCTCTTCCTGCTCATCGTCCAGGGCCGGGTACCGAGCTACCTGGGCACCAGCGCCTCGTTCGTGGCCGCCGCGGCCGCGATCTCTCCCGGCGGCGCCAACCCCGCCCTGCTCACCGGCGCGATCATGGTCGCCGGCCTGGTACTGGCCCTGTCGGGCATCGCCATCCA
Source organism: Streptomonospora arabica (assembly GCF_039531585.1). Taxonomy (NCBI): domain Bacteria; kingdom Bacillati; phylum Actinomycetota; class Actinomycetes; order Streptosporangiales; family Nocardiopsidaceae; genus Streptomonospora; species Streptomonospora arabica. Next base: position 130,312 of record NZ_BAAAQI010000004.1, on the reverse strand, counting down.
CCTGCTCGGCCCCCGAGCCGTGCTCGCCGCGTTCCCGCCCGCGGTCACCGGCGCCGTCGTGATGCTGATCGGCTTCAACCTCGCGCCGGTGGTGGCCGAGAACTACTGGCCCTTCGACCAGTGGGTCGGGCTGCTCACCATGGCGTTCGTCATCCTGGCGACCGTGCTGCTGCGCGGCTTCCTCGGCCGCATCACCATTCTGCTCGGCCTGGTCTTCGGCTTCGTGCTCTCGTGGCTGTTCGACCTGGTGCTGGGCGCCGCAGCGCTGCCCGAGGGCCAGGGCGGGGGCGCCGCGCCGCGCGTCGACCTCTCCGCCGTCGGCGAGGCCGCCTGGATCGGCCTGCCCGACTTCCACGCGCCCGCCTTCCAGGCCTCCGCCGTGCTCGTGGCGCTGCCCGCCGTCATCGCGCTGATCGCCGAGAACGCGGGCCACGTCAAGGCCGTCCAGGAGATGACCGGCGACGACCTCAACCCCTACATGGGCCGTGCGATCTTCGCCGACGGCCTGGCCACCAGCCTGGCGAGCGCGGTCGGCGGCTCGCCCACGACGACCTACGCCGAGAACATCGGCGTCATGGCCGCCACCCGCGTCTACTCCACGGCCGCCTACTACGTGGCCGCGATCGTGGCCGTGCTCTTCGGGCTCTGCCCCAAGTTCGGCGAACTGGTCGCCGCCACCCCCGCCGGCGTGCTCGGCGGCATCACCGTGGTCCTCTACGGCATGATCGGCCTGCTCGGCGCGAAGATCTGGGTGGAGAACCGGGTCGACTTCGGCAACCCGATCGTGCTGGTCCCCCTGGCGGCCGGGCTGATCGCCGGAATCGGCGGGGTCAGCCTGCGCATCACCGAGGGCTTCGCGCTGGAGGGCATCGCCCTGGGCACGATCATCATCCTCGCCGGCTACCACCTGCTCCACCGCTTGGCGCCGCAGAGCATGCGGCCCGCACCCGACGGCGACGCCGGTGTGCGCAAGCCCGACTCCGGTGCCGGTGTCGTCCTGGGCAGCGGCGTCGACGCGGTGTCCGGGGAGGACGCGGAGTCCGGCAGCACTGGAGGCGGTGAGACCGGGAAGGAAGGGCGTGACGGGTCGGGCGCCGGCGCCTGACCCCGCGTGCCGCCGCCCGCCCGAAGCCCGCCGCAGGCTGCGGGCCCGCCGCGAAAGGAGTGCCGTGAAGCCACCGCCGTTCGCCTACCACGCGCCCACCGAGCTGGACGAGGCCGTCGGCCTGCTGGCGGAGGCGGGCGAGCAGGGCAAGGTCCTGGCCGGCGGGCAGAGCCTCATACCGCTGCTGAACATGCGCCTGGCCCAGCCGCGGGTCGTCGTCGACATCAACGGCGTCGCCGGGCTGGGCGGGATCGGCACGGGCGCCGACGGCGTGCGGGTCGGCGCGCTGGTGCGCCATTCGCAACTGGAGGCCGACACCGCCGCGGCCGCGGCGGTGCCGCTGCTCCGGCAGGGGCTGCGGTTGGTCGCCCACCCGGTGATCCGCAACCGGGGCACCACCGTGGGCAGCATCGTCCACGCCGACCCCGCCGGGGAGATGCCCGCCGTGCTGGCCCTCATGGACGGCGCGGTCGAGCTTCGCGGCCCCGCCGGAGCGCGCACGGTGCCCGCCGCCGAGTTCACGACCGGCCCGATGGAGACCGCCCTGGCGCCCGGCGAGATCGCCGTTGCGGCCCGGTTCCCCCGGCCCGCGCCCGGCACCGGCACCGCGTTCGTCGAGATCGCGCGGCGCCACGGCGACTACGCCCTCTGCGGTGCGGCCGCGGCGCTCACCCTGGACCCCGACGGGCGCGTCACCGCCGCCCGATGCTGCCTGGTCTCAGCGGCGCCCGTGCCCCTCCTGGTCGACCTGACGCCTCGGCTGTCGGGTACCCGGGCGCTGCCCGGCGAGCTGGATGAGGCCGCCGCCGCGGCCGCCGAGCGCTCCGACCCCGAGGACGACATCCACGCAAGCGCCGACTACCGCCGCCACCTCGCGCGGATCCTCACCGGGCGCGCCCTGGCCCGGGCGGCCGCCGCCGCGGCTTCCGCCGACACCACAGCCGCCCCCGCCGCCGACACCGGAGCGATCCGATGACCGAGGAACAGCACGACATCCGGCTGCACGTCAACGGGGTCCGCTACAGCGCCCGGGTACCCGCCCGCCGCCTGCTGTCGGACTGCCTGCGCCACGAGCTGGGGCTCACCGGCACCCACGTCGGCTGCGAGCACGGTGTCTGCGGCGCCTGCACCGTCCTCGTCGACGGGCAGCCGGCGCGCTCCTGCCTGATGCTGGCCGTCAGCGCCGCCCGGCACGACATCACCACCGTCGAGGGGCTGGCGGCGCCCGACGGCACCCCGCACCCCGTTCAGCGCGCCTTCTCCGAGTGCCACGCGCTGCAGTGCGGGTTCTGCACCCCGGGCTTCCTCACCCTGGTCGCCGCGTATGTGCGGGACAACCCCGACCCCGGCGAGGACGACGCCCGCGAGGCCGTCACCGGCAACCTGTGCCGCTGCACCGGTTACCAGAACATCGTCGCCGCCGTGCTGCGCACCGCCGAGATCACCCGCGAGCACGGCGCCTCCGGCGCTCCCGAGGCGCGCCGCCCCGCCGGGCGGGCCGGTGCGGCGGACGGCCCGCACTCCGCCGCATCCCCGAAGGAGGGAGGCCGCCCGTGAGCACCCGCATGTTCGGCGCGCCCGTCCAGCGCAGCGAGGACGAGCGCCTGGTCGCCGGCCGCGGCGCGTTCCTGGACGACCTGGGCGCGGGCGCGTGCGCCGCCGCGTTCGTGCGCAGCCCGCACGCCGACGCCCGCATCCTCGACGTGGACGCCGCCGACGCGGTCGACGTCGACGGCCTCATCGCCGTCTACACCTACGAGGACCTCACCGGCCCGATGGCCGAACCGCTGCCGCTGCTGATCCCGCACCCCTCGATCGTCGACGGCCGCACCCCCTACCCGCTGGCCCGCGAGTACGTCCACCACGTCGGCGAAGCCGTCGCCATGGTCGTAGCGCACGACCGCTACGCCGCAGAGGACGCCGCCGCCCGCATCCGCGTCGACTACGAGGTCGGCGGTGCGGTGGTCGGCATCGAGGCCGCCGCGACCGCGGAGCGCACCGTGCACGAGGGCATGGCCGACAACGTCGCCGCCCACCTGGTCCAGGAGGTCGGCGACGCCCGCGCCGCCGTCAGCGCGGCGCCCAACACCCTGGAACTGGACCTGGACATCGAGCGCTCCGCCGCCACCCCCCTGGAGGGCCGCGGCGTCTATGCCCGCTGGGAGCCCCCGACCGGCTCCACAGGCAGCGACGACGGCCGCCTGCGCGTCTACAGCTCCACCCAGACCGCCACCGGCGTACGCGCCGCCGTGGCCGCCAAACTGGAGCTGGCGCTGGGCCAGGTCGAGGTGGTGGTGCCCGACGTCGGCGGCGGGTTCGGCGTCAAGATCGTGCACCCCTGGCCCGAGGAGGTCATGGTCCCCTGGGCCGCCCGTCGGCTGGGCCGCGAGGTCAAGTGGGTCGAGGACCGCCGGGAGCACTTCGTCGCGGCGGCGCACGAGCGCGCGCAGCGCCAGCGGGTGCGGGTCGGATTCGACGACAGCGGTCGGCTGCTCGGGCTGGACGTCGACATCCAGCACGACAACGGCGCCTATCTGCCCTACGGCGTCATCGTGCCCATCGTGACCTCCACCCAGCTGCTCGGCCCCTACAAGCCCGGCGCCTACCGCGTGGAGTTCCGCAGCCTCTACACCAGCACCGCCATCGTGACCCCCTACCGCGGCGCCGGCCGCCCCCAGGGGGTCTTCGCGATGGAGCGCACCATGGACGCGATCGCCGACCACCTGGGCCTGGACCGGCTGGCGGTGCGCGCGGCCAACGTGATCACACCCGCCGAGATGCCCTACGACCAGGGCCTGCTGTTCCAGGACGGCCGCCCGCTGATCTACGACTCCGGCGACTACCCGCGGATGCTGGAGATGATCGGCGAGCTGGTGGACTGGCCCGGATTCGCCGAGTACCGCGAGCGGGCCCGCGAGGCGGGCCGGCGTGTGGGCATCGGCGTGGCCTGCTACGTCGAGGGCACCGGTCCCGGCCCCTACGAGGGCGGCCACGTCCAGGTCGAGACCAGCGGCAAGGTGCGCGTGGCCACCGGCCTGACCAGTCAGGGCCAGGGCCACGGCACGATGCTCGCCCAGGTCGTCGCCGACGAGCTGGACGTGCCCCTGTCCGATGTCGAGGTCACCACCGGCGACACCCGGCGCATGGGCTATTCGGTCGGCACCTTCGCTTCGCGCGGCGCCGTGACCAGCGGCAGCGCGGTGGCGCTGGCGGCCCGCCGACTCAAGGAGAAGGCGCTGCGCATCGCCGCCGACGCGCTGGAGGCCGACACCGGCGACCTGGAGTTCTCCCAAGGGCGGATCCAGGTCAAGGGCAGCCCCGCGCACGGCGTCGAGCTGGGCACCGTCGCGGTGCTGTCCAACCCGCTGCGCTACGCCTTCGACGCCGCCTCCGCCGCGGCAACCCAGTTCAGCGGCGCCGGCGACCCCGACCGGCCGCCGGTGGCCGAAGGCGACGCGCCGGGCCTGGAGGGCACCGACTACCACTCGCCGCTGCGCTGCACCTTCGCCAACGGCGCGCACGCGGCCGTCGTCGAGACCGACCCCGACACCGCCGAGATCCGCATCCTGCGCTACTGCGTCGTCCACGACTGCGGCAACCTGATCAACCCGCGCATCGTCGAGGGGCAGGTCCACGGCGGTGTCGCCCAGGGCGTCGCCGGCGCGCTGTACGAGCGCATGGCCTACGACTCCGACGGCCAGCTGCTCAACGCCTCGCTGATGGACTTTCTGATGCCCTACGCCAGCGAGGTCCCGACCGTGGAGATCGCGCATATGCAGACACCCAGCCCGCTCAACCCGCTGGGCGTCAAAGGGGCCGGCGAGGCCGGGGTCATCCCCGCCTCGGCGGCGCTCGCCGCGGCCGTGGAGGACGCCGAGGGATTCCGCATCGACCGCATGCCGATCTCCCCGCCGGATCTGTTCGAGCTGCGCCGCCGCCACGCCGCCGGAGACCCGCGGGTGCCCCCGGTCCCCGCTCGCCCGCCGTCCGCCGGATCCGTCGACCCCGACCCGTCCGTCCCGTCCGCGAGGGAGCCCCGTTGAAGATCTCCGGCAGCGCCACACTGCAGGCACCCGCGCAGCGGGTCTGGGACCGCATGCTCGACCCCGAGGCGCTCGCCCGGGCGATCCCCGGCTGCGAGAGCCTGGAGCGCGTCGGCCCCGACGAGTACCGGGGCACGGTCAGCGCCGGAGTCGGCTCGATCAAGGGGACCTTCCAGGGCGGCGTGCGGCTGTGCGACCTGCGGCCGGCGGAGTCGCTGACGATGCGCGCCCAGGGCTCGGGCGCACCTGGAACGGTCACCGCCGAGATCGGGGTGCGCCTGGCGGACCTGGGCGACGGGCGCACCGAGCTCTCCTACGACGCCGACGCCGTGGTGGGCGGCATGGTCGGCGGTGTCGGGCAGCGCATGCTCGCCGGCGTGGCCAAGAGGATGGCGGGGGAGTTCCTGGGCCGGCTGGACGACGAGGTCGCGGGCCGCCCGGCGGCCTCCGCATCCGCGCCCGAGGCGGATACCCCGGCGCCCGCACCCGACGCCGCTCCCGTGCCCGGCGCCGCTCCCGCGCCGGCGGCGGCCCCGGCCGCGACGGGCGGCGACGGTGCCGCGGCGTTCATGCGGGGCGCCCTCTTCGGCGCCGCGGCCGCGCTTGCGGGCGTGGCCGTGGGCGCATGGGCGGGGCGCCGGGCCCGGTGACCCCCGCGGCACCGGGCGTGCCGCGGGTATTGCGTGCGTCACCCGTGCTGCGCCGGGGAGCTCCGGCGCCGGGCCGCAGCGCGGGCGGCGCACGTCCGTGATCATGGGCTCCCGGGCGCGGAACGCCCCGCCGACAGGGCGTTCGGGCCTTTTGCGGCACGTTGTCGCAATCTCGTGACCTGCTGCCGTAGTCGAGTGGTCACCGGACGCCGCCGGGCGGTGCTAGGTTCACTGCGTGGTGTCCGAGAGCCACCGCCAGGAGCCGCAATCTCCGTAGTCGCAGGCGTTCTCGCATCGTCTGACGCCTTCCGCTACGAACATCCTGCTTTGCCCCAGCGTCGCGAGGGAGCCGAGATCCACGTGAGTGAAGCACCGAAACTCTCTACGAAGATCATCGTCGCCGGCGGTTTCGGCGTGGGGAAGACGACCTTCATCGGCGCCGTCTCGGAGATCCCGCCCGTGCGCACGGAGGCGGCGGTCACGGCCGCCAGCGCGGGGATCGACGACCTCTCCCACACCCCCGACAAGACCAGCACGACGGTGGCCATGGACTTCGGCCGCATCTCGCTGGAGACCGACCTGACCCTGTACCTCTTCGGTACGCCCGGCCAGCAGCGGTTCTGGTTCATGTGGGACGACCTGGTGCGCGGCGCCCTGGGCGCGATCGTCCTGGTCGACACCAGACGCCTGGAGGACTCCTTCCAGGCCCTCGACTACTTCGAGAAGCAGTACCGGCTGCCCTTCCTCGTCGCGCTGAACTCGTTCGACGGCGACCCCGGTCACTCGACGGAGGACCTGCGCGACGCGCTCGACCTCAGCCCCGAGGTCCCCATCGTGCGCTGCGACGCCCGCGAGAAGAACTCGGTGGTCGAGGTCCTGGCCGCGCTGGTGCGGCACGGCATCGCCATGGAGGCCGCGCAGCGCAACGGGCAGCGGGGCCAGCTCGTGCGCTGAGCGCGCAGGCCCGCGAAGGCGTTCGGCCGTGCGAAAGCCCCTGTGTGCCGGGCCCTCCGAGCGCCGCGGACGCGAATCCGCCCCGTGTGAATGGCGCCGCAGGGAACCACGAGGGGTCTGTGGGCGTTACCCTTGCGTGGTGTTCGGACGAATGGCTGATAGCGTCCGCCGACTTCTGGGCAAGCCCGGAGCGGTGGACCTGCGCCCCTATACGAAGCTTCTGGAATCGATCGAGGCCCGCGAGCCCGACCTCCGCGAGCTCAGCGACGCCGAGCTGACGGAGAAGGCGACCGACCTCGGCAACGCCGACCTCCCCTACGACCGGCACGACCTCGTCGAGCTGTGCGCGGTCGGCCGCGAGGCGGCTCGCCGGACGCTCGACGAACGCCCCTACGACGTGCAGCTCCTCGGCGTCATGGCGCTGCTGGACGGCCACATCGCCGAGATGGCCACCGGCGAGGGCAAGACCCTCTCGGGCGCCCTCGCGGCCGCCGGCTTCGCGCTGCGCGGTCAGCGCGCGCACGTCCTCAGCGTCAACGACTACCTCGCCCGCCGCGACGCCGAGTGGATGGCGCCCCTGTACGACATGCTGGGCGTCGCCGTCTCCTGGATCGGCGAGGAGTCCACCCGCGAGGAGCGCCGCGCCGCCTACTCCGCCGACGTCACCTACGCGTCGGTCAGCGAGCTGGGCTTCGACGTGCTGCGCGACCGCATGGTCACCGACCTCGACGAGCGCGTGGTGCCCGCGCCCGACATCGCCATCATCGACGAGGCCGACTCCGTCCTGGTCGACGAGGCGCGCGTGCCGCTGGTGCTGGCGGGCGCGGCCGAGACCGCCGGCGCCGACGCCGAGATGGCCGAGCTCGTTCGCCGCCTGACCCCCGGCGTCGACTACGAGATCGACCCCGAGGGCCGCAACGTCCAGCTCACCGACGCCGGCATCGACAAGTGCGAGCAGGAGCTCGGCGGCGTCGACCTCTACGACGAGGACGACACCTCCGTCCTGCCGCGCGTCAACCTCGCCCTGCACGCCCACGCGCTGCTGCAGCGCGACGTGCACTACGTCGTCCGCGACGGCGAGGTGCGGCTGATCAACGAGTCGCGCGGGCGGATCGCGCTGCTGCAGCGCTGGCCCGACGGCCTGCAGGCCGCGGTCGAGGCCAAGGAGAAGGTTGACGTCTCCGACACCGGAGAGGTCCTGGACTCCCTCACCGTGCAGTCGCTCGTGCTGCGCTACCCGACCCGCTGCGGCATGACCGGCACCGCCATGGCGGTCGCCGAGCAGCTCCGGGAGTTCTACGAGCTCGAGGTCGCGGTCATCCCGCCCAACAAGCCCTGCATCCGCGAGGACGAGGGCACCCGGCTCTACGCCACGCGCGAGGAGAAGGAGGACGCCCTCGCCGAGGAGATCGCCGAGGTGCACGCCACCGGCCGGCCCGTCCTCGTCGGCACGCAGGACGTCGCCGAGTCCGAGCTGCTGGCCAAGCGCCTGACCGGCGACGGTCTGGAGTGCGTCGTCCTCAACGCCAAGAACGACGCCGACGAGGCCGCCGTCATCGCCGAGGCCGGCACCTACGGCGCCATCACCGTCTCCACCCAGATGGCCGGGCGCGGCACCGACATCCGGCTGGGCGGCAGCGACATGGCCGACCGCGACCGGGTGGTCGAGCAGGGCGGCCTGTACGTGATGGGCTACGGCCGCTACCCCAGCAGCCGCCTCGACGACCAGCTGCGCGGGCGCGCCGGGCGCCAGGGCGACCCCGGCGCCTCGGTCTACTTCGTCTCCGTCGAGGACGACCTGGTGGCCAACAACGCCCCCGAGACCCGCGGATACGAGGCCCAGGGCGACGGCGCGATCACCGACGACAGCTGGCTGCGCATGGTCGACCACGCCCAGCGGGTCTCCGAGGGCAAGCTGCTGGAGGTGCACCGCAACACCTGGCGCTACAACAAGCTGATCGACGTGCAGCGCAGCGTCGTGCTGGAGCACCGCGAGGCGGTGCTGGCCGACGACCTGGGCGACCGCCAGCTCCGCGTCGACTGCCCGGCCCACCACGCCGAGCTGGTCGAGGAGGCCGGCGCCGAGGAGACCGCCCGGGCCGCCCGGCTCATCACCCTGTACCACCTCGACCGGGGCTGGACCGACCACAACGCGTACCTGGCCGAGCTGCGCGAGGGCATCCACCTGCGCTTCCTGGGCCGGCGCGACCCGCTGGACGAGTTCAACGCCGACGCCGTCCCCGCGTTCAAGGGCTTTTTGGACGAGGCCCGCGCCCGCGCGGCCGAGACCTTCGCCGAGACCGAGGTCGACGAGAACGGCACGATCGACGTCGCCGAGGTCGGCGTCAAGCGTCCGACCATGACCTGGACCTACATGGTCCACGACCACCCGTTCTCCTCTGCGCTGGAGACCGTGGTCGGCCGCTTCCGCGGCAAGCTCGCCGGCGCCGGCGAGACCGCCTGAGGCGACACGGACCCACCGCCCCGGCGCCCGCACACGGCGGCGCCGGGGCGCGGCCCGGACCCCGGAAACGCCGCCGAACCCCGCAGCTCTAGGCTCCGGTGCGCAGTCGCCCGGTGCCCGCACGCCGCCGGACAGGACCGCAGCCTTCCGATTCGAGGGGCATGCGCATCGGGAGGACGAACGCTTCCGCGGCAGGGCACTTGGTACAGCGGCGGCAAGCGGCGGTGCAACAACGTCGTGGGCGCTCCGGTGTACGTGTCGGTCGGGGAAGGCCGCCTTCCAACCGGACCCGGACACGATCGTCGGGTACATGGACACCGACCCGAGCCGGTTCACGTGCAATCGCGACGGCCAGGCCTGCGTGGGCGGCCCCCACCCCACCCGCTGGGAGCCGGCCGTCGCCGGCAACGGCGAGTCCGGCTGGATGGGGGACACCGGCCGCGCCGGTCCCGGCTCCCCGCGTCACCAACGTCCCGTCCCGGTGTTGGCAGGTCTTGCCGATTCACCGATCGCCGCGGACCGTTTGAATCCCTAGTGCGGCCCGCGTCCGCGGCGGCCGCGGCGAGTCGGCCGACACGCAGGGGCGGGTGAATGGCAGGGCAGCGCAGGGTCCGCATCGGCATCGACACGGGCGGCACGTTCACCGACGTCGTCGCCCTCGACGAAGACACCGGCGAACTGCTGGCGACCAAGACCCCCTCCACTCCCGCCGACCCCTCCGCCGGGTTCATGAACGGCGTCGCCAAGGTGCTGGACCTGCTCGGGCCCCCGACCGCGGTCAGCGCGCTGTGCCACGGCACCACCGTCGCCACCAACCTGCTGCTCGAGGGCAGAACCGGCCCTCTCGGGTTCATCACCACCGAGGGCTACGAGTTCATCCTGGAGATCGCCCGCCAGGCCGTGCCCGACGGCTACGGCAACTCCTACTTCTGGGTCAAGCCCGACCGGATCGTGCCCGCCGACCTGGTGCGCACCGTCGGCGGCCGGCTCGACCACACCGGCGCCGAGATCCGCCCGCTCGACGAGGGCCAGGCCGCCGCTGCCGCCCGCTGGTTCCGCGACCGCGGCGTCGACACCATCGGCGTCTGCCTGCTGCACTCCTACGCCGATCCCTCCCACGAGCGGCGGCTGCGCGAGGTCCTGCGCGCCGAGCACCCCGGCGCGACCGTGTCCATCAGCTCCGACGTGCTGCGCGAGTACCGCGAGTACGAGCGCTCCATGACCACCCTGGTCGACGCCGCCGTCAAGCCCGGCGTCACCCGCTACATCCGCGGCATCGGCGCGCGCCTGGCCGAGGCCGGCGCCGGGCCCGGCGGCGAACGGCCCCCGTTTCTGGTGATGAAGTCCAACGGCGGCGTGCTCTCGGCCGACGAGGTCGTCCACCAGCCCATCAGCACGGTGATGTCGGGGCCGGCGGCCGGCGCGCTCGGCGCCGCGCTGCTGGCCGGGCGCGCCGGCTACGACCGCGTCCTCACCCTGGACGGCGGCGGAACCTCGACCGACGTGTCGGTCGTGCTCGACGGCGAGCCGGGGCTGACCACGGAGGGCTCCGTGGGCCGCTACCCCTCCAAGATTCCGATGATCGACGTCGTGACCGTCGGCGCCGGAGGCGGTTCCATCGCCCGGATCTCCCCGGAGGGCGCGCTCAAGGTCGGCCCCGCCTCGGCGGGGGCCGAGCCCGGCCCGGCCTGCTACGGCAGGGGCGGCGCCGAACCCACCGTCACCGACGCCCACGCCGCCCTCGGCCGCATCCCCCCGCACCTGCTGGGCGGCGAGATGCCCCTGGACGTCGCCGCTGCGGAGGCCGCCGTGGCGGCGCTGGGGGACAAGCTCGGCATGGACGCCGCGGAGACGGCCGAGGGCATCCTGCGCATCTCCGCATGGAACCAGGCCAACGCGCTGCGCCAGGTCACCGTCCAGCGCGGCCTGGACGTGCGCGACTTCCACCTGGTGGCCTTCGGCGGCTCGGGCTCGCTGCTGCTGTGCCCGCTGCTCGACATCCTGGGCCCGGCGGGCGCGTTCGTGCCGCCCGACCCCGCCAACGTCTCGGCGTTCGGGCTGCTGAGCGTGGACGTGCGCAACGACTACGTGCGCACCCGCGTGGCCCGCCACGCCGACCTCGACCCGGGCGCGGCCGAGGCCGTCTTCGCCGAGTTGGCCGGCGAGGCCGCCGAGGTCCTGCGGGCCGAGGGGTTCGCCGGCGAAGGCGGCCCCGGCGGCGTCGGCGGCTTGCGCCTGGAGCGCAGCGCCGACCTGCGCTACTTCGGCCAGGCCTACGAGGTGCGCGTGCCCGTCCCCGCCGACCCGCTGGACGCCGCCGCGGCCGACGCCGTCGCCGACGCGTTCCACGCCGCCCACCGCGACCTCTACGGCTACGACCTGCGCGACAACCCCGAGCAGCAGGTCGAGTGGGTGAACCTGCGGGTCACCGGCATCGGCCGCATCCGCCGACCCGAACCGCGCGGCCTCGCCGGCCCCGGCGGGGCGCGCGACGCGCGGACCGGCGTGCGGGACGTGTGCTTCGACGGCGCCGTACACCGCGGCACCCCCGTGTACCTTCGCGACGCGCTCGCGCCGGGCAGCACCGTGCGCGGGCCCGCGGTGATCGAGGAGTACGCGTCGACCCTGCCGCTGCATCCCGGCTTCACCGCGCGCGTGCACCCCGACGGCGGCATCGCCGTCACCGCCGAGCCCGCACCCGCAGCCGAGGAGGTCCAGCGTTGAACCGCGACCCTGCCCGCCCCGCGCCGCCGCAGGAGGCGCCGCGCGCCGTAGGCACCGCCCCCGCGGCGGACGGCCGCCCGCCTGCCGACCCCGTGCTGGCGGAGATCGTCGAGGGCACCCTCGCGTCGGTGGAGATGGAGGTCGAGACGGCGATCGCGCGCACCTCGCGCTCGCCCATGATCCGCGACGCCCACGACTTCCGGGTGGGCATCCACGACCGGCGGCTGCGCAAGCTCACCGGCCGCTCCTACTCCGCGCTGGTGCACCCGGTCGCGCGCGACTTCCCGCCCGAGACCATGCGCCCCGGCGACGTGTTCTTCCACAACGACGTCTACGAGTCCGAAGGCGGGATCGGGCACCTGCCCGACCTGTGCGTCACGGTGCCGGTCTTCCACGACGACGGGGCGGGTCCCGAGGTGGTGGCGTTCGTGCAGGCCTTCGGCCACCACGACGACATCGGCGGCGCCTGCCCCGGCTCCATGCCGCCCAACGCCACCTCGGTGTTCGAGGAGGGCCTGATGGTCCCGCCGATCAAGCTGTGGGACCAGGGCGTGCCCAACCGCGCCGCGCTGCGCATCATGGTGCGCAACTCCCGGATGCCGGACTCGCTGGCCGCCGACCTCGACGCCGAGTGCTCGGCCTGCCTGATGGGGGCGCGCCGGCTCGCCGACCTGTTCGCCCGCTACGGCCGCGCGGCCGTCGAGCGGTGCTTCGACGCCGTGCTGGACGCCACGACCGAGACCTACCGGCGGGAGATCCTCGCCAAGATCCCCGACGGCACCTACGTGTGGGAGGACTACGCCGAGCACGACGGCGTCGACGAACCCCGCCTGCACCGGCAGCGCATCACCCTGACCAAGGTGCCGGACCGGCTGATCATCGACTTCGCCGGCACGTCGCCGCAGGCCCGGGGGCCGATCAACCACTGCGGCGACTACGCCGACGGCAACTTTCTGAAGAAGTGGCTCGCGCCCGTCCTGCGCAACCTGGCCGAGACCCCGGAGCGGATGGCCGAGCTGGACGTCAACGAGGGCGTGGTGCCGCTCATCGAGATGCGCTTCCCCGAGAAGGGCACCCTGCTGACCCCTGTCTTCCCCGCACCGACCAACGCGCGCACGTTCGTCATCCTGCGCCTGCTGGGCGTGCTCGCCGGCGTCCTGGCCAAGGCCGTGGACGGCTACATGCCGGCCGACCAGGAGACCATCCGCTACACCGGAGTCTTCGGCACCGGCGCCGACGGCCGCCCCTACCTGATGCGCGAGGTCCTGGGCGGCGGCTCGGGCGGGCGCCACTACGCCGACGGCGAGGACACCATCCACGTGGTGCCCGACTCCCGCAACCTGCCCACCGAGTTCACCGAGTCGCGGTTCCCGTTCATCGTCGAACGGCTCGGCCTGGCCGTCGACTCCGGAGGGGCGGGCCGCTACCGGGGCGGCCTGGGCTATGAGAAGCACATCCGGATGCTGCGCGACGCGTCGTTCATGTCCATCGCGGACCGCTCCATCCTGTCCTGCTGGGGTGTCAAGGGCGGCCGCGCCGGGGCGCCCTTCCAGGTGACGATCGACCCCGGCGGCCCCCGCGAGCGCGAGCCCGGCGGGCTGGTGGAGGCCGAGCCGGTGCGCGCCGGCGAGGTGGTGCGCATCCGTACCACCGGCGGCGGGGGCTGGGGCGACCCGCTGGAGCGCGGTGTCGAGGCGGTCGTGGCCGACGTGCGCTGCGGCAAGGTCTCGCGCAGAGCCGCCCGCGAGGACTACGGCGTGCCGGTGACCGGCCCTGACGACGCGCCCCGCGCCGACCCGGCCGAGGTGGAGCGGGTGCGCGCCGGGCTGCGCAGCGCGCGGCCGGGCGACGCCCCCTTCTTCGACCGCGGCCCCGGATACGCCCTGCTGTCCGGCGGCGCAAAGAGCGCGGAGGTCGATCGCCTGTGAGCCTTTCCCGAGTCGTGGTCGCCTTGGGCGGCAACGCCATGACGGGACCCGACGGCAGCGCCCGCCCCGACGACCAGCGCAGCGCCCTTACCGCGGCCATGGAGCACGTCGCCGACCTCGTCGCCGGCGGTACCGAGGTGGTGCTGACCCACGGCAACGGCCCCCAGGTCGGCAACCTGCTGGTGAAGAACGAGCTCGCCGCCGACGTGGTGCCGCCGGTGACCCTGGACTGGTGCGGCGCCCAGACCCAGGCGACGATCGGCTTCACCATCGCCGACGCCCTGGAGTCGGCGCTGGCCCGACGCGGGCGGCCCCGGCCGGTCAGCGCCGTGGTCACCCGGACCCTGGTCGACCCCGCCGACCCCGCCTTCGACCGCCCGGCCAAGCCGGTGGGCCGCTACCTGCCCGCGCCTGAAGCGGCCCGCTTCGCCGCGCTCGGCCAGGACTGGGCCGACTTCGGCGCGCGCGGATGGCGCCGCGTGGTGCCCTCGCCCCAGCCCTGCGAGATCCTCGACGCCCCGGCCGTGCGGGCGCTGCTGGAGGCCGGCGTCGTGCCGGTCGCGGCCGGCGGCGGGGGAGTTCCGGTGGTCCGCGACCCCTCGGGGACGCTGCACGGAGTGCAGGCGGTGCTGGACAAGGACCGCACGGCCGCGCTGCTGGCCTGCGTGCTGTCGGCGGACACGCTGGTCGTCGCCACCGACGTGGCCTGCGCGGTGCTGGACTACGGTACCGACCGCGAGCGCCCCATCGGCCGCATCTCAGCCGCCGAGCTGCGCGGGTACCTCGCCGCCGGGCACTTCGCCGAAGGCAGCATGGGGCCCAAGGTCGAGGCGGCCGTGCGGTTCGTGGAGTCGGGCGGGCGGCGCGCCGTCATCACCGGACTCGACGGTGTCGCCGCCGGATCGGCCGGGCAGGCGGGTACCGTCGTCGAACCATGACCCGCCGTCCTGATCAGCAGTGAGAACCGCAGACGAGAGGTGGACCCAGATGCCCACGCCCATCGAGGTGCACAAGGTGGCGATCGAGAGCGTCACCGACGCGTCCGGGCTTGCCCGGCTGATCGACGACGGCGTCGTGCGCGCCGACGACGTCCTGGCCGTGATCGGCAAGACCGAGGGCAACGGCGGCGTCAACGACTACACCCGCATCCTGGCCGACCGGGCGTTTCGCGAGGTACTCGTGGGCAAGGGCTCGCGGGCCGAGGAGGAGGTGCGGCGCATCCCGCTGGTGTGGTCGGGCGGGACCGACGGCGTGCTCTCCCCGCACGCCACCGTCTTCGCCCGCGCGCCCGAGGGGCGCTACGCGCCCACCGACGAGCCGCGGCTGGTCGTGGGGATCGCGATGAGCGAGGAGATCCTGCCCGAGGACATCGGCCGCCCGGCCATGGTGCGCAAGGTCGCCGCGGGTGTCCGCACGGCGATGGACGAGGCCGGGGTCGCCGACCCGGCCGACGTGCACTACGTGCAGACCAAGACGCCGCTGCTGGTGCTGGAGACCATCAACGACGCGAAGGCGCGCGGCCACGACGTGGTCACCCAGGACACGCTGAAGTCCATGGACATCTCCAACTCCACCACCGCGCTGGGCATCGCGACCGCGCTGGGCGAGATCGACGAGCCCGCGGCCGAGCAGATCCACGCCGACCTGGGGCTGTACTCCTCGGTCGCCTCGTGTTCCTCGGGCGTGGAGCTGGACCGCGCCCAGATCGTGGTGGTCGGCAACGCACGCGGCGTGGGCGGCCGGTACCGCGCCGGCCACGGTGTCATGCGCGACGCACTGGACGCCGACGGGATCTGGTCGGCCGTCCGCTCGGCGGGGATCGACCTGCCCGAGCGCCCCCACCCCGACGACCTGGGTGACCGGCTGGTCAACGTGTTCCTCAAGTGCGAGGCCGATCCCTCCGGTCGGGTGCGCGGGCGGCGCAACATCATGCTGGACGACTCCGACGTGCACTGGCACCGGCAGATCAAGGCCACCGTGGGCGGGGTGGCCGCCGCGGTGACCGGCGACCCCGCGGTGTTCGTCTCGGTCGCGGCGGTCCACCAGGGCCCGTCGGGAGGAGGCACCGCGGCGGCAATCGCCGATCTCGGAGCGTGATGTTTCCGACACCGAATTCCGGTCGCGCCCGACCGCGACCGGAATCCGGTGGTCCGGGGCGCCCGGCGGGCAATTGCGAATTCGTGCGCACGGAGAATCGGGGCCCCGGATGAATCGAGCCTTCCTGCAATTGCACGCGGAGCGGAGTAAGGTTCGGTATACCTGAAGGCGGAGCACCATTCCCCGGGCCCGCCTATCCTCGGCATGGGCGCAAAACGGACTGGCGCGCACAGACGGGAGTCGGTCGGACGTGGAGCACGAGATCGGTGCGGAAGAGAAGATCACCTACGGCCGCAACGACCGCTTCGTCGGCGGCCCCGTGGGTGGCGGGCGGTTCTGGCTCGAAGACGACGGATCGCCCGCGGCCAAGCTCGGCGGCCCGGAGGAATGGCGCGAGCAGGGCATGATCGACGTCCGCAGAGGCGACACGTTCAGCGTCGGCGGCCAGACGTGGCGCATCACCGACATCGTCAACGCCGATGGCGAGGACGCCTACCTCACGGCGGTCCGCGTGGGCTGATCCGCGACCGCTCCACCGGACCCGCAGCCGCAACGGCGCCGGGCGCCCGCGCGGAAAAGTCGTTGTGGGCGGGCGGCGCTCCGGGGTCCAATGGTGCGATGCCGACGGACGCGCACGCCGAACCCCCCGCCCCGCACGTCGCCGTCAACCGCGCCTTCTGGGACGAGGGCGCGGCCGCGTACTTCGCCACCCTGGCCCCCGGCCAGTGGTCGCGCGCCGAGCCCGCCTGGGGCCACTGGGCGGTGCCCGAGTCGCGGCTGCGGCTGCTGCCCGACGAGCCGGCCGGAACGGCCGCCGTCGAGCTCGGCTGCGGCACCGGCTATGTATCGGCGTGGCTGGCGCGGGCCGGCGCGCGGCCGGTGGGGGTGGACGTCTCGGCCGCGCAGCTGGACACTGCGCGCCGGATGCAGCGCAGGTTCGGGATCGACTTCCCGCTGGTGCTGGGCGACGCCGAGAACGTTCCGTGCGGCGACGGCGTGTTCGGCCTCGCGATCAGCGAGCACGGCGCGTCCCTGTGGTGCGATCCCCACCGCTGGATCCCCGAGGCCGCGCGTCTGCTGGCTCCGGGCGGCCGCCTGGTGTTCCTGCGGTACTCGCCGCTGTTCGCGATGTGCCGTCCGGAGGAGGGGCGGGCGGGAGCCGCCCTGCGGCGCCGGCAGTTCGGCCTGCGCCGGCTGGAGTGGGGCGGATCCGTCGAGTTCACCCTGCCCCACGGCGACATGCTGCGGCTTCTGCACTCCTGCGGCTTCGAGGTCGAGGACCTCATCGAGATCGAGGCGCCCGCGGACGCCGGCTACGACTACCCCTACCTTTCGGCGGACTGGGCGCGCAGCTGGCCCGGCGAGGAGGTGTGGAAGGCGCGGCTGAAGGGCTGAGAGCCCGCCCGGTGCCCCGCGCGGCGGGCGCCGGGGCAGCCGACGCCTGTGCGTTCGGTGTCGTTTACTCGTGGTTTATCACGGCACGTGAGGCTGTCGGAGGCGGAGATCGGCTCCCGGCGATCGAGACATTCCGGTTATGCGATCAGGCCGTCGGTGTGACCGGACCCCGGATACCGTCGTCAACGACGCGGTGCCCCACCGCACGGTCTCGCCTTCGACCCGCACAGTCCGAAGGCCGTGCGTCCGCGATTCCCCCTCGCCCGGCCCCAGGAGCTGTCCCCCGCCCCTGGGGCCGGATCCGTTGCCGGAGGGCAGCGCCGGCGTCTAGTAGCTTCACCCCCATGGCACTACGGCATATCGCACTGTTCCGCTGGTCCGAGGGCACCACGCCCGCCCAGGTCGCCGAGGTCGAGGAGGTCCTCGCCCGGCTGCCTGAGGCGATCCCGGAGCTCGACGCCTACAACTTCGGGTCCGACCTGGGGATCGGGTCCGACACCTTCGACTTCGCGGTGGTGGCCGACGTCGCCGACGAGCAGGCCTACGCCGCCTACCGCGACCACCCCGACCACCAGGCGGCGCTGGGCGTCATCCGCCCGCTGCTCGCCGAGCGGGCGTCCGCGCAGATCCGCACCGGCGGCGCCGGCTGAGCCGAACGCGCCGGCCCGGCGGGGCGGCCGCGGAGCGCCGGTCGGGCACCGCTTCCCGAGCGGATCCGGAGTGGATCGCGTTCTCCCTCCGCGCTCGCCCGGCGGGAGCCCGTCGTCATCAGCCTGCGCCGAGCGTTTGCGGGCTATTGCGGTGGAACCGGTTCTACATTTATTTTCGGTAGTGAGGCCCGGCATGGTGAGTGTCCGCAGCGGGGTTCCCGCGCGGACCGGACACCGGGCGCCTACGCGCCGCCTGCCGGCGGTGGATCGCGCCCCGCCGCCGGCGGGTGGCGCTTCAGGAACCGCCCGCGCAGTGGCGTCCGGAGTGCAGCGGTACGGCCCCGGCGGGCCGGCGGGCGCCGCAGGCGGTCAGTCCACCAGCCGCGCCATCTCGCGCACGGTGGGGCAGGGCCAGCGCAGCATGCAGCAGCGGCACCGCTGCGCCGGAGTCACCCTGCCGCTGCTGAGGGCGCCCGCATCGCGCGGGCGGTGGGAGTCCAGCAGGGCGAGGCAGAAGTCGGCGAAGGAGATGATCTCCTCGCGGGCGTTGGCGTAGAAGGCGATGTCGTTGATCCGCATCAGCGCGTTCTCGCCGGCTTGCGCCGGAAGCCCCACGGTGTCGGGGCCCCACGGCACCGCTTTGGCCGCGCGCTCGCGGATCCCCTCGACGTAGATGCGCAGCCGCTCGTGGTCGTCGAGCTGGCCGGTCGTGGACGCGAAGATGTCCGAGAGCGACATGCGGCCTCCCCCTGCGGCGCCGGCGCCGCCCGCGCGCGATGCGCCGCGGCCGTCGGCGGTGTTACCCCGAACGTGGATTGTCGCAGGTTACCGAGCGTGATGTCGGCTGGACGCGCCGTTTCGTTCCGTGTTCGCGTATCGCCGACCGGAGGGATCTGGGGTCCGGCCCCGCACGGTCGGCCGGGCGCGCCGCTCGGAGACCGCGCGCCCGCCGGCTCCGGCGCGGGCGCGGAACCGGCGGCACGGGGCGGTCAGCCGCAGCTGCCGCCGCAGTTGCACGGACCGCCGCTCTGGCAGCCGCAGGTGCAGCCGGAACCGCAGCTGCAGCCGGCCGGGGCGGGCGGATTGGGGGCGGACTCGGGCATGGTGCCTCCTCGGAGCGGGTCGCCGGATGCCCACATGGGCGGCATTGCATTTCGACACGTGCCCGCTGCACGGCACGGCCAACCGGTCCCCGGGGTTCGACCGGTGTTGCCTCCGCGGCGCCGGGCCCCGCCGCTCCGGCTTCGCGATCGGCGCGGCGCCGGGCGGGCGCTTTGGGCGGGCCCGCGTGCCCGCCCGCTCCCGGATCAGGCGAAGAACCCCGGCCCCGGCGCGGGTCGGCGCACCATCCGGTACAGCCAGACCTGGCCGAGCACCATGAACGGGGCGACGGGCGCCATGGCCGACCAGAACAGCACGCTTACGCCGTCCGGAACCGGGGCGACGGGCAGGTTCACCGCCGCCGCGACGAGCACCGGAACCGCCGCCAGGGCCGCCGCCGAGGTGTGCCGCGACAGCCGCGGCCCCCACAGCCCCGAGGTCGCGGCGAGCAGCCCCAGCAGCACGAGCGCGACCGCCGCGGCGGCCAGCGGGCGGTCCGGCGCCGCGCCGCCGGGCAGCAGCGACGCGCCCGCTGCGAGGAGACCCGCGGCGAGCGCGGCCCGTGCCAGAGGGCGCGTGGCCCGGGCGGCGGTGTCGGCCGCGACAGCGGTGTCGGCGGTTCCCTCACCGCCCGCCGGGAACGCACCACCGGTTGCGCCGGTTCCGCCGAGGCCGGTCTCCGCCGAGCGGCCTGCCACCTTCGGCGCTGCGGCCCCGCCCGCGGCGAGCACACCGACGGAGCCGGCACCGGCGGGCCCGGCCGCCGCCGCGCGAGCGGGCTCCCGCCCGCCCGCCTCTCCCGCACCCGCGGCGGGCACCAGCCGCTCGGCGCCGAACGCCGCACCGCGCAGGGCGAACAGCGCGGCCGCGGTCAGCGCGCAGGCGATCGCGAACGGGGTCAGCACCGCGCCGCCGCCCAGCAGCCCGCCCACGATCAGCCCCCAGCTCAGCGCCAGCGTCCAGCTTCCGCCGACGATCCCCATGTCGCAGACCGCCCGCCCCGCCCTCGCGCGCATGCGGCCGCGCATCCACAGCCCCGCGTCGCGGAACAGCCAGCCGCCCAGCAGCGCCACGAACACCGGCCACATGCCGGTGATCACGGCGGCCTTCAGCTCGGGGAGCAGGCCCATGGCCACACCGACCGCGCCGAGCAGCCATACCTCGCTGCCCAGGAAGTAGGGCGCCATGGCCGAGACCGCGCGCCGCCGCTCGGTTCCGGTGCGGGCCGCATAGGGCATCAGCATGCCCAGCCCGATGTCGCATCCGGCGAGCACCAGATACCCCGCCACCAGTCCGGCGAGGAGGACAACGGCAAGGATTTCCACGGCGTGCTCCAATGGGCGAGAAGGATCGGTCGGCGAATGCCGCGGGTCAGAACGTGTGCACCGGCGGGTCCTCCGCGACCCCGCCGGGTTCCGTGCCGCCGGTGCGCGCGGGCGCCAGCGGACCGCCTTCGGGGCCGAGCCGGGCGAAGCGCACCAGCAGCACGTAGGTCACCGTCGCCAGTACCGCGAAGGCGAGGGTGAACAGCGAGAACGAGACCGCGGCCATCGCCGGCGTCATGTCGGTCATCGCGTCGGCGGTGGTCAGCAGGTCCTCCACCGCCCAGGGCTGGCGCTGCGTCTCGCGCACCAGCCATCCGCCGACGCTGGCCCCGAACGGCAGGAACGGCAGCAGCACGAGCGGCCACAGCACGCCCCGCCAGCGGTCCAGGCGGCGCAGCAGCCACACGACCAGCAGCACCGGCGCGATCAGGAACATCAGCGCCCAGGACCCCATCATCAGCGCGTCGCCCAGGCCGCCGAACACGCCGGGCGCGCGGCCGCCGGCCTCGATCTCGGCGATCTCCGCGGGGCCGTAGGTCAGTCCGCTGGCGGGCGGAGTGCGGTCGTAAAGAATGAACTGCATGCTTCCGATCGCGGCCGTGGGCAGCAGCGCCAGCGAGAACACGGCGGTGCCCCAGCGGACGCCGCGGCGGAACATCCGGTCGGGGTCGTGGCGCCGGGCCAGGTGGTAGGCGCTGACGGCGATGACCACCGACGAGCCCACCAGAAGTGCACTGACGCAGACGTGGCCGAACGCCATGAGCGTCGACGGGTTCGCCATCAGCGCCGCCGGGTCGGCGACGTGCGCCACGCCGTCCTCCATCCGCAGGCCCACCGGGTAGCGCAGGAACCCGTTGGCCACCAGCACCCAGTAGGCCGACAGGTAGGCCGTCGCCGTCACGACCGCGAAGCAGGCCAGGTGCGCCCAGCGGCTCATCCGGTCCCAGCCGAAGATCCACAGGCCCAGGAAGGTCGACTCGACGAAGAAGGCGCCCATCGTCTCGACGGCCAGCGGAGCGCCGAAGGCGTAGCCGAACATGTCGCTCAGCCCGCTCCAGTTCAGCGCCAGCTGCAGCTCCATGACCAGCCCGGAGAGCACGCCCATGGCGTAGTTGACGACGTAGAGGCCGCCCCAGAAGCGCACGGCCCGCATCCGCGCGTCGTCGCGGCGCACAGTGGCGCCGAGCTGGCCGAACAGAATGAACGGAGCCAGCCCGAGGGTCAGGGCGACGAAGAGGTAGTGGACGCCGGCGGTGAGCGCGAACTGCACGCGTGCCAGCAGGAGCGGGTCGTCGAACATGGCGGTGGCGCCTCACGGGTCCGGTGGAGGATGACGTCGCCGATCATGGCCGCGCGGCACCGCGCCGCACATCGTCCACCGGGAGGCATCCCCGCTACTCCGGCCGGGGCGGCCGGAAGGGGCCGGCTACCGCTCCGGGCGTAAGGGGGTTCCCGCAGAAAGCGTCGGGGGTCCCCGAGGGGCAGCGGAAGCGAGCCGCATCGGCCGCCCGTCGGGGCCGTCAGTCCATCCAGCCGGGCGCCACCAGCGAACTCTCGTACGCGAGGACGACGAGCTGCGCGCGGTCGCGGACCCGCAGCTTCACCATGGTCCTGCTGACGTGGGTCTTCGCGGTGGCGGGGCTGACGACGAGGCGTTCGGCGATCTCCTCGTTGGAGAGCCCGGCGGCCACCAGCACCAGCACCTCGCGTTCGCGCTCGGTCAGCTCCGCCAGCCGCGCCGAGGGTTCGGGGCGCTTGGGCCGCCCGGCGTAGTCGGCGATCAGGCGCCGCGTCACCGCCGGCGACAGCAGCGCGTCGCCGCGCGCCACCACACGCACACCCTGCAGCAGGTCCTCGGGCTCGGTGTCCTTGACCAGGAACCCGCTGGCACCCGTGCGCAGCGCCTCGAAGATGTACTCGTCCAGGTCGAAGGTGGTCAGGATGACGATCCGCACCGACTCCAGCGCGGGGTCGGCGAGTATCCGCCGGGTCGCCGCCAGGCCGTCGAGCACCGGCATCCGGATGTCCATGAGGACCACATCGGGGCGCTCGGCCGCGGCCAGCCGCACGGCCTCCCGGCCGTCGGCGGCCTCGGCCACCACGGAGACGTCCTCGGCGCTGTCCAGCAGCGCGCGGAACCCGGCGCGCACCAGCGCCTGGTCGTCGGCCAGCAGAACCCTGATCACCCGCGCCGCTCCCTTCGCACCCGGTCCCCGCGGCCGCCGTCATCGCCGTTCGCGGCCGAATCCGCCGCCTCGGCCGTGGCCCCGGCCGGGGCGCCGGCGTGTGCGGTGGCGGGCAGCCGGGCCCGCACGGCGAATCCTCCGCCCGGACACGGCCCCACCGCAACGTCCCCGCCCAGGGCGGCGACCCGCTCGCGTATCCCCGTGATGCCGTTGCCGGAGGTGAAGCCGTCCGCCGAGGCGGCGCCGTCGTCGCGGACCAGCACCCGCACATCGTCGTCGCCGCAGTCCACCTCGACCGTGACGGCGGCGGCCCCGGAGTGGCGCACCGCGTTGGTCAGCGCCTCCTGCACGATGCGGTAGGCCGCGGCCTCGGCGCCCGCAGCGCCCGGTGGCGGGGCGCCGCCCCTGCGCACCACGCGCACCTCCAGTCCGGCACCGCGGGCGCCGTCGGCCAGTTCCTCGATGCGTTCCAGACCCGGCGCCGGAGCGCGCGGCGCCTGCTCGTCGACGGACCGCAGCACGTTCAGCGTCGCGCGCAGCTCCCGCAGGGTGTCCTTGCTGGTCCTCTTGATCGTGGCCAGCGCCTCCGCCGCCCGCTCGGGCTGGGAATCCATCAGGTAGAGCGCCGTGCCCGCCTGCACGTTGATCAGCGAGATGTTGTGCGCGACGGCGTCGTGCACCTCGCGGGCCAGCCGCACCCGCTCCTCCGAGGCGCGGCGCAGGAGGACCTCCTCCCGGCCGCGCGCGGCCTCGTCGGCGCGGTCGCGCTCCAGCGTCCGGTTCTCCCGTCGCCGGCGCACCACCTCGCCGGCGATCAGCACGACCAGCACCATCTCCAGCACGGCCACCGCCGAGTCCAGGCGCGGCGAGCCGAAGACGACCGCCTCCCAGACGTGGATGACCAGGAACTGGGCCAGGCCCAGAGTCCAGGCCTGCCATCGGTATCCGTCGGCGGCCAGCCCGAACAGGGCGACGACTCCGGCCAGCCCGACGGCGCCGTCGGGAAAGCCCAGCGGGTAGTAGACGGTGGACGCCGCGACGGCCACCAGCGCGACGGGCACGGGAAAGCGGCTGCGCCACGCCAGCGCGGCGACCGCGGCGACCATCAGCGCCATGCCCCACGGCATCACCGCCCGCCACACGTCCGCGGTGCCGGAGGCCCCCTGGACGACCGTGAGCGAACCGATGACCACGACGGCCGCGACGGCGGCCGTCAGCGCATCGCCGCGCAGGGGCATGAGTCCAGACAGCACCCTTCGACGTTACGCTCCGGACTGCCCGCGTCCCGTCCTCCGCGGGAAGGTTCCGCGGGCGCGCGGCTACTCCGCCGGGAGTACACGGCGGCACCGCGCTGTCCGCGCCGTCCGCGCCGTCCGCGCGGTCACGCCGCCTTCCGCCTCCGGCGCCGCCTGCGCCGGTCCCGCACACCGGCGGCGTAGTCGGTGGCCATCGACGCGGCCAGGAGCACGCCGCCGACCGCGCCGATCGCCGTCATCTCCTCGCCCAGCAGGGCCATCGACAGCAGCGCCGCCGTCAGCGGCTCGGCGAGCGTGCCGACCGCGGCCCCGGCGTCGGAGGCGCGGCTCACGCCGCCGAAGTAGGCGAGGTAGGCGAACACCGTGGGGACCAGGCCCAGGTACACCAGCAGGGCCGCCGGCGCGGGCTCCAACGGGACCGCCATGCCCGCGGCCAGACCGGCGGGCAGCAGGAGCACGCCGCCGATCAGCAGCCCCAGGCCCGCGTTGGACAGGGGGTCCAGTCCGGCCACCGGCGACCGGTTGAGCAGCGTCATCACCGCGAACGTCAGCCCGGCGCCGAGCGCCAGGGCCATGCCCAGCGCGATCTCGCCTGCGCCGGCGGCGGTCGCGGGGAACCCGATCAGCAGGGCCAGTCCCGCCACGGCGAGCAGCACCGACAACGCCAGCCGGGCCTGCGGCGCGCGCCGTGCGGCCAGGCAGATCCCGGCGGCGACGAACACCGGCACGCTGCCGATCTTGACCAGGGTCGCCAGGCCGACGGGCAGCTGCGTCAGCGAGGCGAAGTAGCAGCACTGGAAGACCGCGTGCAGCAGCCCGTTGACCAGCAGGCGCACCACCACCCCGCGAGTGCGCGGCAGCCGCCGCAGCCGCCCGGCCAGCGCGAGGCACCCGCCGATCACCGCCCCCGCGAACAGCAGCCGGTAGCAGGCGACGGCGAGCACCGTCACCCCGGCGGCCTGCAGGCTCTGGCCCGCCGGCCCGCTGGTGCCCCACAGCAGCCCGGCGGCCGCCAGCAGGGCGAATCCGCGGCGCGTGCCTTCGGCGCGGTCGGAGCCGCCCGCGGGCGGCGGGGCCGGAGGAAGCGCGCCGGCAGCGGCGGCGCGGGCGAAAGGGAGAGCGGGATCGGACACGGTCGGCGCTCCGGAGTCGACAGCGGTCGGGGGACCCGTCGGCGGGGCCGCGGCGCAGACCCGTGCGCATTCGGGCACGCCCGTGCGGCGGCGCGCCCGGTGCCGCCCCGCGGCGCGGCCCTCGGTCAGCTCCAGAGCGGGGGAGCGGCGAAGAGCCGTGTTCCACACAGCATGGCGGTGAGGCTAGCGCACCGCACCCGGTCACCGGATCACCGGGCCATCGGCGGCGCGGACGGCCGCCCGCGGATGCGATACTTCCGACGACGCCGTTCGCGGCCGTCGCGGACCGCGGCCCCGCCCCGACCGCACCCCGCAGGCGCCCTGCCCCCGGCCCACGGCCGCGACGGGCGCCCGGGCGGCGGACAGACGCCGGCCCGCCGACCGCAGCCAGTCAGGAGCGACCGAAACCGCGATGAACGCCCCCTACAACCCCCACGGGCAGCCGGCGCCGCCCGACGCGCACAGCCGGCTGCTGGCCGAGCCGTTCGCCGCAGCACAGCCCCACCTGCGGATCGTCCTGACCGGCGACCCCTCGGGCCTGGGCACCGACAAGCTCGCGTACTCGGTCAACCCGCGCCTGACCGCGCTGCTGTGCTACCGGACCAACCCGCAGACCTACGAGGCCGCCGTGCTGGACGTCCGGCACGCGCGCGCATGGGGGGTCGGCAAGCAGGACCTGTGGTTCGCGGCCATGCGCAACCTTGCCTACGAGCCCTACGACCTGCAGACCTTCAACACCAGTGCCGACACCCCGGTGCACGTGGTCCACGGGATCGGCTGGCCGGGATCCTCGCATGTGATGCGGCTGGTCGACGTCGCCCAGGAGCCCATGCCCTACGGCGCGGTGGTCATGCTGCCCTCGCCCAACACCATGCTCTACGCGGTCTTGCGCAGCAAGCGCTCGGCCTCGCTGATCCCGTTCCTCTACCAGACGTTCCAGAGCCTGGTGCAGGACGGCGACCCGGTGACCGACCAGATCATCTGGTGGCGCAACGGCCGCGTCACCGGCATGGCGACCCAGCCCGACGCCGACGGCGGTGTCGGCATCCGCCAGACCCCGGAGTTCTCCTTCCTGCTGGACCACGAACTGCCCGACTGACCGGCGGGCGGGGCTCAGCGCGCGAACACGTCGTCGGGCGGGGCGGGGGAGTCGGTCGCGTCGGCGTCGCCGACCGCCTTGGCGCCGGCGACGAACCGCTCCAGGGTCGCGCCCTCCAGCAGTGCGGCCATGTCGGGGTCGCGGTGGGCGCGCCGGGCCAGCTCGGCGGTGGGCAGCGGGCTCTGGGAGCCCAGCAGCACGAAGTTGCCGAACCGGCGGCCGCGCAGCACCCCGGGGGCGGCGATCAGCGCGGTGTGGGCGAAGACGGCGGCGAGCGTGGCCGCCTGGGCGCGCACGTGGCGCAGCCGGCGGCCGTCGCCCACGTTGGCCGCGCACAGGCCGCCCGCGTCCAGCACCCTGTCGACCTCGGCGAAGAACTCCGCCGAGGTCAGGGCCGCCGGAGTCCGCGCGCCGGTGAAGACGTCGCACACGACCAGGTCGGCGCTGCCGCTGCGCCGCTGCGCCAGCCACTCCCGCGCGTCGCCGGTGGCCACCCGCAGGTCGGCGCGGCGGTCCCAGGGCAGCGACCCGCGCACCAGCTCGATCAGCCGCGGGTTGTCGTCCACGGCCCGCTGGCGCGATCCGGGCCGGGTGGTCGCCACGTAGCGGGCCAGCGTCAGCGCGCCGGCGCCCAGGTGCAGTGTCCGGACCGGGGCGCCGCCGGGAAATGCCAGGTCGATCGCGTGACCGATCCGCTGGACGTACTCGAAGTCCAGGTAGGTGGGGTCGGCCAGGTCCACGTGCGACTGCGGGGTCCCGTCGACCAGCAGCAGCCAGGAGTCGGCGCGGTCGGCGTCGCGCATCAGCTCGACCTCGGGCCGCCGCGTCTGTGCCCCGTTCCCGTGCGCCATGTGCCGACCCCGCCTGTTCGCGTCTCGCCGCCGATTCCCGGCCGCATCCCAAGGTAACGGGCGCCGCGGTGCGGCACGGAGCCCGCGGCCGCCCCCGAGGCCCCGAAGCGCTCACCGCCGGGCGTATGCCCGCACCCGCCGTGGGCGCTAGCCTGGAACTCCTCTCACCTACCGCCCGCGGCGGGCGAGGCGCGCTGTTGCGGAGCCGCCCCCGTACCCGGGTGCGGTCGGACGGCGCGCGACCCGCGGCCCGCCCGCACGGAGCCGGAGCGGGCGGCTGAGGCGACCGGACCTGGCCGGACCTAGTGACACCGATTTGAGGAGTGGCCGTGCTGCGGATGTCGACCCTGTTCCTGCGCACCCTGCGCGAGGACCCGGCGGACGCCGAGGTGCCGAGCCACCGGCTGATGGTGCGCGGAGGCTACGTCCGCCGCGCCGCGCCCGGCATCTACTCCTGGATGCCGCTGGGCAAGATCGTGCTGGACAACGTCGCGGCGGTGATCCGCGAGGAGATGGGCCGCATCGGCGGCCAGGAGATGCTGCTGCCCACGCTGCTGCCCAGCGAGTACTACGAGGCCACCGGCCGCTGGACCGAGTACGGCGACGCCCTGTTCCGGCTGCGCGACCGCAAGGGCGGCGACTACGCCCTCACCCCCACCCACGAGGAGCTGTTCACCTCGCTGGTGAAGGGCGAGTACACCTCCTACAAGGACTTCCCCGTGATCCTGTACCAGGTCCAGGAGAAGTTCCGCGACGAGGCCCGCCCGCGCGCCGGCGTACTGCGCGGGCGCGAGTTCCACATGAAGGACTCCTACTCCTTCGACCTCGACGACGAGGGCCTGCAGCACTCCTACGACCTGCACCGCCGGGCCTACATCCGCATCTTCGACCGGCTGGGGCTGCGCTACGTCGCGGTCTCGGCCCAGTCCGGCGCCATGGGCGGCTCCGCCTCGGAGGAGTTCCTGGCCGAGACCCCCACCGGCGAGGACACCTTCGTCCGCAGTACCGCCTCCGACTACGCCGCCAACGTCGAGGCCGTGAGCACCCCCGCGCCGCCCGCCGCGTCCGTTGAGGGCCTGCCGGAGGCGCAGGTGCACCACACCCCCGACACCCCCACCATCGAGACGCTGGTGGGCTTCTTCAACGCCGCGGGGCTCGGACGCACCTTCACCGCCGCCGACACGCTGAAGAACGTGCTGGTCAAGACGCGCGCTCCCGGCGCCGACGACTGGGAGGTCCTGGGCATCGGGGTGCCGGGCGACCGCGATGTCGACATGAAGCGCCTGGAGGCCGCCCTGCACCCGGCCGAGGTGCAGCTCCTGGACGACGCCGACTTCGCGGCCCACCCCTTCCTGGTCAAGGGCTACGTGGGCCCCAACGGGCTGCTCGCCAACAAGCTGCGCTACCTCGTCGACCCGCGCGTCGTCGAGGGCACCTCCTGGCTCACCGGCGCCGACAAGGCCGACCACCACGTGCTGGACCTGGTGTGCGGGCGCGACTTCGTGCCCGACGGCACGATCGAGGCGGCCGAGGTCCGCGAGGGCGACCCCTCGCCCGACGGCCGCGGCACGCTCTACTCCGCCCGCGGAATCGAGATCGGCCACATCTTCCAGCTCGGCCGCAAGTACACCGACGCCTTCGAGTTGGACGCGCTGGGCGCCGACGGCAAGCCCAAGCGCGTCACCATGGGCTCCTACGGCATCGGCGTCTCGCGCGTGGTCGCCGCCGTCGTCGAGCAGTCGCACGACGACAAGGGCATCGTGTGGCCGCGCGAGATCGCACCCGCCGACGTGCACGTGGTGGGCACCGGCAAGGGCGAGCAGATCGAGGTCGCCCTGCGCCTGGCCGAGGAGCTGGAGCAGCGCGGCGTGCGGGTGCTCGTCGACGACCGCAAGGGGGTGTCCCCGGGCGTGAAGTTCACCGACGCCGAGCTGCTGGGCGTGCCCACCAGCCTGATCGTGGGCAAGGGCCTGGCCGAGGGCAGACTGGAGCTGCGCGACCGCGCCTCCGGCGAGCGTGCGGAGATCGCGCTGGAGGGGGCCGCGGAGCGCGTCGCCTCGGCCGTCGCGGCGGGCTGACCCCCGCCGAACGCGCACGGGTGTGCTTGACGGGTCCGTCTGTAGCGGGCGGCGCACTCGGGTGCGCCCCGCGCCCGAGGCGCGGGGGCCGTTGTTCCGGCGCGGGGCGCTGCGGCAGGAGGCGGTGCCGCTCTCACGCGGCCGGGGAAGGAACCGGGGCGGGGCGCCTGTCGACTGAGGAGAACGCGGCGGGAGCGGTGCCGGGGCGCCGCGCAGGAGGACAGCGACCCGTCAGACGCGCCCCGACGCGCACCGCCGCCTCAGCTTCCGGCTTGGGACGGCGGTGTGCCCTGCACGAAGCCCGGGAACACCGGCAGCCGGGTCCCCCACTCCATCCCGCGCAGCGTGGTGTCCTGCAGTGAGCGCAGCGCGAGGCCGCGCACCGCCGCCGCGGGCGCGGCCGCCAGTTCGAGGTAGGCCTGCGCCGCCTGGCGCTCGACCCGCTGGGCGTAGGCGTCCAGGTCGGAGTCGCGGTCGCTTTCGGGCAGCTCGTAGGCGGGCCGGCCCGGGTCGGGCGTGGCGCCGCGCTCGTTCAGCTCCACCCGCAGGGTGTCGCGCTGGGCCCGGTGCGCCTCCAGGTGCTCGTAGCACCGTTCGCGCTGCCGGCCGCCGGACCGGGCGCCGATGTAGGTGTAGGCGTACACGGCGGCGTGCTCGGCGTGCAGTGCCGCCTGGAGGGCGGGAACGGTGCCGAACTCGCCGTTCTCGGGACTCGCGGACAATCAGGCCTCCGAGAGCAGTCGGGCGTGGCCGGTCTCGCAGGCGCCGATGGACGCGACGAGCTGCGCCAGACCGGAGTCGGACAGGCGGGCGAGCTGGCGGGCGCGCGAGGCCGCCGCGCTCTGCTCGGCCACCCGCAGCCCCGACACCGGCACCGGTTCGTCGCCCACGGGAGCGGGACCGGGGCCGGGGCTCTTCTCGGTCTCCGGGGCCTCCGGTTCGCGGCCCGGCCGCTCGGGCAGCCGCTCGCGCAGCGCGGCCAGGTGGTCGCGGTGGTGTCCCAGCACCCGCTCCAGCAGGTCGACCGGGCCGTCGCCCGCGGAGACACCGGCCTCATAGCGCGCGATGAGCCTGCGCTTCTCGGTTATCACCGCGCGCAGTACGTACTCGTCGGGGCTGATCTCGCTCGGGTACCACCGGGGCCCCTGGCAGCCGCTCAGCGCCGCCGCGGCGATCCCCGCCAGCGCGCCGGCGACGACCGTACGGCGGCTGACGGCGCCGTAGTCGTTGCCCACCTTCCCTCCTCACCAGGAAGATCCCCGGACGTGCCGGGG
Source organism: Streptomonospora arabica (assembly GCF_039531585.1). Lineage (NCBI taxonomy): Bacteria > Bacillati > Actinomycetota > Actinomycetes > Streptosporangiales > Nocardiopsidaceae > Streptomonospora > Streptomonospora arabica. Next base: position 99,999 of record NZ_BAAAQI010000004.1, on the reverse strand, counting down.
TGAGACCGTTCGCCGTGCCAGCGGGGTGCCGCACACTGCCGGCGGCCGCGCCGGGCCGTCCGGCAGCGGTTGCCGGCGACATCCCGGACACCGGGGTGCGGATCGGTCCCCCATCCTTCCATGACCGGCGCTGTGGGTGCGCGCAGGCGCACGGGTGCAGGCGGCCCGCCGCGGGGCCGGGGGCCCGAACGGAGGCGCCGAGCCGGGCGGGCGCCCGTATCCGGACGCCTCACGCTCCGGCGGCCGCGCCTGCGCCGGGCGCCCCGGACGACCGATCGCGCGCCGGTGCCGCCGCGCATCGCGGCGTCCGGCGAGGACTCTGCGCTGACAAGGAGGGTTGTTCGGGCATGGGCAACCGCCGACAGTGGATACCCTTGACATCACACGACGTCGCCGCGACGTGCGGTGGACGACCGCTATAGCTGGACCGCCCCGGACATCCGTCCGCGGGCGGAATTCGCCGAGGAGGATCACCGATGGGCGCGCAGGCTCGCCACGACCGTCTCGCCGAGCTGGTCGAGCCGGTCCTGGCCGAAGTCGGCCTGGAACTGGAGGCGATCGAGGTCACCCCGGCGGGCAAGCGGCGGCTGCTGCGGGTCGTCGTCGACTCCGACGACGGCGTCGACCTCGACGCCGTGGGCGAGGTGAGCCAGGAGATCTCCGCGGCGCTCGACGGGTCCGACGCCATGGGCAAGGCGCCCTACGTGCTCGAGGTGACCTCGCCGGGTGTCGACCGCCCGCTTACCCTGCCCCGCCACTGGCGGCGTGCGCGCGGCCGCCTCGTGCGGGCCGCGACCGCCGACGGCGGCCAGGTGGAAGGGCGCGTGACCGGCGCCGACGATTCCGGTGTCACCCTGGAGGTCGACGGTCAGAACCGCTCCTATGGCTATTCTGACCTGGGGCGCGGCAAGGTCCAGGTGGAATTCCGCCGCGGATCCGACGTGGACGCGGCGGACTAGAGGGGGAGCCCCGTGGATATCGATATGAGTGTCCTACGCAGCCTTGAGCGCGAGAAGGACATCTCGGTTGACCTCGTCGTCAAGGCGATCGAGGACGCTCTGCTGATCGCCTACCACCGCCAGGAGGGAACCGAGTCCTCCGCGCGCGTCGAACTGGACCGCACGAGCGGGCACGTGACCGTATGGGCGGCCGAGACCGACGAGGGCGGCGCCGTCCTGCGCGAGTACGACGCCACGCCCACCGGGTTCGGCCGCATCGCGACCTCGACCGCCAAGCAGGTCATCCTGCAGCGCCTGCGCGACGCCGAGGACGAGCTCACGCTGGGCGAGTTCGCCGGGCGCGAGTACGAGATCGTCTCAGGCCTGATCCAGCAGGGCAAGGATCCCCGCAACGTGCTGGTGGACCTGGGCAGGGTCGAGGCGATCCTGCCGCCCCAGGAGCAGGTGCCGGGCGAGGACTACGGCCACGGCGAGCGCCTGCGCGCCTACGTGGTCCAGGTCCGCAAGGGCCACCGCGGCCCCTCGGTCACGCTCTCGCGCACCCATCCCAACCTGGTGCGCAAGCTCTTCGAGCTGGAGGTGCCCGAGATCGCCGACGGCACCGTCGAGATCTCGGCCATCGCCCGCGAGGCCGGCCACCGCACCAAGATGGCGGTGCGCTCCAACAAGTCGGGAGTCAACGCCAAGGGCGCCTGCATCGGCCCGCTGGGCAGCCGTGTCCGCAACGTCATGGCCGAGCTCAACGGCGAGAAGATCGACATCATCGACCACGCCGACGACCCCGCGGTCTTCGTGGGCAATGCGCTCTCGCCCGCGCGCGTCAGCCACGTCGAGGTGCTCGACGAAGCCGAGAAGGTGGCCCGCGTCACCGTTCCCGACTACCAGCAGTCGCTGGCGATCGGCAAAGAGGGGCAGAACGCCCGCCTCGCCGCCCGGCTGACCGGTTGGCGCATCGACATCCGGTCCGACGCGGACCCCGGCGACCCCGACGAGACGTCCATCGACGCCTCGCCCGACGACGACCCCGGAAGGCCCACCGGGCACGCAGATGCGCCGACGCGCTAGACTGGGGAGCCGCGGCCGATCCCGTCCCGTACGCACGTGCGTCGGGTGCAGGTCGCGGGCAGCTCAGTCCGACCTGATGCGGCTGGTGGCCTCTTCCGGGGCCGCGGTGCCGGACCCTCCCGGGCGTATGCCCGGTCGGGGTGCGTATCTGCACGCGGATCCCGGTTGCTGGGAGTCGGCGAAGCGGCGGGGAGGCCTGGCGCGGGCGCTTCGGTCCGCGCAGGGCCTCGACACCTCGCGCGTCGACGCCCTGTTCGCCGCCGGTCCGCGCGTTGGCGACGCACCGGGATCCGGATAGGGTTGGAATGATCACGCCGCCCCAATGGTTGTAAAAACCGTACGGCGGCGGGTCTTGCCATGTCGGCATCTGCGACGTGGTCGACCCATTGTTGTGTAACGACGAGGAAGCGGGTCGAGATTGCGATGAGCGCTCGATGAGTACGCAGCGATGAGTACGTCAAGCTAGCGACGGTCCGGAACAAGCCCATGTCCCGGACCGAGTAGAGGAGAGCAGTGGCGAAGGTCCGGGTATACGAGCTCGCGAAGGAGTTCGGAGTCGAGAGCAAGGCCGTTCTGGCCAAGCTCAACGAAATGGGTGAGTTCGTTCGGTCGGCGTCATCGACCATCGAGGCGCCCGTCGTTCGTCGTCTCAAGGAAGCTTTCAACAACGGTTCCGGCGAGTCCCGCCCCCAGCAGTCCGGTGGCGGCGACCGCGCGAAGCCGCGTCCGCAGGCACCCGCGAACGGGGCCGAGGCAGGCGCCTCGCCCGCGCGCCCCGCGGCGCCCAAGCCGGGCCCCAAGCCCGGCCCGCGCCAGGAGCCTGAGCGCGGCGAGCAGGAGCCCGCGCGCGGCCAGTCCGAGCGCGCCGCCCAGGCACCGCAGTCCGGTCCGCGCTCCGGCGCGGGCGCCGGCTCCGGTCCGCCCAAGGGCGCCGCGCCCAAGCCTGGCCCCAAGCCCGGACCGCGTCCGGGCCAGTCCAAGTCCGAGAAGCCCGGCGGCGGCCGCCCCGAGCGGAGCGAGCGTTCCTCCTCCGACGGCGGCAAGGCCCCGCGCCCGGGTCCGCGTTCGACCGGGCCGCGCCCCGGCAACAACCCGTTCGCGTCGACGGCGACCGGCATGGGCTCCAAGCCCGCGCCGCGCCCGGGCCCGCGGCCCGGCCCGCAGCAGGGCGGCGGCCAGGGCGGCCAGAGCGGCGGTCAAAGCGGCGGCCAGGGCGGTGCCGGCACGCGTTCCGGCGGCGGTGACCGTGCGCCGCGTCCGGCCCCGCGCCCGGGTCCTCCCGGCGCCGGCGGTCCCCGGCCCAACCCGGCGAACGCCGGTCCCCGGCCGGGCGGTCCGCGGCCCAGCCCGATGAACATGCCCTCGTCCCGTCCGGCGCCCGCGGGCGGCGGACGCAGCGGCGGCGGTGGCGGCCGCCCCGGCGGCGGCGGTGGAGGCGGTCGCGGGCGCGGCGCTCCTGCCGGCACCGGCGCGGGTCCGCGCCCCGGTAGCGGTGGCGGCGGCGGTCGTCCCGGCGGCTTCGCCGGCCGTCCCGGCGGCGGTCGCGGCCGCGGCGGCGGTACGGCGGGCGCGTTCGGTCGTCCCGGCGGGCGTCCGGGTCGCCAGCGCAAGTCCAAGAAGCAGCGCCGCCAAGAGTTCAACGACATGCAGGCGCCGTCGTTCGGCGGCGTGAAGATCCCGAGCGGCAACGGGCAGACCATCCGCCTGTCGCGCGGGGCCTCGCTGGCCGACTTCGGCGACAAGGTCGAGGTCAACCCGGCGTCGCTGGTGCAGGTGCTGCTGCACCTGGGCGAGATGGTCACCGCCACGCAGTCCCTGCCGGACGAGACCCTGCAGCTGCTCGGCGACGAGCTGAAGTACAACGTCGAGGTCGTCAGCCCCGAGGACGAGGACCGCGAGCTCCTGGAGTCCTTCTCCATCGAGTTCGGCGAGGACGCCGGTACCGACGAGGACCTGCGTCCGCGTCCGCCGGTGGTCACCGTCATGGGCCACGTCGACCACGGCAAGACCAAGCTGCTGGACACCATCCGCAGCTCCAACGTGGTCGGCGGCGAGGCCGGGGGCATCACCCAGCACATCGGCGCCTACCAGGTCGGCACCGAGGTCGACGGCGAAGACCGCAAGATCACCTTCATCGACACCCCGGGCCACGAGGCGTTCACCGCCATGCGTGCCCGCGGTGCCCAGGCCACCGACATCGCGGTGCTGGTGGTGGCGGCCGACGACGGCGTGAAGCCGCAGACGGCCGAGGCCATCGACCACGCCAAGGCGGCCGAGGTCCCGATCGTGGTGGCGATCAACAAGATCGACGTCGAGGGCGCCGACCCGCAGCGGGTGCGCGCCCAGCTCACCGAGTACGGCGTGGTCGCCGAGGAGTTCGGCGGCGACGTGCAGTGCGTCGAGATCTCCGCCCTGCGGGGCGAGAACCTCAACTCGCTGCTTGAGGCGGTCGTGCTGACCTCCGACGCGGCGCTGGACCTGCGGGCCAACCCGGAGATGGAGGCCCAGGGGCTGGCGATCGAGGCCTACCTCGACCGCGGCCGCGGCTCCATGGCCACGGTGCTGGTGCAGCGGGGCACGCTCAACGTCGGCGACTCCATCGTCTGCGGCGACGCCTACGGGCGCGTCCGGGCCATGCTCGACGAGCACGGCATCAACGTGAAGAGCGCCGAGCCCTCGCGTCCGGTGCAGGTGCTGGGTCTGACCAACGTGCCCAGCGCCGGCGACAGCTTCCTGGTCGTCAAGGACGACCGGGTGGCCCGCCAGATCGCCCAGCAGCGCGAGGCCCGCGAGCGGTTCGCCCAGCAGAGCCGGTCGACCCGCAGGGTCACCATCGACACCTGGAAGGACGCGCTGGCCGAGGGCGAGCGCAACGAGCTGCTGCTGATCGTCAAGGGCGACATGTCCGGGTCGGTCGAGGCGCTCGAGGAGTCGCTGTCCAAGATCGACGTCGGCGGCGAGGAAGTCGACATCCGCGTCATCGGCCGCGGCGTCGGCGCGATCACGCAGAACGACATCAACCTGGCCGCGTCGGCCGGTGCGATCATCGTCGGGTTCAACGTCCGCCCGGAGGGCAAGAACAGCGAGCTCGCCGACCGCATGGGCGTCGACATCCGCTACTACTCGGTCATCTACCAGGCGATCGACGAGATCGAGGCGGCGGTCAAGGGGCTCCTCAAGCCCATCTACGAGGAGGTCCAGCTCGGCTCCGCCGAGATCCGCGAGGTCTTCAAGGTCCCGCGGGTCGGCAACATCGCCGGTTCGATCGTGCGCGGCGGCACCATCCGGCGCAACACGAAGGCGCGGCTCATCCGCGAGGGGATCGTCGTCTCTGAGAACCTCAACGTGGATTCGCTGCGGCGGTTCAAGGACGACGCCACCGAGGTCCGCGAGGGCTTCGAGTGCGGTATCGGCGTCGGCTACAACGACGTCCGCATCGGCGACACGATCGAGACCTACGAGATGCGCGAGAAGCCTCGCGACTGATCGGGGCCGCGGTCCTCCGCGGACCCCCGGCCGTCCGGCCGGGGGTCCGCGGGTCGGCGCCGCCCTTCTTCTTCCACGACCGGTCCGGCCGCTCCGTCATGCGGCCGCCACATGACATCTGAATCGCGATCCGCGGCGCGCGGCACACAGGGTGGGCGCATGTTCGTCGGGGCATTGACACTGGACATCCTGCTCGGAGACGTGCGTTCCCTGAAGCAGAAGCGCTCGGTGGTGCGGCCCATCGTGGCCGAGCTGCAGCGCGCGTGCTCCGCGTCGGTCGCCGAGACCGGCGACCAGGACCTCTACCGCAGGTCCGAGATCGGTGTGGCCGTCGTGGCCGCAACCGCAGCCCATTGCTCGCAGTTGCTGGACACATGCGAGCGGCTCGTCGCGGAGCGCCCCGAGGTCGAGCTGCTCTCCGCGAGGCAGCGGCTCTTCAGCCCAGAGGAAGACTAGAGAACGATGGTTGACGCCGCACGAGCGCGCAAACTCGCCGACCGCATTCAGCGGATCGTCGCGGAGATGCTGGAGCGCCGGGTCAAGGACCCGCGCCTGGGCTTCGTCACGGTGACGGACGCGCGGCTCACCAACGACCTGCGCGACGCCACGGTCTACTACACGGTGTTCGGCTCCGACGAGGAGAAAGCCGGCACCGCGGCGGCCCTGGAGAGCGCCAAGGGCATCATCCGCACCGAGGTCGGCCGCCAGACGGGCCTGCGGCACACGCCGAGCCTGACGTTCAAGAGCGACGATGTGCAGCGCAACGCCGAGCACATCGAGACGCTCCTGGCGCAGGCCCGCCTCTCCGACGCCGAGGTGGCCCAGGCCGCCTCCGCCGCCACGCCGGCGGGCGACCCCGACCCCTACAAGGAGCCGCGGCGGCCCGAAGACGACGAGGAGTAGATCCTCCGGCGCCGCGGCACCCGTGCCCGGCCCGCACACCTCCGCCGGCCGGCGCCGCACGCGCCCGGTCGGCGGAGGCGTCGGTTCCGGCGGGCCTCCCGCCCCCGGACGGAGCGCCTGCTCCGTCCGGCCGCCCCCGTCTCCCCGCGCGGAACGCGGGGCGACTCGTCCGGACAAGGAAACCCGACCCCCATGACCGACAGCGGCGTCGTGATCGTCGACAAGCCGGCCGACTGGACCTCCCACGATGTGGTCGCCCGCACCCGCCGACTGGCCGGAACCCGCAAGGTCGGCCACGCGGGCACGCTCGACCCCATGGCCACCGGCGTGCTCGTGCTCGGTATCGGCAAGGGCACCAAGCTGCTCGGGCACCTCACCCTCACCGAGAAGGCCTACACCGCGACGCTGCGCCTGGGGCTGACCACCAACACCGACGACGCCGAGGGCGAGGCGGGCACGCGCACCGACGCCTCCGCCGTGGCGGACGAGGCCGTGCTGGCCGGCGCCGCCGCGCTGACCGGGACCATCAGCCAGGTTCCGCCGCAGTTCAGCGCGATCAAGGTCGACGGCAGGCGCGCATACAAGTCCGCGCGCTCGGGCGAGGAGGTCGAACTGGCCTCCCGCGAGGTGACGGTCTCGGAGTTCGCGGTCGAGGACGTCCGGCGCGTCGACGGCCCCGACGGCGCGTTCGTCGACGTCGACGCCCGCGTCACCTGCTCCAGCGGGACCTACATCCGCGCGCTGGCGCGGGACCTGGGCGCCGCGCTGGGCGTGGGCGGCCACCTCATCGCCCTGCGCCGGACCCGCGTCGGCCCCTACGACATCTCCCAGGCCCGCACTCTGGAGCAGCTGGCCGAGGAGTTCACGGCCGTGCCGCTGGCGCAGGCGGTCGCGTCGGCGTTCCCCGTGCGGGTGCTCGACTCCGACGAGGTGCGCAGGATCGCCCACGGCAACCGGATCTCGCCCGGCGAGCAGGGCCCCGGCCCCGTCGGGCTGTTCGCACAGGACGGCACCGTCGTCGCGCTGGCCGAGGACCGCCCGGGCTACGCCAAGCCGATCGTGGTGTTCGAGGCGGCCTGAGCGCACCGCTCGGGGGACGGCGCAGGGACGCGAGCCGCGCCTCCACCGGGCGTCCGCGGCCCGTTCCGCCGACCCGCAGGCCCTGCCGCGCCGCGGCCTCGCTACGCCGCCCCCGTCCGCTCGGGCGGTACGGTTGAGCCGAGCGCGGCCGGGGGTACACGGCCGCGCGCGCCGCGCCCGGACCCGCGTGCCCGTGTGGGCCGGGACACGGCCGCCCGCGCGCGCAGAGCCCGCGCGGCCGTGCGAACCTGGGCAGCGGACGAGGCGACGCATCCGGAGGGGAGCTGTTGGACGTGCGGGCTTGGCACGGTCTGGAGGAGGTGCCCCGCGACTGGGGCCGTTCCGTCGTGACCATCGGCGTCTTCGACGGCGTGCACCGCGGGCACCAGGCCATCGTGCGCACCGCTGTGGAGCGCGCCGGCGAGCTGGGGCTGCCCGTCGTGGTGGTCACCTTCGAGCCCCACCCCGACGCCGTCGTGCGCGGCGGCGAGCCGCCCGCGGTGCTGACCCCCGAGCCGCGCAAGACCGAACTGCTGGCCGAGTGCGGGGCCGACGCGGTGTGCGTGCTGCCCTTCACCGCGGAGCTGTCCCGCCTGAGCGCCGACGACTTCGTGCGCCGGGTGCTGGTCGAGGGCCTGGGCGCGGCGGCCGTCGTCGTCGGTGAGGACTTCCGCTTCGGGCACCGCGCCGCAGGCACCGTCGAGACCCTGCGCGAGCTGGGGGAGAAGTACGACTTCGCGGCCGAGGGTCTGCCGCTGGTCGCCGGCGCCGACACCGTCACCTCCACGCGCATCCGCGCGACGCTGGAGGGCGGCGACGTCGAGGGCGCCCGACTGGAGCTGGGCCGACCGCACCGGGTCGAGGGCGTGGTCGTGCACGGCGCGGCGCGCGGCCGCGAGCTGCTGGGCTTTCCCACCGCCAACCTGGACCACCCCGCCGGCACCGCAGTGCCCGCCGACGGGGTCTACGCCGGGCGGATGCTGCTCCGCGACGCCGAGCCCGGTACCGACGCGGTGTGGCCCGCCGCGATCTCGGTGGGCACCAACCCGACCTTCGAAGGCGCGGCGCGCACGGTCGAGGGCTACGCGCTGGACCGCGACGACCTCGCCCTCTACGGGCGGCCCATGGCCATGGAGTTCACCCACCGCATCCGCGGCCAGCTGCGCTTCGACAGCGTGGACGAACTGATCGAGGCGATGGCGCGCGACGTCGACCGGGCGCGGGAGCTGGCGGCCGAGTCCTGAGGCCTCCCGGGGCGGCGGTGGAGCGGCGCGGCAAGGGCGCAGGCCGCGGCGCACGTCCGCGGGGGCGCGGCCGCATCGTGCCGGACCGCGCCGTGTCCCGGCGGCCCGCGCGGTGCTATAGACTGGCCGACGAAGGCCGCATACACCTGCCCGCATGTCGGGCCGAGCATCCGGATGCGGCGCCCGCCGGCTCGCCGCGGGAGTTTCCGGACCGCTGACGGTGACTGTTCGTACGCGTGGTCACCGGCCCGTGCTCGCTGCCGATCCGATCGAAGCGCGCCGGGGTCCCTGACGTCTGCGTACCGATTATCCGAGAAGGAGCGACGTGTCGATCGACGCCGCCACCAAGCAGAGGATCCTCGCCGACTTCGGCACGAAGGAAGGCGACACCGGCTCCCCCGATGTCCAGGTCGCACTGCTGACCCACCGCATCACGGAGCTGACCGAGCACCTCAAGACCCACAAGCAGGACCACCACAGCCGCCGCGGGCTGCTGCTGATGGTCGGCCGGCGCCGGCGCCTGCTGAAGTACATCCAGAAGCAGGACATCAACCGGTACCGCCAGCTGATCCAGCGGCTGGGGCTGCGCCGCTGACGACGCGGCGATAGGGGAGTGGCCGGGGCCACTCCCCTTCTTAGTAGTGTGGACCTATCGGCCTCGGCCCCGATCGGCGGGTATCGTCCCAAGTGGCGGCTCCCGCCGGGCGGGCCGACGCTACAACCGCACAGAAGACCGCACCGAGCCGACAAGGCTCGTGGCAGAGCGCTCCCGCGCTCCCCGCCTCGGCTGCCGTGTCGAGGCCGGTCCTCGGTAGTGGTCTGCGGCCTGTCCCAGGGCGAGCCGCAGGCTTCGATCGATGGCCGGCCGCCGCCGGTCCTGCTGCGCCGGCAGGCATCGAGCCGCCCGCGCCGCCGGGCGGCGGCGACTCTCGACAATCCTCCGGGGCTACGGGCGCGGGACGAGTCCGAACAGCCGTAACCCTGTATGAGGAGGACGCCCATGGAGGGCGCGTATTCCGCCGAAGCCGTGATCGACAACGGCACCTTCGGCTCCCGTACCATCCGCTTCGAGACCGGCCGCATGGCCCGCCAGGCCGCCGGTTCCGCAGTGGCCTACCTCGACGACGAGACCATGGTGCTCTCGGCCACCTCGGCCTCCAAGCGCCCGAAGGAGTCGCTGGACTTCTTCCCGCTGACGGTCGACGTCGAGGAGCGCATGTACGCCGCGGGGCGCATCCCCGGCTCGTTCTTCCGGCGCGAGGGGCGTCCGTCCGAGGACGCGATCCTGACCTGCCGGCTGATCGACCGCCCGCTGCGGCCGTCGTTCAAGCACGGCCTGCGCAACGAGATCCAGGTCGTCGAGACGATCATGTCGCTCGACCCCGAGCACCTCTACGACGTGGTCGCCATCAACGCCGCGTCGATGTCCACCCAGCTCGCCGGCCTGCCCTTCTCGGGCCCGATCGGCGGCGTGCGCGTGGCGCTGATCCGCGGCCAGTGGGTGGCCTTCCCCACCCACACCGAGCTGCAGGAGGCCACCTTCGACATGGTGGTGGCGGGCCGCGTCCTCGACGACGGCGACGTCGCGATCATGATGGTTGAGGCCGAGTCCACGGTGCGGACCCTGCAGCTCGTGGCCGACGGCGCGGTGGGCCCCAACGAGCAGACCGTCGCCGAGGGCCTTGAGGCCGCCAAGCCGTTCATCAAGGTGCTGTGCCGGGCCCAGCAGGCGCTGGCCGACCAGGCCGCCAAGGAGGTCGGCGAGTTCCAGATCTTCCTGGACTACGAGGACGACGTCTACGGCGCCGTCGAGACCGCGGTGCGCGACCAGCTCAGCGAGGCGCTGACCATCGCCGAGAAGCAGGACCGCGAGACGGAGCTGGACCGCGTCAAGGCTCTGGCCGCCGAGAAGCTCGGCGAGGACTTCGAGGGCCGCGAGAAGGAGATCGGCGCGGCGTTCCGCTCGCTGACCAAGCAGCTCATGCGCGAGCGCGTGCTGCGCGACAAGGTCCGCATCGACGGCCGCGGCCCCAAGGACATCCGCCAGCTCGGCGCCGAGGTCTCCGTGGTGCCGCGGGTGCACGGCTCGGCCCTGTTCGAGCGCGGCGAGACCCAGATCCTGGGTGTCACGACCCTGAACATGCTGCGCATGGAGCAGATGGTCGACACGCTCAACCCCGAGCGCACCAAGCGCTACATGCACAACTACAACTTCCCGCCCTACTCCACCGGCGAGACCGGCAGGGTGGGATCGCCCAAGCGCCGCGAGATCGGCCACGGCGCGCTCGCCGAGCGGGCGCTGCTTCCGGTGCTGCCCTCGCGTGAGGACTTCCCCTACGCGATCCGGCAGGTGTCGGAGGCGATCAGCTCCAACGGCTCCACCTCCATGGGGTCGGTCTGCGCCTCGACCATGTCGCTGATGCAGGCCGGCGTGCCGCTGAAGGAGATGGTCTCGGGCATCGCGATGGGCCTGATCAGCGAGGGCGACGAGTACGTCACGCTGACCGACATCCTCGGCGCCGAGGACGCCTTCGGCGACATGGACTTCAAGGTCGCCGGCACCCGCGAGCTGATCACCGCGCTGCAGCTGGACACCAAGCTCGACGGCATCCCCGCCTCGCAGCTGTCGCAGGCGCTGCAGCAGGCCCGCGGCGCGCGGCTGGCCATCCTGGAGGTCATGCAGGAGGCCATCACGCGTCCGGCCGAGATGAGCCCGTACGCGCCGCGCATCCTCACGGTCAAGGTCCCGGTCGACAAGATCGGCGAGGTCATCGGCCCCAAGGGCAAGATGATCAACTCGATCCAGGACGACACCGGGGCCGACATCACGATCGAGGACGACGGCACGATCTACATCGGCGCCACCGACGGCCCCTCGGCCGAGGCGGCGCGCGACACGATCAACAGCATCGCCAACCCGACCATGCCGGAGGTCGGCGACCGCTACCTGGGCACGGTCGTCAAGACCACGGCCTTCGGCGCGTTCGTCTCACTGCTGCCCGGCAAGGACGGCCTCCTGCACATCTCGCAGATCCGCAAGCTGCACGGCGGCAAGCGGATCGAGAACCTGGAGGACGTCGTCAGCATCGGCGAGAAGATCCAGGTCGAGATCCGCGAGATCGACGACCGCGGCAAGCTCTCGCTCGTGCCGGTCGAGGTCGTCGAGGCCGAGTCCGCCTCCGCCAACGGCTCCGAGCCCGCGGCCGAGGAGGAGGGCGACGACGACGCCGAGTCCGCCTCCGGCGGGGCGGGGACCCGACGCCGGCGCCGCACCCGCAGCGGCGGCGGCGAGAACACCTGATCAGCGCCTAGGATCGAGGGGGCGGTCGCACCTGGGGTGCGGCCGCCCCGCGTCGTCGGTGCCCCCGGCGGCGGCACACCACCGCATCCGGTTGCTCCCCGCCCGACCCACGCCACGTCCAGGAAGGCGACACTCGAGTATGACCTCTGCGCCCATCGCCGCCGAGCAGGACCCCGGCAGCACCGTCACCCTGCTGGAACCGGGCGACGGTTCCGGGCTGGTGCGGCGGACCGTCCTGCCCGGCGGACTCCGGGTCGTGACCGAGGCGATGCCCGGACTCCGCTCGGCGGCCTTCGGGATATCGGCCACCACCGGTTCGCGCGACGAGGACCCCCTCCACGCGGGCTCCGCCCACTTCCTGGAGCACCTGCTGTTCAAGGGCACCCGGCGGCGCGGCCCGATGGAGATCTCGGCGCTGCTCGACAGCGTGGGCGCCGACCACAACGCCTACACCACCAAGGAACACACCTGCTACTACGCGAAGGTGCTGGACCGCGACCTGCCGCTGGCGATCGACGTCGTGGGCGACATGGTGGCGGGCTCGGTGCTGGACGCCGGTGAGGTCGAGACCGAGCGCGGGGTGATCCTCGAAGAGATCGCGATGAACGAGGACGAGCCGGCCGACCTCATCGACGACGTCTTCGCCGAGCACGTCTACGCCGACTCCGCCCTGGGCCGGCCGATCCTGGGCACCAACGACTCCATCGCCTCCCTGACCCGCGACCGCATCTTCGAGCAGTACCGCTCCGCCTACGTGCCCGGCGAGCTGGTTGTGGCCGCCGCCGGGAACCTGGACCACGACGCGGTCGTCGCGCAGGTGCGCGAGCTGTTCGCTGAGCAGCGCGCCGCCGCCGGCGATGCGCGGCCCGCCCGGCCGCGCATCGGCGGCGAGCGGGTACCCGCCTACAACGGGACCCGGGCGGTCGCCCGCGACACCGAGCAGGCGCACCTGATCCTGGGACGCGAGGGCCTGCCGCGCACCGACGGGCGCTGGTACGCGCTGCGCGTGCTGGCCTCGGCGCTGGGCGGAGGCATGTCCTCCCGGCTGTTCCAGGAGGTGCGCGAGAAGCGCGGACTGGCCTACGCCGTTCAGGCCTTCCACAGCTCCTACGCCGACACCGGCCTCTTCCAGGTCTACGCGGGCTGCCTGCCCGACAAGATCGACGAGGTGCTGGGCGTGTGCCGCGAGGAGCTCGCGAAGGCGGCGGCGACCGGTATCGGCGGCGAGGAACTGGAGCGCGCCAAGGGCCAGATCAAGGGCTCATGGGTGCTGGGAGCCGAGGGCAGCAACGCCCGCATGGGGCGGCTGACAGTGCACGAGCTGGCCTACCCGCGGCACTTCTCGCTGGACGACGACCTCGCCCTGTTCGACGCGGTGACGGCCGAGGACGTCGCCGAGGTCGCCGCGGACGTCCTGGGCGGCCCGGAGGTGCTGGCGGTCATCGGCCCCTACGACCAGGGCCGCGTTTTCTAGGGCGCGCCTCTTTCGACGCGAAGGCGCCCGGCCGATCCGATCGGCCGGGCGCCTTCGTTCATGCGCAGTCCGCTGGCGTCAGCGGGGCTTCTTCTTGCTGTTCACCTGGATGCGGCTGGGGCCCTCGGCGTTGGCGGCGCCTGCGACGCGGATCGTCAGCAGTCCGTCGTCGAAGTCGGCCGAGACGTCGTCGTCGTCGGTCCCCTCCGGCAGGGTGATCTCCCGCCGGAAGTTGCCCAGGTAGCGCTCCGACGCGTAGTAGATGACATCGGTGTCGTCCCGCTTGCGCTCGCCGGCGATGGTGAGCTGTCCGTGCGAGAACGAGACATCGACGTCCTCGGACATGACGCCCGCCAGCTCGCACCGGATGAAGAGGTCCTCGCCGCGGGCGAAGATGTCGGTGGGCGGGCTCCATGCGTCGGAGAACCCGCGCGGCGTCGCCGTCGCCGAACTGGTCTCCAGGTTGGACATGGTGTCGGAGATGCGGTTCATCTCGCTCATCATGTCCAGGACGCCGCGGAACGGATTCGTCCTTCTCCTCTTAGTGGGCATGCTCATTCCTCACTGGATCTCAAGCGCCGCTGTCGCTGCTGTCCGAGGACGACGAGCCCGGCTCCTCGGCCGAGCCGGTCGCGGACCCCGACCGGGCCTTGGCCCGGTCCACGTCGCCGGGCGGGTCGACGTGCACCCTGCTCTCGCCTCCGCGGGTCGGAGGCGTCGTTCCGGGGACCATTACCCGTAGGTCCTCGCTTCGCAACGCCTTGACGATGCCGAAGCAGATGACGATCAGGACGACGGCGAACGGCAGTCCGGTGACCAGTGACGCCGACTGCAGTGTCGACAGCGGGTCCGCGTCGCCCTCCTGCATGCCGATCGCCGACATCAGCAGGACGATGGTGACCAGGCCCTCCGTGACGGCCCAGAAGAACCGCTGCAGCTTGATCGGGTGGGGGTCGCCGCCGTTGGTCAGCATGTCCACGACCAGCGAGCCCGAGTCGGAGGAGGTGGCGAAGAACAGCACGACCACCACGATCGTCAGCACCGAGAGCAGCGCAGCCATGATCTCCGGCATGGGCAGCTGGTCGAGCAGGGCGAACAGCGCCAGTTCGGCGGGCTGCTCGGCGATGCCGGCGTCCTTGAGGTTGTCGTAGTACAGCCCGGCGCCGCCGAAGACGCTGAACCACACGATGGAGGCGCCGACCGGGGCGAACAGGGTGCCGGTGATGAACTGGCGGATCGTGCGCCCGTAGGAGATGCGCGCGATGAACATGCCGACGAACGGCGACCAGGAGATCCACCAGCCCCAGTAGAAGAGCGTCCAGGACTGCTGGAAGTCGAAGCCGTTCGGGTCCGTCGCGGGGTTGGCGACGTAGAGGCTCGTCTGCGGCAGGTGCTGCAGGTAGAAGCCGGTGAAGTCGGCCATGCCGGTGAGGATGTACAGCCGCGGGCCGAACAGGAACACCAAAAGCATCAGGATGACGGCGAGCCAGAGGTTGATCACCGACAGGCGGCGGATGCCCTTGTCGATGCCGAGCATCACACTCAGCACCGCGACGCTGGTGATGAGCGCGACGATGATGACCTGCATCCACCAGACGTTGGGTACGCCGAACAGGGAGGTGAGACCCGCGTTGACCTGGCGGGCGCCGATGCCCAGCGAGGTGGCGAGGCCGAACAGGGTGCCGAACACGGCCAGGACGTCGACCAGGTTGCCGATCCACCCGTAGATGCGGTTGCCGATCAGCGGGTACAGCGCTGAGGCGGGCCGCATCGGCAGGCCCTTGCGGAAGCAGAAGTAGCCCAGGGCCAGGCCGAGCACGATGTAGATCGCCCACGGGTGGAAGAGCCAGTGGAACAGCGTGGAGTTCATCGCCTCGGAGGCGGACGCCGACGTGTTGGCGGTGACCTCGTTGGGATGGGCCGGATTGGCGTTGTAGCCGACCGGCTCACTGACGCCGTAGAACACCAGGCCGATGCCCATGCCGGCGGTGAACAGCATGGCGAACCACGCGGTCGTCCCGAACTCCGGACGTGACGAGTCCGGGCCGAGACGGATGTTACCGAATCGGCTGAACATCACCCAGAGTACAAACACCAGGAAGAAAGTGGCCGCCATAATGTAAAACCAGCCGAAATACGTGGTGATCCACGTAAGTACGCTGCTGGCGACCGTAGCGAGCCCACTGGTGAAGAGCGCGCCCAGGATCAGGAAGACGAGGACGATCCCGCCTGAGACGAAGAAGACCGGTGGGTTCGTATGTTCTTGTATGTAGGACCTGAATCGAGAGATGACAACTCCTTCCCGAGGTCCGGACCGGGAGTCCCGGGGCAGGTACCGTCGTTGTGACGCCTTCGGCGTGCAGGGCCCGGCCCTCTCCCCCCGACCCCGTGAAGGTGCCTGCACGGGACCGCTACTGGTGCCGGAGTAAATTCCGTTGCGCTATTCGCAGTCCTCGACCGGAAACTCTACGGCCAATCGGTGCATACTTCCCTTATGCGCGCCGAATGGTTATAGGATATTGATCCTGGCGCTGTCGTGCCGGGACCTTCCGCGATAATGAGCGGCTCCGTTCGTGCGTGAAGACGGTAGCGCAGCGCCTGTCGCGTGCCGCGGTTGCGACACGGGGTGGAAATCGCGAGACGCGCCTTTCGTTTTTCGCTTTCGCAACGCTCCTCTCCCGTTCGTCTCCGGTCGGCGGTCTCCGAACCGGTTCGCGCGGCCGATGGCCACCGGGGCGCCATGATAGGGGCGGTGCGGCCGTGGCCGGTGTGCCCTCGGGGGCGCCGCGGCCCCCGGTCGGCTCCGGGAGGGTCCCCGGGCCGGCGCGGCACCGAGGATCCCTGCTGCGCACGGGGGTTCCGGAGACCGTGCCTGTGCGCTCTGTACCCGCGTTCCGGCGGATTCATGTGGGGCTGGGTGCGATATTCGTCGCAGCACAACGGGGCGCCGCGGACTCCGGTGCCGGCGCGGTGCGCGCACCGCCGGGAGCGGTCTGCGCCGTCCACTACTGCGGTCCTCCTGCGAAAGTACGGACAGGGCGGAGCCGCGCCGGGCGGGGGCCGCGGCGGGCCCGGCGCACGCGGAGTCCGGGGCAGGGGATCGCCTGGGCCGATCGGGAACGCTACCAGTCGGGCAGCTCGCGGCGGATCAGCTCCGACCACAGCTCCTCGACGCGTGTGGGATTTAGCTCGACGCGGGGGGCGGGTGCTGCGGGGGCGGGCACGCCCGCAGTCGCGCCGAGCGCGTCGGCGGGCAGGATCGGGCACAACCACGCCCCGCCCAGCAGCATCCGGTGCACAGCCGAGCGGAACGACTCCAGGGTCAGCCAGGGCAGCATGCCGACTCTTTACCCGCTGCGGCACGGACGATTCACCGCTGAGGGGCCGGCGTGGGCGGTGCCCGGTTCCGCCGGCACCGGGCACGCGGCGAGGACGCACGGGAACCCCCGGGTGCGGAGGTCCGCCGGGGCGCTGCGGCATTCCGTCCCGGGCCCCGGGCCCCTCCCGCCCGCCTCTCCCGTCCGGTCGGCCCGCCGGGCCGCCGAGAGGCGGGCGGGAACCGGCGCGCGCCGCGCCCGCGGCTGGGGCGCGCGCCGGGTCCGAGGGCGGGCTCAGTCCTGGACGAGTCCCAGGACGTTGCCCGCAGGATCGGTGAACCACGCGTTGCGCGGGCGTCCGAGGGTGATCCCCTTCGCGTCCTGCTCGAAGGCGTCGTAGCGCAGGAACTCCACGCCGCGCGCCGCGAGCTCGTCGACGGCCTTGTCGATGTCGTCGACCGGGAAGTGCATCACCGTGTAGGACGCCGGTACGAAGTCCGGCTTGGGATAGATCAGCACCCCGCGGTCCTGCGCCAGGCGCAGGTCGAGGAGCCCGTACTCCTCCATCCCCGCGACACCGGTGACCGTGAGGCCGAGCGTCCCGGTGTAGAACCGCTCGGCTGCCGCGGTGTCGTCGACCGCGAAACTGCTGAAGGCCCTGCTTGCGTCGAGCATCGCGCTCTCCTCCTCCTCCGGCGGCTGCCGCCGCCCCACCGGCTACATCGCGTTCCGGTGCTCTTCACTCAACTGGATGACCTGCACGTAGTTGCCGTCGGGGTCGGTGGCCGTGGCGAACAGGCTGCCGTCGCGGTCCTCCAGGGGAGCGACCCACCGGGTGCCGGCCTGCTCCATGCGCTTGACGGCGGCGCGGGCGTCCTCGACGTCGAAGTTGAGGACGACCCTCGCCGGGTCGGGGTTGGTGGCCGCGACGTCGTCGCGGTGGTCGATGACCAGGTAGAAGGTGCGGAACTTGAGCATGCGGTACTGGTCCTGCTCGAACTCCTCCTGCGGCTCCAGTGCGGAGGCGTACCAGGCGCGCAGCCGCTCCGGGTCGCGGCTGGCCAGGAGCATCCCGTCGAGACCTGTTCCGTTCGGCATCGGATCGCCTTTCTGTGTCGTCGTGAGCGGCGGTGCGGAAACCATCGGTGCGGTCCCGCGGCCGGGCGCCGCCGCCTCATGCGGCGGTTCACCGGTACCGACTCCGGCGGCCCGGCGAACTCATCGCTTCGGCGCGGTGCGGTTCGCACCGGACCGGCCTTCGCAGGGGCGGCCGCCCGCAGAGGCGCGCGGGCCGGGGAGGGTCACGCCTGAGCGCGGACCGGTGCGTGCCCGGCTTCGCCGGCGTCATCGGTCTCGCGCGCGGGGGCGGGACCGGAGCGGCGGGCGCGCAGCAGCAGGACGGCGGCCGCGCCGCACCCGCCCATCACGACCGCGCCGACCACGGCCGCCGCGTTCAGGCCCAGTGCGAACGCCTCCCGTGCGGGGGCGAGCAGGTGCGCGGCGGTGTCGGCGGGCAGCTCCGCGGAGGCCGCGACGGCCGAAGCGAGGCCGTCGCGCGAGGCGGCCGCGGCCTCCGGCGGAACCCCGGGGGGAACGGTGACCAGCCCGCGGTAGACGGCGGTGCTCAGGCTGCCCAGCAGCGCCACCCCCATGGCGATGCCGAACTCTCCGCTCGTCTCGGACATCGAGGCCGCGGAGCCGGCCTTCTCGGGCGGCGCCGAACCGACGACCACGTCGGTCACCAGGGCCGCGCCCGGCCCCAGGCCCAGGCAGGCCACGGCCAGGCCCACGACCACGAGCCCCGTGCCGTTCGCGGCGCCGACCTGCGTCAGCACGAGCATCCCGACCGCGGCCAGCACCATGCCTCCCCCGATGACGTTGGCGCTGCCCGCCTTCCGGGCCGCCCAAGGGCCCAGCATGGTGCCGGCGATCATCAGGACGGACGGCGGCACCAGCCAGAGCCCGGCCTGGAGAGCGGTGAGGCCGGCGACGAGCTGCAGGTACTGCGACATGAGCAGGAACATGCCGCCCATGGCCACCGCGCCGATCATCATCACGCCCAGGCCGGCGGTGAAGCCGCGGTCGGCGAACAGGCGCAGGTCCAGCAGGGGGTCGGCCATGCGCAGCTGGCGGCGTGCGAAGAGCGCACCGACGACGGCGCCCGCCGCGATCGCCGCGAAGGCGACCGGCGCGGGGCCGTGCGCGGCGATCTCCTTGAGCCCGTAGACGAGGGGCAGGATCGCCGCCAGCGACAGGGCGACGCTGACCAGGTCCAGCCGTCCGGCATCGGGATCGCGGTGCTCGGGAAGCAACAGGGGCGCGCTGACCAGCAGCAGCACCATGACGGGCACGCCCAGCAGGAACACCGAGCCCCACCAGAACCACTCCAGCAGCACGCCGCCCACGACCGGGCCGACGGCGGTCCCGCCCATGAAGCAGCTCGCCCACGCCGCGATCGCGGTCGCCCGCTGGCGCGGGTCGTGGAACATGTTGCTGATCAGCGCCAGCGTCGAGGGCATGAGGGTCGCACCGGCGATGCCGAGCACCGTGCGGGTGGCGATGAGCATGGCCGGGCTCGTGGAGTAGGCCGCCGCGATCGAGGCGGCGCCGAAGGCCGCGGCGCCGATCAGCAGCAGCCGGCGGCGCCCGATCCGGTCGCCGACCGTGCCCATGGTGATCAGGAACCCGGCGATCATGAACCCGTAGACGTCCATGATCCACAGCAGCTCGCTGCTGCTGGGGCGCAGGTCGGCCGCGAGATGCGGCAGAGCCAGGTGCAGGACGCTCATGTCGAGCGAGAGAAGCAGGGTCGGCAGCGCGAGCACCGCCAGCCCCGCCCATTCCCGCCGCCCGGCCCGAGGGGGCGCGCCGGTCGGTGAGGTGGTGTCCATGTCGATCCCTCCGTGGCGTCGGGCGAACCCGTGTTCGTCGCAGAGGAAGGACCGGGAGTCCGCGGGAAAGTCATCGCGGCGGCCCGCGGAGCTTGTGTGGCGTGCGCCATACGGCCGGACATCACTGTGGTTCTGTGCGCATAGATGTCTAGTGCGCATATACGCACATGTTTGTTATGTTGACCCGCGACGGTCATCGGGTTCTCCGGCGGGGAGGGTGCGACATGCTGGGCCTGCTGCTGCGCCCGGGTGCCTATCGGCGGCTGCTGGCCGCCCAGGCGGCCGCTCTGGCGGGAACCGGGCTGGCGACCGTCGCGCTGGGTCTGCTCGCGTACCGGCTCGCCGGGGACGACGCCTCCCGGGTGATGGCGACCGCGCTGACGATCAAGATGGTCGCCTACGTGGCAGGCGGGCCGCTGCTCGCCGGGATCACCCTGCGCCTGCCGCGCCGCGCCGTGCTCGTCGGATCGGACGCGGTGCGCGCCGCCGCGGTGGCGCTGCTGCCCTTGGCCGACCAGGTCTGGCACGTCTACGCGCTGGTGGCGCTGCTGCAGACCGCCTCGGCCGCGTTCACGCCCGCGTTCCAGGCGCTCATCCCCGAGATCGTCGACGACGCCGACTACACCGCCGCCCTGGCCCTGTCGCGGCTGGCCTACGACCTGGAGGCGGTCGGATCGCCGCTGCTCGCCGCCGGCCTGCTGCTGCTCGTGCCCTTCAGCGCGCTGTTCGCCTTCACCGGGATCGGGTTCGCCGCCTCCGCGCTGCTGGTTGCGGGCACGCGGCTGCCGGGGACGGCCGGCCGCGGGTCTCCGTCACGACTCGCCGGAGCGCTGTCGGGGGTCCGCGCCTTCGCCGTCCGACCCCCGCTGCGCGCGCTGGCGGCCCTCAACCTGGCCGTCGCGGCGCCGACGGCGCTGGTGCTGGTCGACACGGTCGTCTACGTGCGCGGGCCGCTCGGCGGAACCGACACCGGCGTGGCGGCGTCCCTCGCCTGCTTCGGCGCCGGATCGATGGCCGTGGCCCTGGCCCTGCCCCGGGTGCCCATGCCCTCGGGTGTGCGGCCGGTGATGCTGGCGGGTCCGGCGCTGCTGGCCGCGGCCGGGGGGGCGCTCGCCGCCGGCTGGGCGATCGCGCCGACCGCGGCCCTGCTCGCCGGGGCCTGGGCCCTGCTGGGAGCCGGCTGCTCGCTCGTGGCGACCCTCACCGGGCGCCTTCTGCGCGACAGCGCCGCCGACTGCGGTCTGCCGCCGCTGTTCGCCGCCCAGTTCTCCCTCTCCCACCTGTGCTTCCTGGCCGCCTACCCCCTCGCCGGCTGGGCGGGCGCCGCTCTGCCCCCGGAGGCCGCATTCGCGGGATCCGGCCTGGTCGCCGCGCTCGCGGGAGGCGCGGCGGCACTGCTGTGGCGGCCGCCGGTACGGCGCCGCGAAACCGCCGCGGCAGCGGGCCGCTGACAGCGCCGCCCCCGGGCGCGGGACCCGCCGACGGCCGCGAACGCGCCGGTCCGGCCGGGCGCGGGCACGGCTCGGCCGCGGAAGGCGAGGACGCATGGGGAGCCCGGCGCGGACCTAGACTGCCCCCATGGAGACCCGAGAGACCCCGGCAGCCGCGAGCCTGTCCCACGAGACACCGCCCGAGGCCGAGCGCCTGGCCGTGGCCGCCGACGTCTTCCGGCTGCTCTCCGACCCCACCCGGCTGCACCTGCTGTGGGTGCTCGGGCACCGCGAGGCCGACGTCACCGAGCTCACCGAGGCCTGCGCGGCCTCGCGCACCGCCGTCTCCCAGCACCTGGCCAAGCTCCGCCTGGCCGGGTTGGTGGAGTCGCGCAAGCAGTCCCGGCGCGCGATCTACCGGCTGCGCGACGGCCACCTGCGGCGGCTGGTCCTGGAGGCCGTCAACCACGCCGACCACGTGGTCACCGGCGAACCCCCGCACCACTGATTCCGGTGGCTCCCCGCCGCGTCACACGACGGCGGCGCCTCCCGCCCAGAGCGCGAAACCCAGCAGTACCGCGCCCGCCGGGACGCCCGTAGCCAGGCTCACCGGAACGCGGGTCCGGGCGGCGGCGAACGGCGCGGCCAGCGACGCCGCGGTGAGCAGCACCGCCAGGCCGTACAGCGCCGGATTGCCCAGGACCGACGCCATCGGGAAGAAGTGCACGCCGACCACCAGGCAGATCCACGCCGAGATGTAGCGGGCGCGGCGCAGCAGCGCCAGGATCGCCGCACCGGCCGCGGCGGTCGCGAACTCCACTCCCACGATCACCAGGTAGTCACCGAGCGCGTCCGGCGCGTCGAGCACCGAACCGCTGTCCCAGTTCAGTCCGGCGACGGCGCCCGCGGCGGCCGCTACCAGCAGACCGCCGACCGACCCGGCCGTCAGCGGCGCCCGCCACCCCGGACGCGGGTGCTCCTGCGCCCAGCCGAACCAGGCCGCGGCGAAGAAGGCCAGGACCGCGGCGGTCATGGCGGCGTCGCGCAGCAGCAGGTCGTGCACAGGTCACCTCGCGGGGGAAGGAGGGGCGCGGCGGCCGCCCGGGACTCCCCGAAGCCTGCCACGGCGGGCGGGTGCGCGAATCCTGCGCGCTACCGACTTCGCTCGTGTTCTTGCACCGCCTCCGGGACGGCCGGAGTCCTGCCCGCGGAGGACGCGGCCGCGCCGGCCTCCCGCCGCCCGGATGAGAGGACGGGCGGGGCACTGCGTCGGCGAGCGCGGACCCGGTCTCGGCGGTGTCGCCGTCTGCGCCCGGTGTCTTGACCAGACGGTCAGCGGCGGGTATAATGTCACGCTCTTGCCTGGCGGCAATTCTTTCTCCGCGCGCTGAGGATCGCGACGCACCGGGTGTCATCCCGGGGCGGGACCCGCGCTGCCGCCGTCGACACCGTGTCCCGCCGAAACCTCCGAGGCTGCCCTCATCATGGCCGAACGCCTGCCCGATTCCGCCGCCGATCCCGAAATCCGCTCCGAACGCGCCTTCCTCGCCGAGGCCCGCGCCGCGCTGCGGCGCATGCACGAGGACGTCGTCACCACCGAGACCGTGCAGGACAGCGCCGAGGACGCCGACTACACCTTCACCAACCGCCTTCTGCGGATGGACCGCCGGCGCCGCGCGGCGGAGCTGGTCGACCTGCCCGACGTCCCGCTGTTCTTCGGCAGGCTCGACTACCCCCGCGGCCGCGTCTACGAGGACGGCGACGGCCCCGGCGCAGGCGCCGGGCCCACCCGCGCCGCCGACACCGACCGGGTCTACATCGGACGGCGCCACGTCCACGACGGCCGGGGCACGCCCCTGGTGATCGACTGGCGCGCGCCGATCTCGGCCGCGTTCTACCGCGCCGGGCCCGGCGACCCGCAGGGGGTGCTGCTGCGCCGCCGCTACGGGTTCTCCGACGCGGCCGAGCTCACCGCCTACGAGGACGAGCCGCTGGCCGCCGCCGCCACCGCGGACGGCCGCGACCCCGCCGCAGGCCCTCGGCTCGGCGACGAGCTGCTGCACGCCGAGATCGAGCGCCCCCGCACCGGTCCGATGCGCGACATCGTGGCCACCATCCAGCCCGAGCAGGACGACCTGGTTCGCGCACCGATACGCCCCACGCTCTGCGTGCAGGGAGCGCCCGGCACCGGCAAGACCGCGGTGGGCCTGCACCGCATCGCCTACCTGCTCTACACCGAGCGCGACCGGCTGCGCCGCGACGGAGGCGTCGCCATCCTCGGACCCAACCGGTCCTTCCTCTCCTACATCCGCCGGGTCCTGCCCGCCCTCGGCGAGGTCGGCGTCCGCCAGACCACCGTCGACGAGCTGATCGCCCCCGCACCCGTACGCCGGGCCGACACACCCGAGGCCGAGCGCGTCAAGGGCGACGCCCGCATGGCCGAGGTCATCCGGCGCGACCTGTGGTCGCGTCCGCAGCCGCCCGAGGAGACCCTGGTCGTCGAGCGCGGCTCGCGCCGCTGGCGCGTCCCCGCGGCCGAGCTGGCCGAGGTCCTGGACGAGCTGCGCGCCCGCGACATGGCCTACGGCGCCGGTCCCGGCCTGCTCGCCCAGCGCGTGGCCCACCTCGTGATGCGCCGGATCGAGAACTCCGGCGAGGCCGTGGAACCGGGCACGCTGAGCGGCCTGCGCCGCAACCGCGCTGTCAGCGCCGTGGTACGGCGCATGTGGCCCAAGGCCGATCCCCTGCGCCTGGTTCTCGGCCTGCTCACCGACCCCGACCGGCTGTACCGCGCCGCCGAGGGCGTCCTCACCCCCGAGGAGCAGCGGGCCGTCCTGCTGCCGGGCCGCCCGCGCGGCCCGAAGTCGGCGAAGTGGTCGAACGCCGACCTGGCGCTGATCGACGAGGCGACCGGACTGGTCGAGCGGCCCGACACCATCGGCCACATCGTCGTCGACGAGGCCCAGGACCTCAGCCCCATGCAGTGCCGGGCGGTCGCCCGGCGCTGCTCGCGGGGCTCGCTCACCGTGCTCGGCGACATCGCCCAGGCCACCGCTCCCTCGGCGGTGGACCGCTGGGAGACGCTGCTGGAGCACCTCGGCCAGCCGGACGCCCGCCTCGCCGTACTCGACCGCGGGTTCCGCGTGCCCGCCGAGATCATCGACTACGCGGCCCGGCTGCTGCCCGCGATCGCGCCCGGGCTGGGCCGCCCGACCGGCGTCCGCCAGGGGAGCGGCGCGCTGCGCATCGCCTCCGCCGCCGCGGCCGAGCGGCTCGCCGTCCTCACCGCGGCCTGCCGGGAGGCACTGGAGGGCGAGGGCTCGGTCGGCGTCATCACCGCCGACGACGAGGCCGCCGCGGTCGCCGGGCGGCTGCGCGCCGAGGGGCTGCGCACCGCGCTCGTGGGCGAGAGCGAGGACGCGCTGGAGGCCGAGCGGCTGGTGTGCGTCCCGGCGACGCTGGCCCAGGGGTTGGAGTTCGACGCGGTGGTCGTCGACGAGCCGGCGCGCATCGCCGCGGCCGAGGAGCGGGGCCTTCACCGGCTCTACGTGGTGCTCACCCGGGCGGTCACGAGCCTGCGCATCGTGCACGCCGAGCCGCTGCCGCCGGTGCTGGAGGCCCCCGCCCGCGAGGCGGTCGGCGCGGCGGACCACGCCTGCCGGGCGGTGTAGGTCGGCCGGTCTGCGAGCGGGTCGGTTTGCAGGCGGGTCGGGTGGTGCAGGGGGCCGACGGGTGGGGCGGCGGCGCGCTCGGCCCCGTCCGGCTGCGCCGCCGCCCCGAGCGGGAGCGGGCCCCTCCCGGCCGGCTCCCGCCCGTCTTCTCAGTCGACTGCTGTCGGGCCGTGCGGCGGGGCGCCTCCGCCGCGCGGCCCCCGGTCTCAGGACGCCTTGCGCATGTTCTGAGCCAGCTCGGCGGCGTGCTCGCGCAACGCGATGATCTCCCGCTGCTGTCGGTTGACGATCCGGCCCATCTCCCAGGCCGAGTACGACGACGTGAGCACCCAGCCGGCGGCGAAGCCGCAGACGAGTGCCGCGATCGCGACTATCAGGACAGCCATTGCCTCTCTCCCTTCCCTGACGGGACCGGTGGGCTCCCACCGCCTGGCCGCCGTTGGACATTCGGGTGGAGACCATCTATGAAGAGGGCACCACAGCCGCGACGTGCTTGCCGATAGGCCAGTTTCCGCGGCAAGCAAGCAAGACTCGGCAAGCAAGAACGGCAAGCAAGCGGGCCGGCGCGTGAGGAGGCGCCGGGACCGCCGCGCGCACGCGGGGCCGCGCACTCCGTCGGCCCTCCCGTGGAATCGGGCGGAACTGGATAATGGGCCGAATGACGCCTCCGAGAGAGCCGGGCCCGCCGCGCGACCGCGTACCCGTCAGTGAGGAGCACCTCCGGCTCGGCCGGCTGCTGCGCGAAGCGCGCCAAGCCGCGGGAGCCACCACCCGCGACGTGGCGCTGTACAGCAGCGGCCACATATCGAATGTCGAAAACGGGCATGTAATGCCGTCGACTGAGCTGGTCTACTACTATGTGACCGAATTCGGCTGCGATGAAGGTCTGGCGAGGCGGGCGCTGGAGCAGGCTCGAAGAGTCACCGAGGAACGGCGGCGGAGCCAGCGGTTCAACCAACGCAGCCGGAGCCGCAGTTCCGTCCCCTTCTCCGTCACGCCGGACGCGGCGTCCGATGCCATTCGGCAGGGATACCACGTGCGCGAGAGTGAAGCTCACTATCATATCGACGGCCGGGGTGTAATAACCGAAATCGATGTTATTCGGCGTGTATTCCCGCTTCATCCGGGAGTCTCACTTGTGTCGGCGGCCTATAACTACCACCGCGACACGGGCACCGGTGTGCTGTCCATCGAGCCGGGCCTGGGATGCACCGTGGCCGCGGTGCGCGAAACCGGATTCGGCTACTTGTCGGCGGTCCTGAGGCTCGATCGGGTGTTGGACCCGGCCGACGGCGAGCTCTTCTCGTTCGGCTACCGGGTGCGGGTGCGGAGTTCGGTCCCGACACGCCCGATGCTCCGGTATCGGGCCCGGCCGGGCGGAAAGCGCTATGCTCTGCGGGTATTCTTCGCGCCGACCGTGGTCCCGCAGGCTGTATGGTGGTTCTGCGAGCGCGACGTGTTCGAAACGGAAGGCACGGCTCCGCTCAAGAGCGACCGCATGTTTCCGAACAACCCGAGCGGATTCTACTTCAAAGACTTCTCGGGCGTCGATGAATGGCATTCAGGTATGCTATGGCAATGGTAGATAGGTGGATGTATCCGGTGGACGACGAATAGATTGCTTGCTGCCGTTCGCCCTCGTGTGGACCCGGCCATATGGGATTCGGCGACCGGTTGCTGGTATTCCCGGGAGTCGAGCATCGTCGGTCGGCCCTCCGGGGGACACGGGCGGATGCGGGACACCCCCTGGAAGAGGGCTTCCAGGGGGTTAGTCTAATCGTCGTCGTCCACGATCACCTTCCAAGTGTGAAGGTTGTGCCAGGGGTCGGCCGGCGTTGAATCGGCGGCTTCATTGGAATGAATCCGCCAATGGCAGCGAGTGTTTCAGCGCCAATTGGCGGCGGCTGGGGGATGTGCAGGCGTCGTCCTTCTCACGGGGGCGGCTATCTCATCGGATAGTTACCCACAGCCGCCTTTATTGATTCCGGTTCCGCGTAAAAACAGGAATCGACGGACGGTGAAAGAGCCGTCTTGCCCGCGGTGACCTGCGCAGACGTCTGCTGCCTGCCCTGATGGCCGGATCGTGCCCGGGCGGCGTGCCACGGCGCGCCGCGTGGCGGGCGCTAGCCGGTCGTGTCGAAGCCGGCGATGACCTTCGTGGGGCGGAGGCGGACGACGAGTTCACCGGGGACGCCGTTGCGGCGGCCGAACTCGTCGGCGCGGTCGGCTCCCATGTAGCGTCCGCCGATGACCGTGGCGGTGCGCAGCAGCTCATCCGGGTCCGCCGAGGTCGCGGCCACCCCCTGCACCTGGACGAACCCGTACGGCGGGGCGTCGATGTCGACCACGAGCGCCAGCCGGGGGTCGCGGGCGATCGCTTTGCCCTTGGCCGTGGCCTGCCCGGTGTTGAAGACGATCTCGTCGCCCTCCAGGATGAACCACACGGGCGCGGCGAGCGGGCGGCCGTCGGAGGCGGTGTAGGCGAGGATCCCGGTGCGCGTGCCCTCTTGGAGGAAGTCCCGGACGCGCGGATCTGCGATGGAAGCCACGCCGCAACCCTAGCGGGGCCGCCCGCCGCGTCCCGCGACCGGTGCGAGCTGTCGGCGGGTGGCGCCGCCGCGGAGCGGAGAGCCCCCGGCCGTGCGCGCCGCGGCAGGCCCCGGCACGGCTGAGCCCGGCCGCTCCGTCCGCGGAGCGCCGGGCTCGCCGGTAGCCGGACCGGGACGGGTTCAGGCCACCTCGGCGGTGTAGGAGTCGCCCATGACGCCGGTGTGCGTGACGCTCACCGGCTCGGAGGTGCCGGGGAACACGACGACGCCGCTCTCGCTCTCGCCGTTGGCCAGGTCGAGGGCCTCGAAGTTGTCCTCCTGGCCCGCGGACTCCATCAGGTCGGCGTCCTGGGTCTGGCCGTTCGCGTCCTCCATGCTGAAGTACAGCGGGTTGACGGAGAGCGGCTCGTCGCTGTTGTTGGTGATCGTGACGTGCACGGCGACGAAGTCGCCGCCCTGGCTGAGGGCGCCGGCCTCGTACTCGGCCGGCTCGGCGACGACCTCGACCGGCTCGCCGGAGCCCGCGGGCTCGTCGTCGGCGGGGGCGGTCTCCTCCTGCCCGCTTCCCGCATCGTCGCCGGCGCCCGCCGACGACGACGGCTGGTCACTGGCGGAGCCGCCCGAGTCGTCACCGCTGCTCACCACGACCAGGAAGATGATGACGATCCCGGCGACGAGGGCCAGCGCGCCGCCGCACCCGAAGCATCCGATCAGCCAGTAGTTGGGCTTCTTCTCGGGCTGGGGCGGCGGGTAGGGCTGCGGCTGAGGATACTGAGAGTACACGGGGGTCCCTGTCGGTCGTTGTGCGGCTTTTGTCGCGAATGCGAGTTCTGGGGGCCACAAGAGCGTACAGCGGGCAGAAGCGCCGGAGGGCTGGACCGGCCGTTGGGGGCACCGGCCTGAATGGGCCGCCGGTCGGCCGCTGCATGCCCGCTCGGCTTTCCGGCACTTCCTAGGACGGCCGCCCCGGGGTGCCGGTTCCGTCCTTTCCGTCCGATGGCTTCCCGGCTGCGCGGATCGCCCGCGGCGCCGGACGACCCGCGGCTGGCCGCATCCGGCCAGCCGAAATCGGGAAGAGGCGTGCAGGGCGACGCCGCCCGAGCGGCGCGCGCGATGCGTCGGCGCCGACCGTCTCGGGTCCGGTCCGCCCAGGTCCGCCCAGGTCCGCCCCGGGGCGGACCGGCGTGTGGCCGACGTCGGCCGCCCGGACCCTCCGGACTCCTCGAAACAGACTGTTACCGTTGGATCGCTCGGCGCTCGGGCGGCCCGCTGCTCCCCTCGACGGGCCGCCCGGGAGCCGCTTCCGTCGCCGGACAGCGGTACTGCCGAACGCCGCTTGCGCGGCACCCGGCAGTCCCTCCGGCATCGAGGAACCCGGTGCGGCGACCTCCGGCACCGCCTTAGCCGAGCCCGGCGCGGCACCGGCGCAGGAGGTCCGCCAGCCGTTCCGCGTCGTCGCCGCTCAGGTCGGCGGTCATCCGCGCCTCGGTCTCCAGCACGATCGCCTCGGCCTCCGCCAGCAGCGAGCGTCCCGCGTCGGTCAGCGTGACCGGTTGCGCCCGTCCGCCCGCAGGCGGCTCCGCGGCCACGGCGGCCAGTCCGCGCCTGGTGAGCCCCGACAGGACGTCGCGCAGCGACTGGCGCGTGACGAAGGTGCGCCGGGCGAGTTCGGCGGCGGGCGCCCCGGGCGCGTCCCGCAGGGCCGTCAGCACCGCGTACTGCGCCATCGACAGGCCGATGCCGCGCAGGCGCTCCTCGCTGGCCGAACGGAAGGCCTGGGCCACCTGTTTGACGAGGTATCCGATGCGGTCCCGCACGTCTTCTTGACTCATGGCAGGAACCTTACATAGGTTGGCGGTTGCTCACGATGTAAGGAACCTGACACGGAGGTCGCCATGCCCGAGTCCACCGTCATCGAGGCCGGCGCGCCGGTGGCCACGCTGATCAACGTCTTCACCGTCCGGCCCGAGCGGCAACGGGAGCTGGCCGACTGCCTGGCCGCCGCGACCGACGAGGTCATGCGGCACGTCCCGGGCTTCGTCTCCGCCAACATCCACATCAGCGGCGACGGTGAGCGCGTCGTCAACTACGCCCAGTGGGAGAGCGCCGAGTCCTTCCAGCGGATGCTCCAGGACCCGGTGGCCAAGGAGCATATGGACCGCGCCGCCGCGATCGCCGACGGGTTCGAGCCGCACCTCTACACGGTCGATTCCGTCCACCACCGGTGACAGCAGCGGCCCGCTGCACATCCGCCCTACCGGCTAGGCTTCACACCAACAAGAATCACCGGTTCCACACCGCGATCGGCGGCCCACCCGCTTCCCGCCTTCCCAACACCACCGGACAGACCGGCCACTAGCGCGCCTCGTGGAACCGCGCGAGCTCGTCGGCCGTGGGCGGGTCCGCGCCCGGTCGGGTGCAGTTGATCGCGGCGCAGGCCGCGGCCGTTGCCAGCAGCGCGCGCAGCTCTCCCGCCTCCGTCGGCACCCTGCCTCCGTCGGCCGCGCATCCGCTGACCAGGGCCGCCATGAACGTGTCGCCCGCGCCGATCGTGTCGTGCACCGCCACGCGGGGACTGGCGATCTCCGCGCGCCCTTCGGCGCTGAGTGCGACGGCGCCGTCGCCGCCGCGCGTGACCACCACCGCCCGGGGCCCCAGCTCCAGCAGCCGCTGCGCGGCCTCCTCGGTCGGCGTGCCCGGATACAGCTCGGCGAGGTCGTCGTCGCTCGCCTTGACCAGGTGGCTGACCCGGCAGAAGTCCTCCACGCGCGCGCGGGCGTGGTCGGCTCCGGGCAGCGCCGCCATGCGCACGTTCGGGTCGAAGGCGATCGTGCGGCGCTCCCGCTCGCGGCGGGCCAGCTCCAGCAGCTCGGCGTCGCCCGGAGGGCGCAGCGCCGCGATCGAGCCCAGGTGCAGCACCCGCACCGCGTCGGGCAGCGCATCGGCAAGCTCTGCGCGCGTCCAGGACCAGTCGGGCGCGTCCTCCAGCCAGAAGTCGTAGCGCGCGGAGCCGTCGTCGGCGAGTGTGGCCACCGCCAGCGCCGACGATCCCAGCCCGGTGGGGCAGCGGCTCAGGTCGACCGACTCGGCGGCCATCCGGGCGCGCAGCCGCTCGGCGAAGGCGTCGGCGCCGAACCGCGACAGCAGCATCGTCGACGTGCCCAAGCGGGCGGCGGCCACGGCGATGTTGGCCGGTCCGCCGCCGGGAACCGGCCGCAGCACGCCGCCGTCCTCCGGAAGCAGGTCCATCACGTGTTCGCCGGCGATCGCCGCCTGCGGCGCCGGCTGCGTGCTCGACGCGCTCTGCTCGGTGCTCACGCGTTCGCGCTCCCCTCGGACGCGGCACCCGCGCCCAGCACCGCGTATCCGGGGATCGAGGTGCCCGAGGCGAACGCCAGGGCCGTGTAGGCGTGGTAGACGTCGGGACGCCCGCTCCAGACGGTGGTGCTGGGCCGGTGCCGGGCGTCGGTCTCGTGCCGCCAGTTCTGGCCGCCGTCGACGAAGCACGTGCGCACGTGGGTCCACCACGTGCGGGCGAGCTCGGCGTAGCCGGCCCCGCCTGTGCGGGTGTGCAGGGCGTGCGCGGCCGCGACCGCCTCGGTGGCGACCCAGTGCATGCGCTCGTGGATCACCGGCCGGTCGTCCCAGTCCAGCGTGTAGCAGAAGCCGTCGGCGCCGTCGCGCGCCCAGGCCGCCTCGACGGCGGTCGAGAACAGCGCCTCGGCGGCGGGCAGCAGCCACTCGGGCGGCTCCTCCAGCGCCGCCTCGACGTGCAGCAGCAGGCGCGCCCACTCCAGCGAGTGGCCGGGGGTCCAGCCGTACGGGCGGAACGGGTCGGCCGGGCGGTCGCGGTTGTACTCCGGCAGCACCTCCCACCGGGCGGTGAAGTGCTCGGGGAGCCGGTAGCCGTGCGCGGCGGCCTGGCCGCGGATGAGGAAGTCGGCGATGCCCAGCGCGCGCCGCGCCCAGGCGGGGTCGCCGGTGGCGGCCCCGGCGGCCAGAAACGCCTCGACCATGTGCATATTGCTGTTGGCGCCGCGGTAGTCCTCGCCGCGGGTGAAGGCGCGGTCGAACGACTCGACCGAGAGACCGGCGTCGGCGTCCCAGAACCGGTCGAGAACCGTGGCCGCCGCGTCGCCGAGCAGCTCATCGGCCCCCGGCGTCCCGGAGGACGCCGCGGTGGAGGCGGCGAGCAGCACGAAGGCGTGCTGGTACGCGGCCTTGTCGGTGTCGGCGGGCGAGCCGTCGAAGGCGACGGTGGAGAACCAGCCGCCGTGCTCAGGGTCGCGCAGCGACTCGCGCAGGCTGCGCACCCCGTGCTCGGCCAGTCCGGCCGCCGCGCCGCCGCCCTCGCGCGAGCACAGCGCGCTGACGTGCGTGGTGCGCGAGGTGATCCAGGTCTGCACTCCCTGCTCGGTGCGTTGGCGCCCGGCGTCGTCCAGCCAGGCGAACCCCTGCGCCTGCCGGGAGCGCTCCGCCCAGGCGATGAGGCCGTCGGCCTGCTCCCGCGTCCAGGAGGGCGGTGCGGGATCGTCGGCGGAGAAGTCCATGGCGGCTCCCTTCATACTCGGCGCGTGTCTGCCGCGGTCCGCCCGCGGCGCGCCCGGTGGTGCCCGCCCTCGGGCGTCGGCCCGCGCAGTGCGCGGCGGCCCGCGCCGACCGCGGAGTCGGGCGGCGGGCCGTTCGGCCGGGGGACGGGACCGACGGTTACTGAACCGGTTAAGTTTTGAGGTCTGCACAGGTCAGCGCCAGCCCGTCGTTCGGCCTCGGCGGCCGCCCCCACAGGAGCGTACATGCACGCCCGCAGCGGCGAAGCGGGTGCCCCGCTCACGGCTCCGCGGGCGGGCGGCCGGTGCTGGCGCGGGGCACGAGGCGGGCCTCGGCGCCCCGCCGGTTCCCGGGTGCGCCTCCGGCTACAAGCTCCAGCAGGACCCGCGCCGCCTGCTCGCCGTAGCCCTTGACGTCGCGCCCGATGGCGGTCAGCGGCGGACGGGTCATGCGGCACAGCGGGGAGTCGTCCCAGGCGACCACCGACAGGTCCGCGGGCAGCGCGAAGCCCATCTCCTGGGCCACGCTCAGCCCGGCCACGGCCATGAGGTCGTTGTCGAACATGAGCGCCGTGGGGCGCGGCACCCCTGACAGCAGCCGCCGCGTGGCGTCGGCGCCGGCCTCGTCGGTGTAGTCGGCGTGCACGACCGTGTGCCGTTCCAGGCCGAGCTCCGCCGCCGCCTCCTCGAAGGCCCGCGTGCGCCGCGAGGTGTGCAGCAGCGCCGGCGGCCCGGCGACGCGGGCGACCCGGCGGTGTCCCAGGTCGGCGAGGTGGCGCAGGGCCATCGCCGTCCAGGCGGCGTCGTCGGACCACACGAACGGCTGCGCGGCGTCCGGCAGCGGGCCGCCCACGACGACCGCGGGCAGGCCGATCTCGGCGAGCGCCGCGGGCCGCCTGTCGCCGCTGAGCAGGTCCACGACGAGCACGCCGTCCACGCGCCGCTGGGCGTGCCACTGCCGGTAGGTGCGGATCTCGTGCTCCTGGCCGGCGGCCACTTGGAGCAGCAGCGACGTGGAGATCTCCGAGAGCGCGGTCTGCACCCCCGACATCAGCTCCATGAAGAACGGCTCCAGGCCGATCGTCCGCGCCGGCCGGTCGACGACCAGGCCGATCGCGTCGGCGCGGCCGTCCGACAAGGCGCGTGCGGCGGTGCTGGGGGCCCAGCCCAGCTCCTCGGCGATGGACAGCACACGCACCCGGGTGGCCTCCGAGACGCCGGGCCTGCCGTTGAGCGCGTAGGAGACCGAACCCTTGGAGACGCCCGCGGCCTGGGCGATGTCGGCGATAGTCGGACGGCGCACGGTCTTCATCCTTTGCGTATCGGCGGGCGGCGGCACCGGCCGCGGCGGCGCCGCAGCCGGCTGTGGCCGGTCCGTGCCCACCGGCCCGACCGAAGGTACCCCGAGCGCCGCCGATCGTGTAGCCGAGGTCGCCGGATTCCGGGCACCGGCCCGCCGTGCGGGGCGCGGTGCCGCGTTCAGCCGCTGCCCTGCACGGCCGCGTGCACGCCCGGCCGGGCCGTGCTGCCGCGCGGGGTGATGCGGGCGGCCGGAGAGCACCGCTCGGCCACGGGAAGGCCGTCGGCGGCCTCCAGCACCGATTCGGCGACCGTCATCCCGTGCTGGTGCACGTCCACGCTCATCGTCGTCAGCGGCGGCGAGGACAGCCGGCACTGGGTGGAGTCGTCCCAGGCGATCAGGCTCACCCGTTCGGGGACGGCCACGCCGAGTTCCTTGGCGGCCTGCAGCCCCGCCACCGCCATGACGTCGTTGTCGTAGAGGACGGCCGTGGGCGCCGGCGTGCGCCGCAGCAGCGCCGCCGTCAGGTCCGCACCGGCCTCGCTGGAGTAGTCGCCTTCGAGGACGACCGGCGGCTCGATGCCGGCCTCGCGGCAGCCCTCCTCCAGCGCGGCGGTGCGCTTGTGCGTGTGCAGCAGGGAGGCGGGCCCGCTGACCCGGGCCACCCGGCGGTGGCCCAGGTCCAGCAGGTGCCGCAGTGCCTCGTGCACCGGCGCGGTGTTGTCGGTGCGCACCGACGGTGCGGCCGGGGCGCCCTCCCAGGCGCCGACGAGGACCGCGGGCAAACCGAGTTCGGCGAGTACCCGCGGGCGCTCGTCGTCGACGGTCAGGTTCACCACGGCCACGGCGTCGACCAGGCCCCGCTCGGCCCAGCGCCGGTAGGCCTCCAGCTCGGCGCGGTGGTCGCCGACGATGTGCAGCAGCACCGACATGTCGCGTTGGGCGAGGCGCTCCTCGATCCCCCCGATGAACTCCATGAAGAACGGCTCGACACCGAGCAGGCGCGCCGGCCGGGCCAGCACCAGCCCGATCGCGCCCGCCGCGGCGACGGGGTGCTGCGGCGCGGTCATGCAGGACCGGCCGCGTGTACGGAAAGGCCGTTGGCGCAGCGCAGCACGAGCGGGGCGGTCAGCTCCCCCGGGTCGATGCGGGCGCCGGTGCGCACCGTGAACGACCGGGTCTCGCCGGCCAGCATCGGCACCAGCATGTCGTCGACCTCGGCGTCGGGCGCCGCCCGGTCGGCCAGCACGGCGACGTCGCGGGCGAACGACCGCGCACGGACGTCCACCCGATAGCCCTCGGGCACGGCGGTCGCCACGGCGCTGAGCGGCTCGGGGTCGTAGGCCAGCTCCGGGTCCTCGCGGAAGGTGTGGACGGTGCGGGCGTCGTCGGTGGCGGCCACGAGTAGCTCCTTGCCCGGGTCGGCCGGCGTGGTCAGCGACTCGGCCGGGTCGAGGCGGGCGGCCGACCGGGCCTGCACGGACAGCTCGATCTTAGTCGTGTCCAGCACCTCGCCCGCGAAGTTCTGGCGCTGGAGGCGCACGTGGCCGGACCAGGCCTCGCCGGTGTCGTTGACCGCGATCAGCGCGAGCCCGCCATCGCGCGGCTGGAAGGTGAGCAGGCGCGGCGCGTAGGCGCGGCGCAGCGAGTAGTAGAGCGGCTTGGGGCGCTCGTCGCCGTCGACCGCGGCCCACGAGGTCACCGGCCAGCAGTCGTTGAGCTGCCAGACCAGGGTGCCGGAGGTGCGCGGCCACCAGGAGCGGAAGTGCTCGACGCCGAAGGCCACCGCCCGCGCCTGGTTGAGCTGTGTGGCCCAGTGCCAGTCGGCGAAGTCGTCGGGAACGGGCAGGTGCCCCTCCATCCCCCGGTGCAGCTTGCCGTTGCCGTCTCCGGCCTTCTGGTGCAGCAGGAACGCCGGCGAGGTGGGGGTGAGCGGGGAGTCGTGGATCCAGTCGGTCAGGGTCGTCCACGTGGGCGGGCCCTGGAACCCGAACTCCGCGCAGAACCGCGGGACGGTGTCGCGGTAATGGGTGTAGTCGACCTGGTTCCACACCTGCCACTCGTGGCGGCAGCCGTGCTCGGGGTCGTTGGGGTGCAGCTCACCGGGGCGGTGTCCGGGGCTGCACGGGCTGCCGTCCACGTAGGGGCGAGTGGGGTCCAGCTCGGCGACCACGCGCGGGAACAGCTCGTAGTAGTAGTGCTCGCCCCAGGTGCGACCGGCCAGCGCCTCGGGCCAGCCCCAGTCGGCGAACCCCCACAGGTTCTCGTTGCCGCCGTTCCACACCGCCAGCGACGGGTGCGAGCTGAGCCGGGCGACGTTCTCGCGCGCCTCGGCCTCGAACTCGGCGGCCAGCGGCTCCTCCTCGGGGTAGGACGCGCAGGCCAGCGCGAAGTCCTGCCACACCAGCACGCCGCGCTCGTCGCACACGTCGTAGAAGTCGTCGGTCTCGTAGATGCCGCCGCCCCACACGCGCAGCATGTTCATGTGCGCGCCCAGCGCCTGGTCGACGCGGCGGGCCAGCCTCTCGCGGGTGATGCGGGTGAGGAAGTGGTCGTCGGGGATCCAGTTGGCGCCCTTGACGGCGATGGGGCGGCCGTTCACCGTGACTGTGAAGCGGGCGCCGATCTCGTCGGGCGAGGTGTCGACGTCGACCGTGCGGAACCCGATGCGCCGGTGCACGGTGTCCGCCTCGGCCTCCGACCCGCCCGCGGCCTCCCGCCCGCCCGCAGCCTGCTCGGACAGCGTGACGTCGAGGTCGTAGAGCGGCTGGTCGCCGTAGCCGACCGGCCACCACAGCCGGGCCTCGGGCACCTCGACGACCGCGACCGCCTCGTCCGCGCCCGCCGGGACGGCGACGCGGGTCTCGCGTCCGGCGACGCGGACCGCAAGCACGAGGCCGCCTCCGCTGCCCCCGGGCCCGGCGTGCTCGACGCCCACGTGCGCCTCGACGCGGCCGGTGCCCCGCCCGTCCACGGTGACCAGCGGGCGTACCCCGGTGATGCGGGCGCCGCGCCAGCGCTCCAGCCGGACCGGCTTCCAGATGCCGGCGGTCTGCAGGTCGGGGCCCCAGTCCCAGCCGAAGGAGCAGGCCATCTTGCGGACCATGTTGTAGGGGTGGGCGTTGGTGTGCGGGCGGTGGCCCAGCCGCTCACGCTCCCGTTCGGCGTACTCCAGGGCGGGGGAGAAGTCGACGGTGAGCTCGTTGGCTCCGCCGCGCAGCGCCTCGCGGACGTCGAAGCGGTAAGCGCGGTGCATGTTGGCGGTGCCGCCGAGCAGCCGGCCGTTGAGGCGTACCTCGGCGATCGTGTCCAGCCCGTCGAAGGCCAGGTCCACGCGCTCGCCGGGCCGCGGCGCGTCGGCCTCGAAGGTGCACGTGTAGCGCCACGACGTGCGGTGGGCCCAGGCGAGGTCGGTCTCGGCGGTGTCCAGGTAGGGATCGCCGATGAGTCCTGCGGCGAGCAGGTCCGTGTGAGCGCTTCCCGGCACCTGCGCCGGGACGCTGCGCCCGGCGATCTCCTCGGGCACCGGGCCTCGTGTCGTGGACAGCAGCCAGTCCTCGTGCAGGGTCTGACGCATCATCTGCGATCACTCCAGGGTGCGCCCGCCGCGCGGCGGGGTGGTGGGGGCAAGTCGGCGGGGGATGCGGGGTGCGACGGCCGGGACGTCTGCGGACAGATTCTTACGTCACCAAATTAAGTAAGTCAATCACGTTGGTCTGCCGACGGCCCGGACCGAGTCGTGGTGGCACAGCGACGCACCGCCCGTTGGCTCCCCCGTGCCCTGCGCATGCGGTTGCGGTGGCGACCTCGCCGTCGACCAGCGCCGACGGCGGCCTGCCGTGCGCCCCGCACCGGGGCCGACCTCGGCCCGCTGACCGGAGCCGACCGGGAGGACCGGCGCCCGCCCACGCGGCCCCAGCCTATCGGCTTCTCTCCCGACGGCCCCGCGGCGGCGTCGGTGCTGCCCGAGCAGCGCCGGCCGGCCGGGCACCCCCGGTGTCGTTGCCGACCGCGCGGGCGCCTACTTCTCCGCCGCGTTCCGCGTCGAGCGCGCAGAGCGGGAGACCGACCCCGACCGGCCGGTCGGCGACCGGATCACGGCGCGAGCCGCGGACGACACCGCCGGCCTCGGGCTGGGCAGGGAGATCGAGGTGTGCCCGGCCGGTTGTGCTGCGCCGGCGCGCCGCCCTCGCCGACCGCGCCCGACACCCCCTGCACCGTCGACGCGGTCAACCCGGTGCTGCCGGTGCCGCCCGAAGCCGCCGAACTGCTCGACTCCACCGGCCGCCGCATGCGCGAGCGCACACCGCAGCGCACCCCCTTCACCCGGGGCGTTTGGGTGCGCGAGGGCCGCACCGGCTACGACTCCGCCTACCTCCTCGCAGCCGGCTCCGCCGGGTTCGGCGCGCGCCTCGGGCGAGGTTTCGGGCGAGCACCCGGTCGGGCGACAACCGCAGCTCCGCCGAACGCACCTTCCACGCCGGGATCTCGCCGCAAGGCTTCGGCGAGCCGATGCTCGCGCCAAGGCGCCCTGGAGCCCGGCGCCGCCTCCACCCCATCCTGGCAGTACGCCTCACACAGCGACGCGGGACCGCGCCCACCGCCACCTGCGCGGCCGCGGCAACCACCCCGCATCGCCGCGACCCGTGGTCAACACCTGGACCGGCTACGCGAGCCGGCCGACGCCGCCCCCTCGGTCGGGGTGAAGCGGTTCGTCCTCCACGACGACTGGTTCGGCGGCCCCCGCGCCGACGCCCGAGGGCCGGGCGACCGGTACGTCTCGCCGAGGCCCGGCGGCCTCAATCCCCTCGCCGCCCGTGTGCCGGGACCGGGCATGGAGCTCGGCATCTCGGTGAAGCCGGAGATGGTCGACGAGGACTCCGAGCTCGCCCGCGCCCACCCCGACGGGATCATGGCACCCCGCCCCGGCGCCCGCCTGCGCGGCCGCGCTCGCTCGCAGCGGTGCTCGGCCTCGGCCGACCGGAGGCCCGGGGCCCCACCCTCCAGCGGCTGGACGCGCCGCTCACCGAGCACCCCGTCGCCTACCTGGAGTGGGAGACCACAACCGCGGGTCCCGCACCCGGTCAGCGGCGCCGCCCCGCCGCGCGGGCCCCGAGGGGCGGGCGGGACGGGGCGGCGCCGCTCAGCCGCGCCGGTCTAGCCTTCGCAGACCGAGCCGTTCACCCGGAACTCCTCGGGAGCCGGGTTGGTGGCGGTGATGGTGCCCTGGAGGCCGAAGCGCCGGGATCCGCCCGCCGGGATCACCCGGTTGTAGTCCAGGCCGCTCGCCGAGACGGTCGTGCCCTCCTGGCTGACGTCGGCCTGCCAGGCGGTGGTGACCTGCTGCCCACCGGTGTAGTCCCATCGGGCGGTCCAGTCCTCGATCGGCTCGTCGCCGGTGTTGGTCACGACCACCGACGCGCTGAACCCGTCGCCCCACTCGCTGTCCACCGTGTAGTCGACGGTGCAGCGCACGGGCGGGGGCAGCGCCTCGAAGCCGACGCGGTGCAGGCCGCCGGGCAGGTCGGTGACCGCGTACAGCTCTCCCGACGCGTCGGCTCCGAACGCGGTGACCTGGATCGGCAGCTCACCGATGTGCTCGGTGGTGTAGCCGCCGTCACCGGTGCGCCGGATCCCCCAGGTGTTGGCGCTGCAGTAGTCGGTCATGACGTAGGTGCCGCCGGCCAGGTCGGCGTACTCGTCGCCGCGGTAGACCACGCCGCCGGTCACCGAGCAGTTGCCGTCCAGGTGGTCGTAGGCGAAGACCGGGTCGGTGTAGTCGGCTCCGGTCTCGCACCGCTCGGCGTCGAACTCCTCTGAGCCCTCGCGGCAGGGCCAGCCGAAGTTGGTGCCGCCCTCGCCCGCGGGCAGGTGGTTGACCTCCTCCCAGCTGCCCTGGCCGACGTCGGCGATCCACAGCGAGCCGTCGGCCGGGTCGAAGGAGAACCGCCAGGCGTTGCGCAGCCCGTAGGCCCAGATCTCCGGGCGGGCACCGGGATCGGACACGAACGGGTTGTCCTCGGGGACGCAGTAGGCGAGGTCGCCGCAGGAGTCGCTCACGTCCAGCCGGACGATGCTGCCCAGCAGCGTGCCGAGGTTCTGCCCGTTGTCCAGGCTGTCGCCGGCGTTGCCGCCGTCGCCCAGGCTCCAGTACAGGTAGCCGTCCGGGCCGAACTCCACCTCGCCGCCGTTGTGGTTGGTGTACTCGCTGTGCGGCTCGGTCAGCAGGACTTCTTCGCCGTCGGCGGGGACGCTCGCCTGGTCGGGGCTCTGCATCGGGAAGCGAGAGAGGGTGAGTTCGCCCTCGTCGGCGCTGGTGTAGGCGGCGTAGAGCGCGGGATCGTGCTCGAAGTCGGGCGCAAGCGCGATCCCCAGCAGTCCCTGCTCGTTGCCCTCGCTGGTGATGCGGTCGCCGATGTCGAGCAGCGGCTCGGCGGCGAGCCCGCTGTCGGGGTGGTAGACGCGGACCGCGCCCGCCTCCTTCTCCGTGATGAACATCCGCCCGCTGCCGTCGCCCGGTGACTCGATGTCGGTCGGCCGGTCGAGGCGGTCGGAGTCGGTGCGGGTGCTGGTCACCTGCAAGCGGTTCAGCGGTAGTCGGGCATCCGCGGTGGCGGACGGCTTCTGGTCGGCGGCGGAGGCGGACTCGTCGGACGCGGCCGGTCCGGCCGGGCCCAGCGCCGCGAGAACGAGTGCGCCAGCGGTCGCGGCCAGCCGCCGCGCCCGTCGGTGGTTCGACATTTTCGGCTCCTGGGAATACGGAATCGACCCACTCGGCACGCGAATCCCCCAGTGTGTGCCACCTCGCTCGGAGTGGTGTGTGCGGCCTTGAGGGTAAACCGGTAAAGCTCCCGGCCGCCAGGGATGTACGAGGTTTCGTGGGAGGGCTCCCACGGATCGTGCCTGGTCGATTCGGATAAACCCGCCGGAGAAATTCCGCGCGGAAAGGGCAGGCGAGTGGCGCGGCCCCGACTCCGCCGGCCGCGGCGGGGCCGGGGCCGAGCGCATGCCGGCCCCGAGGAAGCCGTGCGGCGGCCGGGTCTACAGGTTCCGGCGCCTGATGTCCCACTCGGTGGAGCACAGGCCGCAGTCGGACCCGGTGAACGCCTGTCCGGCCTGCAGGTCGCCCTTGAGCCGCCACTTCAGCCACAGGGCGCCGACCCGGCCGTACTCGCCGCCGTCCGGCTCGCCGAACGTGCCGGTGTGGCCCACGTCCAGGCTGCCCAGGAACGCCGGGAGGCCCGAGGGGATCCGGTCCCAGTCGTCCAGGGCGTTCTCATGGGCGATGTCGTCCGGGCCGCCGGTGAAGTAGGCGATGGGCGCGTGGAGTCGGCGCAGGCGCCAGTTGTCCAGGTCGCTGAGCATGCCGCTGTTCCACAGCACCGTGGTGTCCACGCGCTCGTCGCCGGAGGCCTCGTAGGCCTCGATACCGCCGCAGGACTGGCCCATCACGGCGATCGAACCGGTGTCGAGGCGTCCCCGGTAGGGGCTGAACAGTCGGCCGTTCTCCTCTACCGCCCAGTCGATCGCCTCGGTGAGCATGTCGGCGTCAGTGCTGCCGGACCCGCCGGGGCGGCCGTTCGCGATCACCAGGAAGCCGTGCGAGGCGATCTCCAGCAGGAACTTCTCGAACATCGTGCCGTCGGCCAGGCATCCGCCGTTGCCCCAGACGACGATCGGCAGCCGCTCGTTCGCGGGCAGGTCTGCCGGGCGGTAGACCGTGTGGCCGTACAGCCGGAGCGTGGTCGTGTATTCGGCGTCGTAGGGGCCGGTCCCGGCGGCCGAGGCGGAGCCGGCCGAGCCCGCGAGAAGGGCGGCGGCCGTGATTAGAGCGACGACCGCGGCGGAAAACCGGTGGGCGGGGTTTCGTGATCTCATTCCGCTGCTCCTCGAAATCCGTGCTGGGGGATGGTCCGGTACGTTCTCCGGTTTGGCGACCTGCGTCCCCTCCGCGGGAGCGCTTCGCGTCGGATTCTGCACAGCGCGCTGCAAACCGAATATTCGGCATCGGGAAAACGGAGTCAACGCCGGACCGGGAACACGGGTGATTCCACCGATGCGGGTTCGGTGACGGGTTAACCAAAAATGGCGCGGGAAAACAGCGGAGAACGGCTCGGAAAGCGCAAAGGATGCGCGCGTCCCGTCCCGCGGCCGCGGCCGCCGCCGCGCCCCGGCGCGGCGGCGGGGCGGTCCTGTCGGCGGGGCGGGGCCCCGCCCCGCCGCGGTGGGTGGTGGCCGGTCCTGGGACACCGTCTGCACGGGCGCGGTACTCCCCCGCGCCCACGGTCCGGCCCGGGGGTCGGTGAAGCCGACGTGGCCGACGACGCGCAGCCGAACGGGGAGAGGCCGTGCGCGACCGTGGGGAGCGGTCACGGCGACCGGCGCTCTCCGTCGAACAGGGGCGGGTCGCGCCCGGTCGCGCCCGCAGCCCGGTACGGCCGCGGCGGTAGACTGCCCGCGTGCCGGAGGCGCCCGCGCGCATCGCCGCAGGTGCGCCGGGTGGCGACGGGGGAAGTGAAGCGGAGGTTCCAGGTGGGCGCGCCGGCTCGGGCAATACCCCACGCGAGCAGCCGGGCGGCCGTGCTCGACGTGATCCGCGCCGCCGGCACCATCAGCCGCGTCGGCCTCATCCGGGCCACCGGCTTCACCGGCGCGACGATCTCCACCGTCGTCCGCAAGCTCATCGAGGACGGTCTCGTCGTCGAGACCGGCCGCGCGGAGTCCACCGGCGGCAAGCCGCGCGTGCTGCTCCAGCTCAACCAGTCCTCGCGCTACGCCGTGGGCGTGCACCTGGACCACTCCGGCATCGCCTACGTGCTCACCGACCTCGGCGGCTCGGTCGTGGCCCGGATGACCCGGGCGGGCGCGGGAACCGACGACCCGCCCGCCGTCGTGGAGCGCATGGCCGCCGAGGTGTCGACGCTCATCGAAGGCGTGGGGGTCGACGAACGGCTCGTGCTGGGCGTGGGCCTGGTCTCGCCCGGGCCGCTCACCCCCGCCGCCGGCATGCGGCTGGCCCCGCCGATCATGCGCCACTGGGAGGACTTCCCGCTCGACGAGGAGGTGCGGCGGGCGATCGGGCTGCCGGTCGTGCTCGGCAACGACGCCACCGCCGCCGCGCTGGGGGAGTACTGGTCCGGAGCGGTCAGCGGCGCCTCGACCTTCGCCGCCGTCTACGTCTGCACCGGCATCGGCTCGGGCATCCTCATCAACGGCATCCCGTACCACGGCTCCAGCGGCAACGCCGGCGAGATCGGGCACATCTGCCTGGACCCCGACGGCCCCGAGTGCTGGTGCGGCGCGCGCGGGTGCACGGAGGTGATGGCGGGACCGGCCGCGGTGGTCGCCCGTGCCCGCGCGGACGCCGAGGTCGCGCGTGCGGCGGGGCTCGACGACGAGGGCGCGCGCCGCCACTCCTCGGTGGCCGCCGACTTCGCCGCCGTGGCACGCGCGGCGCGCCGCGGCGAGCCCGGCGCCCGCGCCATCGTCGACCGCTCCGCGCGCTACCTGGCGGTGGCCACCCGCACCCTGGCCAACGTGCTCGACCTGGACCGCGTCGTGCTCACCGGGCAGAGCCTGGCCGTGGCCGGATCGATGTACCTGCCGGTCGTCCAGGAGGAGCTGGACCGCTCGTTCTTCGCCCGCGCCACCCACCCGGTCGCGGTGCGGATCTCCACGTCGGCCGCCACCGCACCGGCCATCGGCGCGGCCACCATGGTGCTGCAGTCGGAGCTGGTCCCGCTCCAGGCCGGCACCCGCATCCCCGGCGACCTCGCCGAACCGGAGCAGGCCGCCGCCCGCCCGGCCGGCGGCTGAGCGCGCCGTAACCGGGGCGCGCTCCCGGCCCGGTCGGCTCCCGGTGCGGCGCGTGCCGCACCGCCCGGCCGCCACCGCGGTGCATCAGGAGGCCGGCGTGTAGGCGAGGTCGAGTACCCCGGACGACAGGGTCCTGCTCCGGGTCAGCGCGAGCTTGTGCGTCGCCGTGTCCTCGAACAGGCGCTGACCGCGGCCGACGACGATGGGATGCACGAGCAGGCGCAGCTCGTCCAGCAGGCCGCCGGCCAGCAGCCGGCGCACGGTGGTCGCGCTGCCCGACATGCCGATGTCGCCGTCGGTGGCGTCCTTGATTCGCCGTACCGCCTCGACGTCCCGCAGCACCGTGGTGTTCTGCCAGGCGGGGTCCGTCAGCGACGACGAGAGTACGTACTTCGTGGCCTCGTTGAAGTGGCTCGCGAACGGCTCGTCGGTGCTTTCGGGCCAGTAGGCGGCCCATTCGTCGTAGAGCGTGCGCCCCATGAGGAACGCGGTGTTCGCGGCCATGCCGTCGCTGACGACGGCGCCCATGTCGTCGTCGAAGTACGGGAAGTGCCACTTGTCCGGCGCCTCGACGACGCCGTCGAGCGAGATGAAGAAGTTCGAGATGATCCTGCCCATGGTCTCCTGCCCTCTCTGCGGACGCGGGTGTCCTCCGAGGTCAGGCTAGGAGCGGCCGCAGGCGTCCGTCTTGTACAGCAGCGACAGCGGTTCGCCGGCGTCCTCGCGCCGCAGCTGCGTCGCCGTGCGGCCGATGTAGCGCGTGAGCGAGCGGGCCAGGTGCGGCTGGTCGTAGTAGCCGAGCCGGTGCGTCACGTCGAGGGGCGCGGCGCCCTCGGCGAGCAGGACCGCCGCCTGGCGGGCGCGTTCGATGCGCTGGATGGCACCCTGGGCCAGGCCGGTGGACGCGGCGACGCGCCGCTGCACCGAGCGCGTGCCGGCGCTCGGGGGCGCGCCCCCGAGCGCCTCCGCCACGAGCGGGTCGCGCACCAGCACCCCCGCGCGGACCAGGCGGGCCGCGAACTGCTCCGCGGTGGAGAAGCCGGGCAGGGGCCACTCCTCGCCGCGGAGCACGAAGGAGCGCGGCGTCGCGTGCGGGGACTCCAGCTGCGTGTTGACGAGCCGCGGCACCGGCAGGTGCGGCATGCGGGTGCCGTGCGAGAACGTGATCCCGAACGACTCGGAGCCGTCGGGCACCGCGGCCGCGCTCGCCGCAGTCTCCGGGCCGCGGACCGCGGCCCGGACGACGCCCTGCTCCGTCCAGAAGACGAGTTCCCAGTTCGCCGTGGCCACCGACGTCATCCGCTCGACACCGCAACTGCGGCCCCGCCACACGCGTGCGATGTAGGGCGAGTCCGACTCCCGGTCCTCGGTCTCCAGCGCCATTCCGCCTCCCCGGTCCCCCTGGCCACCCGGGCCCAGTCTGGCGCGTGCGGCCACCGCCGCGGAAGCGGGTTCAGCCCACCGCGCATCTACTCCATCTGCAGCGTCTCACCGGACTCCAGCAGCGTCTTCAGGTTGGACAGGATCGCCGGCCAGCCCTGGCTCACGCTCTGCAGCATCGCGCTGCCGGGCTCGAAGTCGTCGTGTGTGACGGTCAGCTTCACCGCCGCGCCGGC
This sequence comes from Streptomonospora arabica, assembly GCF_039531585.1. Classification (NCBI taxonomy): domain Bacteria; kingdom Bacillati; phylum Actinomycetota; class Actinomycetes; order Streptosporangiales; family Nocardiopsidaceae; genus Streptomonospora; species Streptomonospora arabica. Next base: position 55,350 of record NZ_BAAAQI010000004.1, on the reverse strand, counting down.
GGGCTCGACGTCGAAGGTGACCTTCGAGCGCCGTTCGCTCCGCCGCCGCTCGATCTCCTCCAGGCTCCAGCCGGTGTGCTCGGCCATCTCGGGCTGGTAGGTGTGCCAGCTGTAGGAGAGCCGGCGCGGAGGGTCGGCTTCGAGGACCCGCTGGTCCCAGTCGTGCCACTCGTCGTCGGCGGTCATCTTCCACAGCACCGGCGAGCCGGGCTTCCAGTCGGAGCCGGGGCCGCCGCCTTCGAAGTAGCGGCTGATGAACGCGGGATCGGTCAGCGCCTGCCAGAGCCGCTCGGGCGTGGTGCTGATGTAGGTCACGTAGACGAAGCTCGTCGCGCCGCCGGTGTCGTCGCCACTCATGGGACTCCCCTCCAAAGCCTGTTTCAGGTCGGCGAGGGCGCGCGCCCTCGCGCGGTCGTAGCGGTGGATCCAGCGGTCGGCGATGTCGTTGATGGGCGCGGCGTTGAGGAAGTGCAGCTTCTCCCGGCCGCGCCGGGCCGTGGCCACCAGCCCGGCCGCCTCCAGCACCGCCAGGTGCTTGGCGACGGCCTGGCGCGTCATGTCCAGCTCGGAGCACAGCTCGCGCAGGCTCTGCCCGTTGCGCGTGTTCAGCGCGTCGAGCAGCCGGCGCCTGCTGGGGTCGGCCAGTGCCTTGAAGACCTCGTCCATTCCGTCCAACGATCCTAAATGCAACCGCTTGGTTGCTTATCAGTTTAGGCAACCTAGAGGTTGCATGTCAATGGATGTGCGGGTGGGGCACAGTGCCGGTTCAGCGGGGAGCGCGCGGGGATGAGCAGGGGCTATGGTGCGCCGCAGTGCGGCGGCGGTGCCCTGCACCGCCGCCGCAGCGGCCCCGGACACGAGGGCCCGGCGCCGCCGGGCGCCGGGCCGCGGCCGCCGCGAGGAGGCCGCGGGGAGGAGGCCGCGCGACCCGCGGCGCGGCCTCCTCCCCGCGGCCGTCACCAGCGGTGGTGCACCTGGGGGCGGATCAGCTCGTCGTAGACCTCGCGGACGGTGCTGTGCACCTCCGGCGGAAGCGGCGCAAGGAAGGCCGCGGCGGCGTTGCCGCGCGCCTGCTCGGCGTTCCGCGCGCCGGGGATCACCGTGCTCACGCCCGGCTGGTCCAGGATCCAGCGCAGCGCGAACTGCGCCATCGTCATGCCGTCGGGTACGGCCTCGCGGATGCGCTCCACCGCCGCCAGCCCGGTCGCGAAGTCGACGCCGGAGAACGTCTCGCCCACGTCGAACGCGTCGCCGGCGCGGTTGAAGTTGCGGTGGTCGTCGTCACCGAAGGACGTCTGCGCCGTGTACCGGCCCGACAGCAGTCCGCTGGCCAGCGGCACCCGCGCGATGACGCCGACCCCGGCCTCGCGCGCGGCGGGCAGCACCTCCTCCAGCGGCTTGTGCCGGAAGGCGTTCAAGATGATCTGCACACTCGCCACTCCGGGCCGCTCGATCGCCGCGAGCGCCTGCGCGCAGGTCTCCACGCTGACCCCGTAGGAGCGGATGCGGCCCTCGGAGACCATCGCGTCCAGGTCGTCGAAGACCGCATCGGACGCGTAGACCGCATCGGGCGGGCAGTGCAGCTGCACCAGGTCGATCGTGTCCACGCCCAGGTTGGAGCGGGAGTCGTCGTTCCACGACCGGAGGTTCTCCGGGTTGTAGTTCCCGGCCTCCTGGGGCGCGCGCCGTCCCATCTTGGTCGCCACGGTCAGGTGCGGGTACTCCTTGAGGATCTGCCCCACGAGCCGCTCACTGCGGCCGTCGCCGTAGACGTCGGCGGTGTCGATGAAGCTGACCCCCGACTCCACGGAGGTCCGCAGCGCCGAGAGCGCGTCCTCCTCACTGACGTCACCCCACGCCGCCCCGATCTGCCAGGCGCCGAAGCCGACTGCGCTGACGCCCCTACCGGTCTTGCCGAGCTTGCGTTCGTCCATGGCCACCGACCCTAACGGGCCCCCGAACCGCTCCCAACGCCCCGCACCCTCCCCGACGCGGGCACGGCCGGGGCCACCGCGGTACAGACCAATGCGCCGCGGCAGGGGCCGGGGTCGCGCGCCGCGGCCCGGTCGGGGGTGCGTTCGGGCAGCCGGGCGTAGAGTGTCGCCGCGGACTCCGCGGCGGGTGCGGCGGGGGCTGAATCCGCCTTCGCGACTGGAGGAGACGTGGCTCCGACGACGCTCATCCCCGGGTTCGACGCGGCCGACCTCGACACCGGGGAAGGCGTCGGCATCCGCGCGGCGACCGGCGGGAGCGGACCGCCGGTTCTGCTGCTGCACGGGCACCCGCAGACCCACGCCACCTGGCGCGACGTCGCCCCGATGCTGGCGGAGCGCTTCACCGTGGTCGCGACCGACCTGCGCGGCTACGGCGACTCGGCCAAGCCCGGCAGCGGCGGCGACCACGCCCCCTATAGCAAGCGGGTGATGGCCGCCGATCAGGTGGCCGTGATGCGCGAGCTCGGCCACGAGCGCTTCGCGGTCGTCGGGCACGACCGCGGCGGGCGGGTTGCGCACCGAATGGCGCTGGACCACCCGGGCGCGGTCGAGCGGCTGGCGGTTCTCGACATCGCGCCCACCGCCACCATGTACGCGCGGGCCGACAGGGACTTCGCCACCCGGTACTTCTGGTGGTTCTTCCTGATCCAGCCCGAGCCGCTGCCCGAGGAGATGATCGCCGGCGCCACCGAGACCTACCTGCGCATGCACCTGAGCGGGCAGAGCCGTACGGAAGGTGTGCCCGCGGAGGACCTGGTGCAGGAGTACCTGCGCTGCTACCGCGATCCGCGCATGGTGCACGCGGTCTGCGAGGACTACCGCGCCGCCGCGAGCATCGACCTCGACCACGACCGCGAGGACGCGGCGGTGGAACGGCTGCTGACACAGCCGCTGCTGGCACTGTGGGGCGCCGAGGGCACGGTCGGCCGGACCTACGACGTGCTCGCGACCTGGCGCGAGGTCTCGACCGGATCGGTGGACGGCCAGGGCCTGGCCTGCGGGCACACCCTCCAAGAGGAGCTGCCCGACCAGGTGGCCGACCACCTCACCGGGTTTCTTGCGGGGTAGGGGAGTGGGGAGTAGAGGAAGGTCGGGTTACAGCTCGGCAGTCCTGGCGGCGGTGAGGAAGGCCGCCCACTCGGAGGCGGGGAAGTCCAGGTGGCCGAGGGGGCGGTGCTGGGTGTCGCGAATGAGGACGGAGGGCGTCGGAGTGGCGACCTCGACGCAGTTGGCACCGCCTGTGCTGTAGCTGGACTTGCGCCAGGCAACTTCTACGCAGTTGGCGCCCGTCCCATTGCTGTAGCTGGACTTAGTCCATCTCTCCATGGTGCTCACCGCTTATCGTGCCTATGAGTTCGAGGGAGGCGGAGGGCGATAGAGCCTCGCCCAGCAGAGTCTCGAAGAAGGTGATCAAGTCGTCTACCTGCTGCGCTAGTGCCTTGACCTCTCCTCCAAGAGCATGCTCAACATACCCGATTGTGTTCGCCCCCTCGATGGTCATCACTCTGAACGCCTCGCACAGCGCTGCCGGAGCCGGCGCGGAATCGGGAATGACCTGAATCCGAACGACGCCCTCCGTGCACAGCTTGGTGAGATGCGCCAACTGGCCCCGCATGATGGCTGGGTTCCCCATGTTCTGGGTAAGCGCTGCCTCTCTGATGACGAACCACAACAGAGGAAGCTCTCCTTGCCGCAGCTTCTCCAGCCGATTCAGCCGGGTCTCGACCAGGTGATCCACCTCTTCCTGCGAGGACGTGATTCTCCGCGTGCGTATAAGGGCGCGCGCATAGTCGCGCGTCTGAAGGATCCCCGGAACTATCTGTGCGTTGAACTCCCTGATCTGCCGGGACTGCTGCTCTAGGTGAAGAACGTCGCGGAAGCCCGCAGGTACGTTCGACGCCGTCGTAAGCTCGTCCCAGATCTGGCTCAGGATTCCGCCTGTTGCCAACGTGGTGTCGAAATCGGCTACTTGGTCCTTTTGTGGACGACGTTGGGCTCGCTCGATCGCCCCGATCATGGCGTGCGACAGGCCGACCTTGATGCCTAGGTCGCGCTGCGTCATACCTGATGCAGCCCTTGCCTTTCGCATCTCATCGCCAAACTTGGCCCACCGTGCTCGCTCTTCGCGGCTCATGGAAACAGGTTGCCAGAGTCTGGATACAACCGGCTACAGATTTCCGCAACAAGCGACAACAATGTCACCCCTATGGCTAGCTCCGCGAGCAGGTGACACGGTGGCTATTGACACGGCAGGAGATCTGCCAAAGCAGTCGAAAACGGCCCTGGCCGGTGCAGCAACACCGAACCAGGGCCTTGACCCCCAACCTGCAACACCAGGTGGAGACCCGTGTGCAACACTATCGGCCCAATTCGGACCCGAACCGCCCAACCACCGCCACTGCCACCGCCGCCACAACCACCACGCTCCCGCCGCCGGTACCGGCCGCGACACGCGCTCTCCTCCCGCATCCGGCCCTACGTCCTGCTCATCCAGGAGCGCGGCGAGCTGTTCGTCTCCGGCTTCTCCCGCCTCCCCGACTTCACGCTGTTCTGGGGAGGTTGGCGATGACCGCCGCCGCCCGCACCCGCACCCCCTCGCCCACGCGCGTCCGCACCCGTACGCGCACCCGCACGTTCCCCGGACGCCGCACCGGCGTCGCCGACGCTCGCCACTGGCTGGAGGGCGTTCTCTCCCGGGCGACCGACCCGCCGGTACCGGAGTCGACCGCAGCCATCGCCGCGTTGCTGCTGTCGGAGTCCGCAGCCAACGCCGTGCGCCACACGGCGTCGGGCAGTCGGCCGGGCGGCACCTTCACCGTCCGGGTGCGCATCGGCGACGCGCTCACCGTCGACGTCGAGGACGAAGGCGCCGCCACCGTCCCCACCCTCGGCACGCCCGGCGGCGACGACGAAACCGGGCGCGGCCTCCTCCTTATCGACGCCTTCGCCGACGCCTGGGGAGTCCGGCCCGAGGGACGCGGCCTCTACTTCACGCTCGCCCCATACGACTCTCCGACCCCCCGGCGGTGATGCGGCCATGACCACACGACAGTCAGACGGCGCCCCGCACGGCGACCACCGCGAACCCGCGGTCATCGACAGCCCGCACACCGACGGACTCGACATCTGCTTCGATGCGCCGAGCAGGGTCTTCACCATCACGCTCGCCCCGGGCGTCCAAGCCCGACTGCACATGGGCGCCGCCGACGTCCACGAGCAGCGGCGCTGGCTCATCGAGTTGATCAACCACCTGACCGTCACCGAGCGGTCCCTGCGCTGGGGCTGGGTTCCCCCGTCCCTGCGCACGACCCAAGGGTGACACCGCGCCCCGGCGCGGTCGGCTCGCAGGGGTGGCCGACCGCGCCGAGGGAAGCCTTGCAGGCCGCAGACGCCGGCGGGGCAGGGACCGGCGGGCGCGGTTCGCCTAGCCGAGGTCTGCGATCTCGGCCTCCACCTGCGCGGCCCTGGGGTCTTCCATGGACTCCAGGATGTCCAGGGCGGCGGTGAGCTGGGTGCGCGCGTCTTCGGGCCGGTCGGCGGCGGCCAGCGCCCGGCCCGCGCCCGAGCGCGCCACGGCGACGCCTTCGAGGTGGCGGGCCTCCTCGAAGACCGCGGTGGCCGCCTCGTACTCCGCCACGGCCTCGTCGAAGCGGCCCGCCGCTGAGAGGACCGCGGCCAGCTTGCAGCCGGCCCACGCCGCGGTCCAGGTGTCGGCGATCTCGGTGAACAGCGCGATCGCGGCGCGGACGTGCTCCTCTGCGGCGCCGGTGCGGCCCTCGTCGCGCTCATAGGCGGCCAGGCTCAGCAGCGCCATGCCGCGGCCGCGCCGCTCGCCGGCGCGGTGGAACACGTGGGTCGCCTCCCACAGCAGCGCCTCAGCCTGCGGGTCGCGGTCGCGCTCCCAGCGCAGCTCACCGAGCTGGCGCAGCGCGAAGCCCTCCGTCCAGCCGTCGCCCGCCTCGCGCGCACCGGCCAGCGCGGCTTCGTAGACGTCCAGGGCGGTCGCGATCTCGTCGCGCGACCACTCGGCGTCGCCGAGCCCGACCATGTTGCGCGCCTCGCCGTACCGGCTGCCCGCGGCCCGCGCGGCTTCGAGGCCGATGAGGTGGATCTCGCGCCAGTCCGACCAGTGCCACCCGTACTCGAAAAGCGGGTAGGCGGTCGCGGGCAGCCGCCACGCGAGGTCGTCGAGCCGCTGTTCGAGCGCGGCGCGCAGCGTCTGCACGATGCCGTCGCGTTCGGCGGCGAACCACGCGACGGCGTCCGCGGGCGAGCCGAACTCCGGCGCGTCGCCCCGCTCGTAGCCCTCCAGCGGCACGAAGCGGAAGTTCGGCAGGATGACACGCACCGCTTCTCGGGAGCTCCTCAGGTACCAGCCGCCCAGCCGTTCGATCACCGCGGCCTCGCGCCCTTCGGGCTCCTCGGTGCGGAACCGCTCCGCGGCGTAGACCCGCAGCAGGTCGTGCATGCGGTAGCGGTCGTGCCTGAGCCGCTGCACCAGGCTCGCCGCGGCCAACTGCTCCAGCAGCCGCCGAGCCCGGGAAGGGCGGAGCCCGGCGGCGACCGCGCAGCCGGCGGGGGTGAAGTCGTCGCCGGGGTACACGCCCAGGCTGCGGAACAGCCCGGAGGCCTCGTCCTGCAGTGCGCTGTAGGAGGCGGAGAACACCGCGCGGACGTCGCTCAGCTCGTCGCCGGTGACGCCGAGCGCGTCGAGCCGCTCGTCCTCGGCGGAGAGCTCGGCCGCGATCGTGGAGAGGGGGAGGTCGGGCAGTTCGTTCAGCCGCTCGGCGAGGACGCGCAGCGCCAGGGGCAGTCGAGCGCAATGGTCCACCAGCGCGCGGGCGGTGCGGGGCTCGGCGTCGACGCGCGCCGCACCCAGGTGCTCGCGCAGCAGGGCGAGCGACTCCTCGACCGAAAGCGTCTCCAGCGTCACTTTGCGCGCCCCCTCGCGGAGGGAGAAGACCACGAGTGTTCAGGCTCCGTTGAGTCTGGGGCGGAGGAATGCGGGACGGCCGTCGAGGTCGGCGGTGATGATGCGTTCGATTGCGATGGCGACTTCGCGCAGCAGCGCCTCCTGGGGTGTTGCGGGGATCGGACGGGAGGGCGAGTGGTTGAAGAGACCACGCGGAGCCTTTCGTCAGAGGGCGTTCCTGCCTTGACTCTTATCGGCATGGGCATGGTCGTGTCAGTCGAACGGCGATTCACCCGGCTATGCGGCGTTCTCCTGGTTTAAATCCATCCGGCACCTATGGTCGTTCAGGGATGGAAACACTGGATTGCCGGGAGAAGCGGCGAACGCGAATCACGCGTGTTCAGGAGGGCGCAAGCGCCAGTCGTGACAGGGTCCGGCAGGAGCCTCAGGGAAACTCGCGGGATGGGCGCCTGAGAAGCTGAGGCAATGGGGTCCGCACGCGCGAAGCGCCGATGACGGCTCGCCGTCGAGCACAAGCCGCACCGCTCCGCCGAGCCGAGCCCCGGCCACCGGCGGTGCGGCTCCGTCCGAAACGTCCAGCGTGCGCTCGGCGGCGGGCTGTGCCGCGCGCTACGCGAACCGCACCCACTGCCGCAGCCCCGGTGGTGGCAATGAACCTTCACCGGCTTCGTGTTCTCACCGATTTTGTAGTTACCGCCGCGACACGCCGCCGACAGCGGCAGTAGCTACAAGATCGGCGGGCTATCGGGGACGCATGGAACTCGGAAAGGTCTCCGGTCAACCCACTCTAAGCGGTTTCGCTCTGTCTGAATCGCTCGATCGCCTCGATCACGATCTCCGGATCGATGCGGACCGCCGCCTCTCCTTCGAGAGGGTTCTGTACTTCAGACATCTCGGAACCGGTCAGCTCTACACCCTGAACGACCAGGTCGCCTGTGTCGGCGACGTAGACCGAGGGGCATCCTTTGCCGCCGGACAGCTTGTCCTTCGCGAGCAAGGTGAGTTTCATGGTTATCCTGCTTTCGATAGAGGGCGGGCAAACTCACGCTAACATGCGTAATTCGGGCTTTCCAGGGTGATTCCGGTCGTAGGGACTACGACAATGACGTACTTGGCCCGGGGAAATTCGCCGAAGTGCTGGCCAGCGGAGCCTGTCGCGGGACGAGGCGGTGGGATGCCTTCCCTCCATGCCGACTCTTCGCTGCATCGCTGAGTCGGCCTCCGGAGCTGGTGAGCGGAGAGGCCGAGGTCCACGCGCGGGTGCGCCTGGGGGAATCCGGGAAGGCGTGGCACGCGCGGGCGCTCGGGGATCCGGACCAGAGCACATGATGCCTGCGGACGCCGGTTCCACCATTGGCGTCGCTGTGCTTCAGCGGCGTGCGGCGCATGGCCATAGCGTCGGCCCATCGCGGGGCGGGGCAACGGGTGGGGCCCTGCTCGCTGCGGTCCTCGACCGCGCCTTCGGGTACCGAAGTGCGCATGGGGCCTGCTGGACGTCAAGTCGCGCAACCATCGTGCCCGCACCCTCTACGAATCGGCGGCTTGAGCCTCGTCGGAACCTGCACAGCAGTTGTCGCGGAAGATGACGGCACCGCACTGACCTCCGCTCATGGAGCGGCTTCCCGGTGCGTGCGGCGGCTCCGGCCGCGCCTGCGGTTCCCCGCACGCGGCCCCGGTGGTCAGGACTCCAGTTCCCCCATCGCGCCCTGGTCGCGCGCCCACAGGTGGGCGGTGATGGTGGCGGCCATCATGAGGGCCCGGGCGCCCTCTTTGCCCTCGTCGCAGAGCAGGCACGCGAGGTCGTGCTTGGGCTTGGTCACCTCGGTCCGCACCGCCTCGACCGTGTTGAGGCGGAGGTGGCCGTACTCCCAGCCGTCCGAGGGCACCCATTCGACGCCGGTGAGCTCGCTGAGCCGGATTTCGCGGCGATGCGCCTTCTTCTTGCGCGCGGCCGCCGAGACGCCGGTCCAGATCAGCCGCACCGTCGCGCCGTCGAACACGGCGGCGCCCTCCGACGTCTGGATGTGCAGGGGCAGCGGGCGCACGAGGCGGGTCGCCAGGCGGGGGTCGGGGCCTGAGCCGCCGGCCTCCTCGGCCGCACGGTGCGCGGCGAAGCGGATCTGGTCGGCGAGGTACTCGGCGACCAGTTCGCTGCTCGCCGGCCCCACCAGCCGGAAGGGCTCCGAGCCCTCGCTCAGCATCGCGCCCGCGGCGGCGTAGGGGTCGGTCCGGTCGTGCAGCCGCAGTCGCAGCGTCCAGCGCTTTCGCCTGCTGTCGGCCAGGTCGAAGTCGACAGCGGAGATCGCCGACACGGGGACCGTGCACCGGCCCAGCTCCTTGAGCATGGCGTCCTTGAACGCGCCTGTGTGGAAGCGGATGTCGACCGACTCGCCGTCGAAGGTCCACTCCGCCCGATCGCCGCGCAACACGTCCATGGACGCCGATCCTAGACGCCGAGCCCCGTCCTGCCGACCCGGCACCGTCCTCGGGCGTCCGGTCCCGGCCGTGTTCCCCTGCGGCTCGTGCGCGCCCGCTACGGCCGCATCCACCGGGCCTTGCAGAAGCAGTACAGCCCGTAGGAGACCAGGCCGAAGGCGATGGCGCCCAGCAGCAGCGGTCCGGCGGGGGCCTGGCTGACCGTCCGCAGCGTGTCGTCCAGGCCCTGCGTGCTGTCCGGAGCCCGGACCAGCGCCGCCCGGACCACGAAAGCGCCGGCCAGCGTGACGATCGACAGCCGCGCCAGGTTGCCGGGAATGTTGATCGCCACCACGGCCGGGCGCAGCCGGCGCGGCATCGCGGCGAAGTCGATGTCGTGGGTGTAGGCGTTCCTGCGGACCATGGTGAACGCCAGCGCCGCGCCGAACCCGACGAGCGTCAGACCGATCAGCGCTACCAGGACCCGGCCGTAGGGCAGCGACAGCAGCTGCGCCGTCAGGTGCTCGCTGCGCCGGTCCTGGTTGGTCGCCGCCGCGCCGACCGCTACCCGCAGGACCGTGGCGAACAGCAGGCCGTAGACGACGCTGCGGCCGACGGCGGCGACCCGCCGCGTGGTCCACACCCGCAACCGCGCGCCGAAGACGAGCAGGGCCAGTTCACGCAGCGCGAGGCCGCCGAGGCCGCCGAGCGCGACCCAGAGCGCGATCCCGCCGACGGGGGTGGCCGCCACCATCTCCAGTGCGCCGCGGGCGCTGGCCTGCTCGCCGGAGTGGCCGGTGGCGGCGATGTGGGCGCTGATGTAGCCCACCAGCACGTAGAGCAGGCCCTTGGCGACGAGGCCCACGCGGGCCGAGAACCGCAGGGCCGTACTGCCTGCGGCGTCGCCGCCGGCGCCGCGCGCCTTGCGCTCGGTCTCCTTCGCCGGGTCCGCGGCCGCCTCGCCGTCTCCGCTCGGCGCCTCGGCCGGAGGAGCGGACCGGCGGTCGACGGGGCGGCGATCGGACGTGCCGCCCCGGTGCGGGCGCCCGATCTTGCGGTCCTCCCGTCCGGGGCCGCGGAGCGCGAACATACCTGTCCCGCTTGCCCCGGCCCGGTGCGGGCAAACACCGCCGCCACCGCCCGATCCGCGGCGGCGCGCACGAGGGCTCGGGCCTCCTCCCGGCCGGCGCACTGGTTGCGGTCCGGGGTAGCGGGTGCGCGACCGTGACCGAATCCGGGCTCTGACCTGGCATTCCAGGATCGCGTGGAACGTTTGCCGTGCCGGTGCCGGGAGCAGGTACGCCACGGCGATCGGACCCGCGGTGACCGCACGGATTCGGAGAGTTCCCGAATGCGTCGCAACGTCCCCCCAGCAGCGGCACTGCGCCGCGGACACGGGGCCGCGACCGCGCGCCGACGGACCCTTGACCGCGTGCACAGGAGGCCACCGCATGGCCATGGACTACACCGGCTTCGCCGCCGAACTGCGCGACCTGGGCGACCCCCTCGCCGATGAGGTCGTCAAGGAACTGCTGGACGAAGGCCGGATCAACAGCGTCAACAACCTCTTCCGCGAGATCGGCGCGGCCGATTCCCCGATCCCGGGGCAGACCCCCGGCGCGCTGCGCGAGTTCTTCGAGTCCACGCGCGCCTTCCCCGACTGGGTGGAGGACTCGCGCCTGCGCGACACCGCCGCATTCTTCCGACACCACCACATGGCCGCCTCGGCGATGCAGGCGACAGTGGGGCTCGTGGGCACCTACCTCTCGCCGGTGGGCGCCTACACGCTGCACTCCACCCACCGGCTCTCCCACCAGCCGCACCGACGGCTCTCCCAGTCGACGCGGATCTTCATGGGCATGGGCGACTCCGACGCTTTCACCGAGCACTCGAAGCTCGTGCCGACCTGCCAGAAGGTGAGGCTGGTGCACGCGGCGATCCGGGAGCTGCACCGCCGCTCGGGCGAATGGGACTACGAGGCGATGGGCATGCCCGTCTCCCAGCTCTACACGGCCGGAGCGGCGCTGGTGTTCTCGGTGGGCGTGCTCGACGGCATGGAGAACATCGGGCTGACGGTGGATCGCGACGAGGCCGAGGGGTTCATGTACGCCTGGGCGATCGTCGCCCACTTCCTCGGGGTTCCCGACACCTACATCCACGAGGCGATGAGCTCCCACACGCGTGCCGCCGACCTCTGGCACGAGGGGCGCGAGCACGAGTGGGCCTCCAGCGAGGAGGGCATCCTGCTCACCCGGGAGTGCATCGACCTGTACGAGTCCTACATGCCGCCGGGCTTGGAGGGCGCGGTACCGGCGTTCCTGCGCCAAGCGCTGTCCGACCGGTTCGCCGACATGGTCGAGGTGCCGACCTCCGCGTTCGACCTCGGCGCCGACGCCGCGTCGGTGGGCGCCTCAACGCTGCTGGGCTCCCCGGTCGGGCACAACCCCGTGTCCGACGAGGTCATCGGGCATCTGGGCAAGGCGGTGGAGCGCGTCTGCCGTGAGGCGTTCACCGCCGGGCAGGAGACCGAGCCGCAGATGGCCGACCGCATCGGCTGACCGGCGGCAGGCGTCGGCCGCCTCGTCCGAAGAGGCGGTCGGCGCAGGCGGCCCCCGGCTCCCCCACGGACTGCCGGGCCGGCGCCGTGCGGAGGCCGCCGCGATCGGCGCGGCGGCCGCGCGCTACGGTGCCCGGGTAGGCAGTGCGGCTCGGCTCACGCCGCTTCGGCCGCCCGAGCCGCGGCGGCACGCGGGCGGCGGCCCGCGCAGCGCGCGTCCCCGCCCCGAGGGTCTCCGGTGCGGTGACCGGGCCGCCGGCCGGGCCGCGCCGGCGACACGCGGTGTCCGGCGCGGAAGCGAGTCGCCGAGGAGCCACCGTGACCGGACCCGCCCCCGAGAGCGCGTCGGACGAAGGGACCGATCCGGACCGGCCGGCCGTGCGTATCGGCCTGCGCCCCATCGCCAGCCCCGCACCGGTGGGCTTCATGGCGCTGGCGGTGGCCACCCTGATGCTCAGCTCGCTCCAACTGGGCTGGCTGCCCGCAAGCGAGCGGGACCACGTGTCCCTGGTGCTGATCGCCTTCGCCTTCCCGCTGCAGCTGCTCGGCTGTGTTTTCGGCTTCCTGGGCCGCGACATCGTGGTCGGGACCGGAATGGGAATGCTGGGCGGTACCTGGCTGTCCACCGCGGTGGTCTCGCTGACCTCCCCGCCGGGCGTGATCGCCGTTCCCACGCTCGGTGTGCTGATGCTGGCGGTTTCGGTGGGCCTGCTCGTGCCCGCAGCGGGTGCGGCGACGGGCAAGCTGCTGGCCGCGGCCGTGCTGCTGGCGGCCTCGGCGCGCTTCGCGCTGACCGCCGGCTACGAGCTGACCGGGGCGCCGATATGGGCGACGATCTCCGGAACAGCGGGGGTCGCGTTGAGCGTGCTGGCCCTCTACGGTGCGCTCGCGCTGCTCATCGAGGACATCAGCAAGCGCACGATCCTGCCCGTGTTCCGCCGGGGCGGCAGCCGGGCATCGATGCGGGGCAACCTCGGCTCCCAGTTGGGCAGCATCGAGCGCGAAGCCGGCGTGCGCGAGCAGCTCTGATTCAGCACGCGCCGGCAGGGGGCTCCGCCCCGGCACTGTCGGCGCTCGGCGGACGGGCTCGCGCGCCGCCGCTCGCCGCGCCCGGCGCACACGACGAGGAGGCTTCGCATCGTCGTGCCGCGGCCGACGGGGGCGCTGCAGGCGATTCCCGGCGGCGTCCTGCGGTGCGGTTCGCGCGTGCTCGGGCGCGTGGAGGGACTTCGGCGCCCGATCACGGTGAAAAAGGATGCGGGAGTCCGCTACCCGAATTTCGGGCCTCCTGAACAGTGAAACAGGGAAAGGGGAAAGCGCCGGCCGTTTTCCAGGGGCACGCGAAGACGGACATGCGGCGAATTTCCGGATCAGTGGCCAACCGCGGCATACCCGAGCGAACGCGGCGAATCGACGGAGCTTTTCCTGTGATTTGTTCCGAAATATCGGCAGTGCCGTCGAAGGCGCCGGATGCCGCGCGAAAGATCTCCCCTTATTCGACGCCGGATTTTCTTTATGCGGCGGCACGCGCGGTGGTAATGTATTTCTTGCGAAGCTTCGCCTGCCGGTTGCACGGCACCTCCGCGTGTCCATCGTTCATTTATATGAAGGGTCGATTATGGCGAACGGCGTGAAAGAGCGCGAGCGGCTGAACGAGCGGTTCGCGCACTGGGACAACAACGGCGACGGAACCATCGACCGCTCCGACTTCGAGGCCGAGGCGCGCGAGATCATGCGCAACCTCGGTGAGGACGACACCACTCCCCGCGGCCGCGCGGTCTTCGACGCCTACACGCAGATGTGGGACTACCTGTCGAGCAAGGCCGGCAAGACCTCGCTCAACGCCGACGAGTTCGCGGAGGTCGCCGAGGCCGAGATCATCAGCCAGGGCGATGAAGGCTTCAGCCGCGTGCTGCGTCCGACCATCAGGGCGATCGTGGACCTCCTCGACCAGGACGGCGACGGCCGGGTCAGCCCCGACGAGTTCGCGCGCTGGCTCGACGCGGTCGGCGTGGCAGGCGACCCCCAGGCCGTCTTCCGCAGCGTCGACACCAACAGCAACGGCTATCTGACCGTCGACGAGCTCATGGCCGCCGTGCGCGACTACCACCTGGGGCGCGCCGACGTCCCGCTCCTCGGCCGGTAACCGGTCAGCTGTGCCTGGGCCGCCCACAGCACAGGGGGTGTGGGCGGCCCCGGTTCCTGCCGCCGGGCGCGCCCCGATCCCCTCGGGCACGCCCGGCGGCGATGCGGTGTCCGACCGGATCCCTCGGATCCGTCCGATCCGCCGGAGCGGCACCGGCGCCGCTCCGGCACCGGAGCCGGTGCCGCTTTCGAAGGCTCCCGCTCAGCCCGCTCGGCCCGCCCCCGCCGCCGCGGCGGTCGGCCCCCCGGTCCGGGACGCGGGCGCGAACTCGACCCGGTCCTCCGGCCGCAGCCCCAGTTCGTCGCCCGTCAGCGGGGAGCGGGTGTGCACGAGGATGTTGTAGTGGTTGGGGAAGTGGCACCCGTCGAACCCCAGCACGGTACCGACCACGCGCCCGTTCACCCGCAGCTCGTCACCGCGGTCGACGACGCCCGCGCACTCCATCTCGGCGAAGCCGAGGAACGCGACGCGGTCGATCCGCGACCCCGCCGCCGTCTCCGCGTGGTCGGTGGCGACCAGCTCGTGCACCTCGCCCGCCCGCACACACCGGCCGGCGAACGCCAGCAGCTCCATCCCGCGCTCCTCGCGCCGATGGATCAGCACCTTGACCACCGTGCCCGTGACCGCCCGCTTGGGCCCGTCCTCCCCGATCACCGGCCCGCTCCTTCCGCGTCGTTTGCGGTGCCCTCGGGCACCGGCTCCCCTCCGGGCCGCGCCCGGCACTCGGACCGGTAGGCGGCGTCCACGAGGGCGAGCGCCGCCGGCCCGCCGTCGTCGTCCCGCGTGCCGGGGCTGCGCAGACGGCTCTCGAAGTCGCCCAGCACGCCCCGGTACTCGTGCCACAGCGAGTCCTTGAAGCCCGGGAAGCCGCCCAGCATGTCGGCGGAGTCGGTCCTCCCGTCGGCCAGCCGCACCCAGACGTCCTTGAGCTCGCCGTCGTAGGACCAGTCCAGCTCCACCGCCGCGGTGGCGCTGTCTGCGGAGATCAGCCGGACCGCGGCTCGCCGGTCGACCGCCTCGCGGTCGCGGGCGATGTGCGCCTCGGCCACCGAAAGCTCACCCAGCAGCATCCGTGCCAGGTCGAAGGCGTTGGGGCCGTTGTCCGCCACACATCCCCCGCCGCTGCGGTCCGGGTCCAGGTACCAGGAGTCGCGGCCGATGTGGTCCTCGATCCGCTCCAGGTAGCGCACACGCACCTCGGCCACCGGCACCCCCTCGGGCAGCCGTTCGGCGAGGGCGCGCACGGCGCGGTTGTAGCGCCGGTGGAAGGCGGTGAACAGCGTGACACCGCGCAGCCGGGCCTCGGCCCGCAGCGCCTCGCCGTCGGAGGGCAGGAGGGCCAGTGGCTTCTCCACGCAGACCGGCACGCCGGCGGCCAGCACGTCGCGGCACAGCGGCGCGTGCATGTGGTTGGGCGCACTGACCACCGCCGCGTCGAGCCCGCCGCTGGAGAGCATCTCGCGGTGGTCCGCGTAGCAGCGGACGCGGCCGCGCAGCGCGGCGAGCGCCTCGGGGCGGCGGTCGCACACCGCCGCCAGCCGCAGCGACGGCATGCTCTCCAGCGCGGCCAGGTAGAAGCGGGAGATGGCGCCCAGACCGATGACGCCGACGCGCAGGGGGGTCTCGGGCATCAGCGCCCTCCGACGACAGGCGGCGCCGCGACCCCCGCGACCCCCGCGACCCCCGCGGC
Organism: Streptomonospora arabica; assembly: GCF_039531585.1. Lineage (NCBI taxonomy): Bacteria > Bacillati > Actinomycetota > Actinomycetes > Streptosporangiales > Nocardiopsidaceae > Streptomonospora > Streptomonospora arabica. The sequence goes on along the minus strand of NZ_BAAAQI010000004.1, from coordinate 39,615 downwards.
CTCGGCGGCCTCGGCGAGTTCGCGCAGGAGCGCGGACGGCAGCCGGACGCCGTCGCGGCGGTGGCGCAGCGCCGACTCGGCCTCGTGCCAGCCCGGGTAGCGCACCGGCGACTCGGCGTCGGTCGGCGGCGCTGCCAGCACCGCTGAGAACAGGTCGCCGGCGTCGGCCCCGAAGCCTTCGCGCAACCGGTCCGGGGCGACGGCAGCAGCGAGGAAGCCGATGTCGTCGTCGCTGCGGCCGTCGCCCCTCCGGTCCGCCTGCACGGGGCCGAGGCCCGCGCCGGGCAGCAGCGCCGCCAGCACCTCCACGGCCAGCGCCAGTCCGAACCCCTTGTACGCGCCGCCGGAGCGGGCCGAGGCGCCCGCGCCCAGCCACAGCAGGTGCGCGTCGCCGCGGTCGAAGGCCGCGGGGTCGGTGACGGTATCGCCGGCGGAGTCCGCCAGCCAGCCGGCGGGGACGCTGCGCCCCGCCCGCGCGGCCTCGCGCACGCGGCCCGTGGGAGCCGCGGTCGTGCTCATGTCCAGCACGAACGGGTGACCGGGCAGAGCGGGCGCGGCGACGCTGAGCGGGTTGGTGCCCAGCAGCGGAGCCAGCCCACCGGGCGGCGGAGCGATGCGCTGGCGGCCGCAGTTGGCCGCGACGACGCCGATCATGCCGTGCTCGGCGGCGCGCGCCGCATGGTGGCCGGCGCAGCCGAAGTGGGTGGCGCCGCGCACCGACACCAGTCCGACCCCGTACTCCCGCGCCCGCTGCACAGCCGTGTCCACGGCCGCGCCCGCCTGCCACAGGCCCGGCGCGCGGCAGGCGTCGATCAGCAGGGACGCGCCGTTGTCGGCCAGGGTGCGCGGCCGCGCCCGGGGGTCCACGCGGCCGTCGGCGAGCGCGGGCAGGTAGATGCGCGCGAGGTTGGCCAGCCCATGGGAAGGGTGGCCGCACAGGTCGCCGTAGCACAGGGCCTCGGCGGCGGCCCGGGCGCGCTCGGACGGCAGGCCGTGCGCGGCGAACAGGCGCTCGGTGAAGGCGAGAAGTTCGGCGGCGAAGACGTGCTGGCCGCCGCCGTGCGGCTCAGGCGGGGCGCCCGGTTCCGGAACGGGGGCGGGGGGAGCCGGGGTGCCGGCTCCCCCCCCCCCCGCGGCCGGGGACTGCTGCGTGTCTGGGGCTACCACGGTGGGTACCGCCTTCCTCTCCTCGTCGTGTACTGGGATTGCGTCCCTCGGCAGGTCCGGCACCGGTCCGGCGGCCCGCCGCGGGAGGGGGCCGCCGGACCGGTGCCGGCGGAAGGACCGCCCCCCGGTCGCGGGCGGGGGGCGGTCGAAGCGCCCGGCGGGGGGCGCTGGGGGACCGCGGCCGGTCATGCGGAGCGGTCTCCCGTCCGGGACGGCGGGGCCGGCGGGGCGCAGGCCCGCGGATCGGGCCGGTACTCGCGGGCGAAGGCCGTGAGGACGCGCGCGACCGCCTCGGCGAAGCCTTCGAGCTCGGCCAGGCGGGCGAACTCGCCGTCGGCGTGGGCGTTGTTGGCGGCCAGGTCGCCGGGCCCCAGCACCGCCGCGGCGGTCCCGGGAACACCGTCCATCCACACCGCGTCGCAGGTGAACGCCTGCTCGTCGGGGGGCCAGAGCGCCAGACCCGCGCGCTCGCCCAGCAGGCGGTGCATCCAGGGGTCGCGGCAGTCGAGGGTGGGCAGGCCGCTCTTGAGCCACTCCAGGTGGGTGACCTGCCGTGCCTCGGCGGCCGTCAGCGCGAACCCGGGGGCCTGTGCGAAGCGCGCCGCGAACGCGTCGAGCCCGCCGTCCAGGGCCGCCGCGACCGCCGCGCCCAGCCGCCGTCCGGCCTCGGTGCCGGCGTAGGGCAGGTTGAGCAGCAGGTCGCCGCTGCCGTAGACCCGGTTGTGCCGCGTGCCGGTGCACAGCCCCGCCACGCACACCGGCTCGGTCTCGCCCGCCCGCTCCGCCAGGGACGCGGCCAGGTGCTGGGCGAGGAAGCCCAGCAGCACCGTGGCGTTGTGGCCGCCGCCGGGGCGGTCGTCGACGGAGTCGCGCCCGGCGACCCGCACGCGGGCGGTCATGGCGGCGGTGGATCGCGGCAGGTAGCGCAGGCCGGTCGGTTCGCAGAACAGGTTCAGCCGGCCGACGTGGCCCTGCTCGACCAGCGGGCGCGTGCCGAAGGTGCCCATGGCGCCGCCCTCCTCCCCGGCGACCGCCTGGATCAGCACGCCGATCCCGGAGCCGGTGCCGATGGAGGGCTCGGCGCGCAGCGCCGCGCGGACGCCGGCGAGCAGCGCCACGGCCGGGCCCTTGGCGTCGACGGCGCCGCGTCCGTGGAAGCTCTCGCCGTCGAATCGCGGCGGCTCCCAGCCGGAGACCGTGTCGAGGTGGACGTTGAACATGGCGGTCGCGGCGCGCGGGCGCGGCGGGCCCAGCCGCAGCACCAGGCTGGGCTCGGCGGCCAGGAACCCGGGGTTCTCGGCCGCGGCCTCGCGCACGGCCAGGGGGACGTCGGCGCGGTCCACCCGGGCCGGGTCCGGGGCCGCGTGGTGGACGGCGGCGAAGCCCAGGGCGGCGGCGGCGCGCGCGTAGGCGTCCTGGGCCTCGCGCAACCGGGGCGGTGCGGCTCCAGGGCCGGTCTCCAGCAGTCCGGCGGTGGGCAGTTCCAGCAGGCGCAGCAGCAGCCGGCGGTCGGCCTCCGACAGGGGCGCCGGGCTCACCGCGGCGTCCCCGCGCCGGTCGCCCCTGTGCCCGCCGCCGCGGCCACGACCTCCGCGGCGAGGCGGCGCAGCGCCTCGCCCGAGGCGGCGAATCCGTCGGGGTCGCCCGACCCCGCCGCGCGGCCCAGATGCGGACGCAGCGCCAGGTGCGGCTCGATGGACCAGACACCCCGGTAACCGCGCTCCACCAGCATGCGCAGGCACTCGGCGACGCCGGCCCGGCCCTCGCCGGGCGCGGTGTAGACGGGCTCGCCGCCCCCGGCCGCGGGCAGCGCGTCCTTGACGTGCACGTGCGCCACGCGGTCGGCGATGTCGGCGAGCAGGGCGGGGGAGTCGTAGCCGTGCGCGACGCCGTTGCCGGTGTCGAACAGCAGGCCCAGAGCGGGGCTGGCGGCGGCGTCGAGCAGGTCGAGCATCCGCTCGGCGCGGTCGGCGGCCCACCCGGCGCAGTTCTCGGCCAGCAGCAGGACACCGCGGCTCTCGGCGACGGCGCACAGGCGGCGCACCCGCTCCACCGCGCGGCGGCGCCACTCGGGCTCGGCGAGGCCGTCGTTCGGGTAGGTCATGATGCGGATCGCGCCGGCGCCCAGCGCGGCGCAGCGCCCGGCGAGGACCTCCAGCTCGCGCAGGTCGGCGTCGAAGTCGGCGGTGACGGGCCGCGCCCAGTCGCCGATGCGGGAGTCCAGGCAGCAGACGGCGACGCCGCGCACCTCCAGCTCGGCGGCGATCCCGGCGAAGGCGCGGTCGTCGATGTCGGCGACGGCCCGCCCGCCGACGCTGCGCAGCTCCAGGCAGCGCCAGCCGAGGCGGTCGAGCGCGGAAAGCTGGTCGCGCAGGCCGCTGCCGGCCTCGTCGCCGATGCCGGCGAACACGATGCCGGGTGCGGGCCCGGGCGGACCGGCGGAGGAGGGCGGAGCGGAGCCGGGCCGGAGATCAGGCGGGGTCGGCATGGCGGATCCTCTCCCCGGCGCGCACAGGCGAGCCGGGCCCCGCGGCCGCCCGTTCGGCGCACATCGCCTTCGCGGCCGAGAGCAGGCGCACCGCGCGGACCTGCAGGCCGAAGGCGTCCTCGACGGGCGGTCTGCGCAGCCCGGCGAAGTGCTCGTAGGCGCCCAGGACGAAGTCGGCCAGCGCGTCGTCGTGGAAGACCAGGTGCAGCGAGCCGTCCTCGGTGGCGGCCCGAAGCTGGGAGGTGTCGTCGTCCTCGCTGCAGGGGTAGTGGCCGACCAGCGTGCCGCGCTCGAACTCCAGGGTGATGCGGCGTTCGCGGGTGGGTGCGGTCAGGTCGGAGAAGATCTCGGTGGCGGCGCCGGAGTCGTGCTGCAGCACCAGGCCCGCCTGGCCGAGGCGGGGGACCTCGACGTTGCCCAGCGCCATGTCGCTCCAGCTGGCCGACGCGACGCGGGCGCCGCCGGCCAGGGCCAGCGCGACCCCCACCGAGTGGGGCAGCTCGACGTCGAAGACGGTCGGGTGGGCGCGGCTGGTCAGCGAGCGCACGAACCGCGGCTTGCGCTGGACGACGGACACGCTGCGCAGGCCGCCGAGCTCGGGCGGCGGAACCGGAGCGCCGTCGCCGTGCGGGCTGAGCCCGTGCAGCCGGCCCTCGCGGACGGCGGCTCGCAGGCGGTGGGTGAGCGCGCTGGTCAGCCACTGGGCGACCACGGCCAGGTGCAGGTCGAAGCGGCGGCGCAGCGCCACCACGGCCTCCAGTTCGCGTTCGTCGGCGGCCAGCGGCTTCTCGACGAGGATGCGGCGGTAGCCGAGGCCGGCGAGCTCCTCCAGCAACCGGATGCGCGTGCCGGGCGGGGTGCACATGTGGACGACGGTGTCCGCGGCATCGGCGGTGTCGGCGGCCGCGCGCAGGGACGCGACCGGCTGCGTCCCCGGGGGCGGGGGGTCGGGGCGGCCGAGCGGGTCGAAGCAGAGGACGGGCCGGGGGGCGAAGACGGGGCGCCGGCCGGCCAGGGACCTGGCCCGCGCCAGCGCCGGGAGGTGCAGGCCGCGTCCCGCGCGGCCCAGCCCCACGACGAGCGTCTGCAGCATGGCGGCCACATCATCCCTTCTCGAGCTGGGTGATCTGCGAAATGTGCTTCGGGTGCGGGTGGGCGGACACGGCCGCTTCCGGCGCACCGGGAAATGCGAACCGGTCGATTTCCGCGTGCGGAGGCGGGGCGGGTTTTCGGTGCGGCGCGCAATGGCGGTTTCGTGAACGGGTCCAGATTCGTGCCGCGGCGCCGCGCTTGTCAACCGCTATCCGGCGTTATTCGAGCCGAGTGGACCGGGCGCGATTGATTCCGTGCAATTGCTTCTCGGATATGGCGGTAAGCGCGGGGAAGTGCGGTTTCTGTCAGTCCTGTGTCGTATTGAGGGGAAATAGCCCTTCCGGGATCCGCCTTCACGGCGCCTCGTCGCCCTGCCGGCCCTGCGGCCCGCAGTCCGGTGGACGGGTTTCCGGATTTCCCGGTTAGATTCGCCGCGGCCCGGGCATAATCGGGTCCGCCTTGGAAAACCGGCAGTCGAAAACGGTGCCCCCCGTCGTTCGAGTTGTTTCGCCGGCCCCCCGATATTCGACCTAGGTGTTATATGGAACGCGAGATTTCGGACGCCGTTTCAGCGGTTTCCGCAGCGGTGGCCGATCATGTCCCGCAGACCGCCGCGGAACCGTCGCCGGTACCGTTCTTCACCCAGCGCGACACGTTCGCGCGCCTGTGGCCCGACATCCGCCGTCACTGCTGCGAGGTGCTCGACAACGGCAAGTTCTCGCACGGCGGCAAGGTCGCCGAACTGGAGGCCGCGCTCGCCGAGTGGACCGGCGCCGGCCACGTCGTCGGCGTCAACTCCGCCACCGACGCGCTGGTGCTGCTGCTGCGCGCCGTCGGCCTGCGCCCGGGCGACGAGGTCGTGGTGCCGGCCTTCAGCTTCATCGCCTCCGCTTCGGCCGTCGCGCTGGCCCGCGGCCGCCCGGTCTTCGCCGACATCGACCCCGTCAGCTACGCGATGGACCCCGCCTCCGCCGGGGCCGCCGTCACCGACCGCACCCGCGCGCTGATGCCGGTGCACCTGTTCTGCCAGATGGCCGACATGGCGGAGCTGGGCGCGCTCGCGGCCCGCCACGGGCTCACCGTCGTCGAGGACAGCGCCGAGGCCATCGGCATGCGCTGGAACGGGACCCACGCCGGCCTGCTCGGCGCCGGCGGCGTGCTCTCCTTCTTCCCCGCCAAGACGCTCGGCGCCGTCGGCGACGCGGGCGCGGTCATCACCGACGACGCCGAGACCGCCCGCACCACCGCCGCCCTGCGCCACCACGGGCGACGCGGCGACACCCTCGACGCGTTCTCCCGCATCTCCACGACCACCAGCCTGCCCGGCCACAACAGCAAGATGGACGACCTGCAGGCGGCGGTGCTGCTGGCCAAGCTGCCCGACCTGGGGGCCGGCATCCGGCGCCGCGCCGAACTGGCCGCCGCCTACACCGAGCGGCTGCGCGGCGTGCCCGGCATCGTCCGCCTGCCCGCTCCGGTGCCGCGCCCGGCGGCCGTCGACCCCGTCTACTACGTCTACCTGGCCGAGTTCGAGCGCCGCGACGAGCTGGCCGCCCACCTGGCCGACCACGGCGTGGGCACCGAGACCTACTACCCGGTGCCGCTGCACCTGCAGCCCTGCTTCGCCGACCTCGGCCACCGCCCCGGCGACTTCCCCAACGCCGAGGCCGCCTGCGCCCGCGCGCTCGCGCTTCCGCTCTACCCCGACCTCACCCTGGACGCGGTCGACCGGGTCTGCGCGCTCATCACCCGCTTCTACACCGGAAGGGAGCCGGCGTGATCCCGTTCTTTCCGCCCGACCTGTTCGAGGCCGACCGGGCGGAGCTGCTGGAGGCCCTGCACGCGGTGGGCACCGACCCCGACCAGCGGTTCATCCTCGGCCGGCGCACCGCCGCGTTCGAGGACGCCCTGCGCCGGCGGCTGGGTGCGGCCGACGCCGTCGCCTGCTCCAGCGGCACCAGCGCGCTGAGCCTGGTGCTGGCGGCGATGGACGTCGAGCCCGGCGACGAGGTCGTCGTGCCCGCCTTCGGCTGCGCGCCGCTGGCCGCCGCGGTCTGCGGGCTCGGCGCGGTCCCGGTCTTCGCCGACATCGACCCCCGGACCCTGGTCGCCGATCCCGCGTCCGCCGAGGCCGCCGTCACCGGCCGCACCCGCGCCCTGATGCCCGCGCACATGTTCTCGGTGATGGCCGACATGCCGCGCTTCGCCGAGATCGCCCGGCATTGCGGGCTGCGCCTGGTCGAGGACTCCGCGGTGGCCCAGGGGGGAGTACTGGCCGGCCGCCCGGCGGGCCTGTGGGGCGAAGCCGGGGTGTTCTCGTTCGTCCAGGTCAAGACGTTCGGCACCGCGGGCGAGGGCGGAGCCGTGGTTACCGGCGACCCCGGCCTCGGCCGGGCCGTGCGGATGCTGCGCAACCACGGCCAGGACGGCGCCCGCCGATTCCTGCACCACCGCGTGGGCTACAACAGCCGCTTCGACGAGGTCCTCGCCGCGTTCCAGCTGCACCGGCTGCCCGGGCTCGCCGACCGCCTGGAGCGCCGCGCGCGGATCGCCGACTACTACACCGACCGCTTCGCCGACCTCGCCGACCGCGGCGTGGTCGCGCCCCCGCCCGGCCGCGAAGGCCGCTGCTACTACGTCTACACCCTGCTGGCCGAGCACCGCGACGACCTCAAGGCCCACCTGGCCCGCGACGGCGTCGGCAGCCACGTCTACTACCCGCGCCCGCTGCCGCGCCAGCCCGCCTTCGCCCCCTACGCGCCGCCGGGCGCCGCGTGGCCCAACGCCGAATCCGCCGCCCGGCGCAACCTGTCCCTCCCGCTCTACCCGCACCTGAGCGACTCCCAGGTCGAGCACATCGCCGACTCCGTGTGCGCCCACACCCGCCACGGCGGGAGCGCCCCCCTCGTTCCGAGCCGACGAGCACTCTAGGAGGACCCGATGGCACCCGAGGACCCCCCGCGGACCGCCGCCCCCCGCCCCCTCCAGCGTCCCGCCCTGCCGGCCAAGGCCGGCGCCTACGCCCGTCTGGCCAAGCTCGACATCATCGACTACTACCTCGGCCTGCTGGTGGCGTGGAGCCTGCTGGCCCCCGTCGAGCGCACCGACCCCGCCGTGCTCGCCGCGCTGGTGCTGCTGCTGGCGGGCGAACTGTGCATGGTCGCGGTCATGACCTCGTTCGACGACGTCACCGGGCTGCGTGACGGCAGCGACGCCGCCAACTACGGCCCCGACGCCCCCCGCCGCAAGCTCGTCCGCAAACCGCTGATCGCCGGCACGCTCAGCGAGGCCGAGGCCATCCGCTTCGGCTGGGCGGCGGCCGCCGCGACGGCGCTGATCTGGGGCGCGGCGGTCGCCGTCGCGCCGCACAGCCCGCTGTGGGCCGTCGGCGCGCTCGCGCTGTGCCTGGTGTGCTCGGCCCAGTACTCCTGGGGCCTCAAGCTCAGCTATCACGGCTGGCAGGAGGTCTTCCTGGTCGCGCTGGGCGTGGGCCTGCTGGCCGGACCCTACGGCCTGCTCTCCGGCACGCTCGACGCGTTCGTGCTCGTCCAGGGTGTGCTCTTCGGACTGGGCCCCCTGCTGTTCGGGGTCTACTCCAACACCAACGACATCCCCGGCGACGCCCGGGTACACCGCCCCACCGTCGCGGTGCTGACCTCGCCGCGCGGCAACGCCGCCTTCGTCGCGGCGGTCTCCGCGGCCGAGGCGGCCATCATCGTCGGGGCCGCGGTCGCGGGCGTCGCGCCCTGGTGGTTCGCTTTGGCCCTGTCGCCCGTCGTCGCCCTGCGCGCCCTCCAGTGGACCATCGGCTTCGTCCGCGGCGACATCCTGCGCGCCCGGAACCTGGGCATCAGGATCCACCGCGTGGCCGTCGCCCTGCTGATCGCGGTCAACCTGGCGCACCCCCTCGTCCCGGGGGCATCCCTGTGACCCCGCGCCGCCGGGCGGGGGCGGGCCGCCGGCGCGCGGGCGGGCCGCGATGACGGCCGCACCCCCCGACATCGACGCCGCGGTCGTGGGGGCCGGGATCGGGGGCCTGGCGACGGCCCACTTCATGCGCCGGGCGGGCCGCGAGGTGCACGTGTTCGAGGCGGCCGACTCCGTCGGCGGGCGGATGCGCACCCTGCGCCGCGGCGGATGGACCGTCGACACCGGCGCCGAGATGATCCCGTCCGCCGGCTACCCCGCCACCTGGGCGCTGATCCGCGAACTGGGCCTGGCCGCGGCCGACGTCCCGCGCGTGCCCGGCGCCCTGTCCCTCTGGCGCGACGGGCGCGCCCGCCCCAACGCGGGGCGCCCGCTCGGTCTGCTCACCGGCGCCGGGCTCTCCGCGCGCGCCCGCGTGGAGCTCGTGCGGCTCCTGGCCGGCGGCGCCGGCGACCAGGCGGCCGGCACCCTGGAGGAGTTCGCCGAGCGCCACAGCCCTGAGCTGCGCGAGGGGTTCCTCCACCCGCTCGCGGCGGGGTTCTTCGGCTGGCGCCCGGAGCGCTCCGCCGCCGCGCCGCTGCTCGCCCACCTGCGGTCAACCGGCAGCACCGCGCACTGGCGCACCTACCGGGGCGGCATGGACACCCTCGCCCGCAGGCTCGCCGCGGGCCTGGAGGTCTCAACCGGCCGTGTGGTGCACGAGGTCGCCGCGGCCCCCTGCGGCGCGCGCCTCACCCTCGACGACACCGCGGTCACGGCGCGCTCGGCGGTGCTCGCGGTACCCGCGCCGCTCGCCGCAGGACTGCACCCCGGCGCGCCTGCGGAGGAGCGCGACTTCCTCGCCGCGTGCTCCTTCGCGCCGATGCTGCGCGTGAGCCTGGAGCTGGAGCGCCGGCCCTCCGCGGCCGCGGGCATGCGCGGATTCGCCGTCCTCGTCCCCTCCACCGAGGACGACCTGGTCAACGTCGTCACCCTCGACCACAACAAGCATCCCGACCGCGCGCCCGCCGGGCGCGGCCTGGTCTCGCTGATCAGCACGCCGCCCGCCACCGCCTCGCTCATCGGCGCGAGCGACGCCGAGATCACAGCGGCGCTCGCCGAGCGGGCCGAGCGCTACCTGCCCGGACTGCGCGGCATGGTCGGCCGCGTCCACGTCCACCGCTTCCCCCACGGGCTGCCGGAGGCCGCGCCCGCGGCGCTGCGCGCCCGCGCGGCGTTCCGCGCGCGCTCCGCCCGCGCGATCGACTACGCCGGCGACTGGGTGGAGCTGCGTCCCTGCAGCGAGGGCGCGGTCGCCTCCGCGCACGTCGCCGCCTCCCGCGTCCTCGCCGACGCCGCCGAACGGTGCCCCGCCCACCGAGTCAGTCCAGTCCCCGGGAAGGACAACCGATGAAACGGCTCGACGTCGCCACGCTGTTCGACACGCTCGCCGACCGGCGCAGCCCCACCACCGCCTACCTCAGCCGCCCGCTGGACGTCCACCCCGGCGCCGCCGTCGAGCTGGGCGTCGCCGACCTGGCCGCGCTGGTCGAGGACGCCGCCGGCTGGCTGGCGGCGGCGGGGGCGGGCCCCGGTGACCGGGTCGCGCTCGTCAAGCGCAACCACTGGGACATCGTGCTGCTGGCGATGGCGGCCATCCGCCTGGGCGCGGTGCCCGCCCCCATCTCCGCGCACATCGCCCCGCCCACCCTGGGCACGATGCTGGCGCGGCTGCGCCCCGAGGTGCTGGCCCTCGACGGCGCCACGGCCGAGCGCCTGCGCGCCGCCGGCGTCGACCCGCCCGCCCGCCGCCGGCTGCTGCTCGACGGCAGCCGCGAGGCGCTGCCCGGCGCGGTACCGCTGGCCGACGCCCGCGGCCACCGGGCCCCCGCGCCGCAGCGGCGGCGCGACGACGAACCGCTGATCATCGTGCACACCTCCGGCACCACCGGTACCCCGAAGCTGGTGGTGCACTCCACGCGGACGATCGTGCGCCGCCTCATCGGCTTCGAGGCACACCGCTGGCCGGTGCTCAGCAGCCGCCCCGACGACACGGTCGCCTCGGCCACGTCCTTCGTGCACGGCCGCGCGTTCGCCTGGACGGCGAGCGTGTTCTGGCTGCGCCCGCGCGCGGTCGCGCTCGTGGCCGACCACGCGCCGGAGAGCGCCGAGCCGTTCCTGCGCGAGCACCCGCCCACCACGCTGGAGGCGCTGCCGGCCACCTATGTTCGCTGGCAGCCGCTGGCCCGCGCGCAGGGCGCCGGCAACGTGTTCCGCCGGGTCCGGCTCTACATCAGCACCTTCGACGCCGTTCACCCGCCCGCCGTGCGCGGCTTCCTCGCCGCCAGCGCCCGGCGCCGCCCCGTCTGGCTGCAGGGCTGGGGCCAGAGCGAGACCGGGCCGCTCACCTTCCGGTTCCTGACCCGCAAAGCGCTGGCCGGTGTCGGGGAGCGCCGCCCCACCACCCGCGACCTCGGCCGCCCGGTTCCGGGCCGCACCAGGCTGCGCGTCGTCGACCCCGCCACCCTGCGCCCGCAGCCGCGGGGCCGCCCGGGGCTAATCCTGGCCCGCACGAAGGCGCTGGGCCACGGGTACGTGGGCGAACCCGAGCGCTGGGCCGCCAAGGAGCTGGGCGGCTGGTGGAACACCGAGGACATCGGCGAGGTGACCCGGAGCGGGTCGGTGCGGGTGCTGGACCGCGAGGTCGACGCCGTGGAGCGGATGAGCTGCATGGAGATCGAGGACGTCGTCGACGACCGGATTCCCGAGGTGCTGGAGTGCGTCGTCCTGCGCCCGCGGGAGGGCCCGCCGCTGCCGGTCGTGGTCACCGAGTCGGGCCGGCTCCACCCCGGCGTCTGGCGCCGGGCCACGTCCGACCTTCCGCGGTTGGCCGATCCCCTGGTGGCGGTCTGGGACGACCTCCCCCGCACCGGGACCGGCAAGGTCCGCCGCCTCGAACTCCGCGCCCGCCTGCTGGGCACCGCCCGCCGCATCCCGCGTCCGCGCGTCGCCGGCTCCGCCTCGGCCGAGCAGTGAGCCGCGGAGCGGACCCGCGCAGCGGCCGCGGACCGATGCCCGTGATCGGCGGCGGGCCCGCCGCCGCCCGGGCGGCCGCAGGACTCCGGCGGAGGTGCGGCGCGCGGCGGACCCCTCCGGCCGGTCTCGGCTGTGCCCGGCCGCCGCAGGGGCGCCCGCACCCGGCGTGCCCGCCTTGCGCACACGGCCGCCCGCTCGGCGGCTCCGGCGGGCGGGAGCGGTCGGCCGGGCGAAGGCGCGGCACACAGCGGCTCCGGTGCGGCCGGGACGACGGAAACGGGGGAGTGCGATGACGCTGTCCGATACGGGCGTCGCCGCCGGCGACACGGCGGCGCCGCTGGCGGGTCTCACCGTGGAACGCGCGGGGGAGTCCGTCGCGGCGCGCGTCGCCGAGACCCACCTGCGGATGCTCGGGGCCGGCTCCGCCGCGGAGCCGGGCGGCGACCCGCCCGAGGGCGCACCGCCGGACGCGCCGGCAGGTCGCCTGGTGGTCGGCGTGCCCGGCGGGCGCATCGGCTGCGACATCGACTGGGCCGGTCCCCTCGGCGTACCCCTCGGCGACGAGACCGCCGTTCAGGCCGCCTGCGGCATCATGCACGTCCACGGGCGCGCGGTGGGGGAGCCGCGTCCGCTCGGGCTGGACTACGCCTCCGCGGTCGGCGGCGTCCTGGCCGTCCACGGCCTGCTCGCCGCCGCCATCGGCCGGTTGCGCGGCTCCGGCGCCGCCGGTGTGCGCACCTCGGTCGCCCAGGCGGCGCTGCTCAGCGTCGGCCAGTACCTGGCGGCGGCGACCGCGCCGGAGGCCGGGCGGCCGGAAGAGCCCCGGCACGGCGGCCCGCCGTTCGACTCGGCCGACGGCGTGCGCTTCGAGATCGAGACGTTCGACGCCGAGACCTGGCAGCGGTTCTGGGCGCTGCTGGGCGCCGACCAAAGCGCGCTCGCCCGCGGATGGCGCCCCTTCCTGCACCGCTACGCCGCAGCCGCCTGCCCGCTGCCGCCGGAGCTGCAGGCCACGGCCGCAGCGCACGTCTTCCGGGCGATCGCCGACGCGGCCCAGGCGGCGGGGATCAGCCTCGTGCGGGTGCGCGGCGCCGACACTTCGACCGCCGTCCGCGCCGACCGCGCCCCGTGGCGGCTGTCCGCCGCTCCGCGGGCGGGGACGCCGGAGCCGGTTCCCGGGGCCCGCGGCCCCGGAACCGCATCGCCGCTGAAGGGACTGGTCGTCGTGGAGTCCGCGCGACGCGTCCAGGGGCCGCTGGCGGGCCACGTGCTGCGGCTGCTCGGCGCCGAGGTCGTGCGCATCGAGCCGCCCGGCGGCGACCCGCTGCGCTGGATGCCGCCGACGGTCGGCCGGTGCTCGGCCCGGTTCCTCGCGCTGAACCGCGGCAAGCGGGTCGTCGAGATCGACATCAAGTCCCCGGCGGGCCGGCGCGAGGTGTGCGAGCTCGTGGCCGGGGCCGACGTCTTCCTGCACAACTGGGCGCCGGGAAAGGCCGCCGCCTTCGGGCTGGACGCCGCCGACCTGCACGCGGTGCGCCCCGACCTGGTCTACGCCTGCGCCTCGGGCTGGGGCCGCGCCGAGGGAGCGGGCTCCGCGATGGGCGGAGCGCAGCCGCTGGGCACCGACTTCCTGGTGCAGGCACACAGCGGGGTCGGCGCGCTGGTGCGCCCGCGGGGCGAGCCCCCCGCGCCGTCGCTGATGACGCTGACCGACGTACTGGGCGGCCTGATCAGCGCGGAGGGGATCCTCGCCGGACTGCTGGCGCGGTGCCGCGGAGCCGGCGGCGCCCGGGTCGACTCCTCCCTCTACGACGCCGCGACCGTGCTCACCGGCTCGGCCGCGGCGGCCGGAGCGAGCGCGGGCGTGCACGGCCGCGCCGACCGGCGCCCGCTGCGGGGACCGCTGCACGATCCGCTGCCCGCACGCGACGGCCGGCTCGCGCTCGGGTCGCGCGCTCGCGGCGCACCCGACCGGGTCGCCCGCGCTCTGGGCGCGGCCGCGCCGGCCGGCGACGTCCGGGCGGCCCTCGCCGCGCACTGCCGCGCCTACCCGGCGGCCGAGCTGGCCGGGCGGCTGCGCGCCGCCGGGCTGGACGCCACCCCCGTGTGCACCGACCTGGCTGAGCTGGCCGCCGACCCCCGGTTCGGCGCCGCCGTCGAGGCCGCCGGCGCCGCATTCGTCCGCTCACCCTGGGAGTTCTCACCGTGAACGCTGCCTGGACGTCGAACAACGGGATCGTGCTCACCGACCTCGTACCCTCGCGCCTGCGCCGCGCGTGGGTGGAGCAGGGGTACTGCCCCGACACCGACCTCTACACGCTCTTCCGCCGCCGTGTGCGCGAGCACCCGCACCGCGACGCCGTCGTCGACGCCGAGGGCGCGCTCGACTACTCCGCCCTGGACGCGCGCGTGCGCGGCCTCGCCGCGGCCCTGTCGGAGGCCGGGTTCGGCCCGGGCGACATCGTCGCGCTCCAGATCTCCGACGGCTGGCGGGCCGCGGCCGCCGAGCTGGCGGTCGCCGCGATCGGCGCGGTGTCGCTGCCCTATCCCGCCATGCGCGGGCGCGCGGGGATCTCGGCGCTGCTGCGCCGCTCGCGGGCGAGCGCGGTGATCGCGGGCGACGCCACCGGGCGCACCGACCCGCTCACCGAGCTGGCGCGGCTGCGGCCGGAGCTGCCGCACCTGGCCGCGGTGTTCTCCCTGGGCGCGGGCCCCGACCCGCGCGCCGGAGCCGTGCCGCTGGACGCGGCCGCCGCCGACGGCGGGGCGGGGTTCGACGGGCCCGGGGCCGCGGCCCCGCCCGAGTCGCCGGCGCGCATCCTGGTGACCTCCGGTTCGGAGTCCGAACCGAAGATGATCGCCTACTCCCACAACGCGTTCGCCGGCGGGCGCGCCAACTACGTCGCCGCGCTGCACGACGGCTCGGTGCCCATGCGCAATCTGGTGCTGGTGCCGCTGGCCTCCTCCTACGGATCGCTCGGCGTCCCGGTGACCCTCGCGGGACTGGGCGGCACGCTGATCGTGCTGGAGAGGTTCGACCCCGCCGCCGCCCTGCGGGCGACGGCCGAGCACCGGCCCACCCACCTGTTCGCGGTGCCCACCATGCTGCGCCGGATGGCGGCCCGGCCGCACCGCCCCGACGAGGACACGTCGTCGCTGCGCACCGTCGTGACCAGCTCGGCGATCCTGGAGGCCGGGGTCCTCGACGCCGCGCGCGCCAGGTTCCGCCGCCCGGTGCTCACCGTCTACGGCTCCGCGGACGGCATGAACTGCCACACCCCCCACGGCGCCGGCGCGCGGCCGGGAGGGGTGACCGGGCCCCCGGACCCGGCCGCGGCCGAGATCCGCATCGTGGCCTCCGACGGACTCGACGCCGCGCCCGGCGGCGAGGGCGAGATCTGGGCGCGGGGGCCGATGAGCCCGCTGTGCTATGTCAACGCACCCGAGTTGGACGCGCGCTACCGGTCGCAGGACGGCTGGGTGCGCAGCGGCGACCGTGGCAGGTTCGAGGACGACGGCGCCCTGCGGGTGATCGACCGGCTCAAGCGCGTAGTCAAGCGCGGCGGCTACTCCGTCAGCCCGCGCGAGGTCGAGCGGCACGTCGCAGCGCATCCGGCCGTCGCCGAGGCGGTGTGCGTGGGGGTGCCCGACGAGGACCTGGGCGAGCGGCTGTGCGCGTGCGTGGTGCAGCGCGCGGGCGCGGAGCCGATCGCGCTGGCCGAGCTGAGGGCGTTCCTGGAAGACGGCGCCGGGCTGGAGCGCGTGAAGCTGCCGGAGGCGCTGCTGCGGCTGAGCGAACTGCCGCTGGGAGCCACCGGCAAGGTCTGCCACCGCACGCTGGCGGAGTGGGCGGCGTCCCTCGGCGACCGGGCGCCCGCGCCCGGTTCCGGGCCGGCACCCGCGGTCGCGGCCCGGCACGGCAGGTAGGCGCGGGACACCGGGCGGAGGACAGGGGGAGGACATGGCGGACGCCACAGACGCGGTCGACGCGGTCGACGCGGTCGACGCGAACGAGAGGGCCCCCGCGGCGGCGGAGCCGGAGGCGGCGGGGCGGCCGGGGCCCACGGGGTACCTGTTCGACAACGACAGCGACCACGCCGTCGAGCAGCACGACTGCCTGGCGGCGGCCTACGATGCCGCCACCACGCAGGCCCTCGCCCGGACGGGTGCGGGCCCCGGCTGGCGTTGCCTGGAGGTCGGCGGCGGAGGCGGCAGCGTGGGCCGGTGGCTGGCCCGGCGCGTGGCGCCGCAGGGCGCGGTGGTGGTCACCGACATCAAGCCCGAGCGCATCCCGCGCGAGCCGGGCATGCGGGTGGTGCGCCACGACGTCGTGCGCGAGCGCTTGCCCGAGAGCGCCTTCGACCTGGTCCACGCGCGGCTGGTGCTGATGCACCTGCCCGAGCGCGACGCCGTCCTGGCCCGGCTGCTGCGCACGCTGCGCCCGGGCGGGTGGCTGCAGCTGGACGAGCTCGACGCCAGCCACGCGCCGGGGTTGGCGATGCCCGACGCGGCGGGGGCACGGCTGTACGCGCGCTTCCAGCGGGCCAAGCTCCGCGCGCTCACGGCGTCGGGGGCCGATCCCGCGTGGGGCGCGCACGCCGCTGCGGCGCTGCGCCGGGCGGGGTTCGCCGACGTCGACCCGCGGCCGCACGTGTCGGTGTGGTGCGCCGGGTCGCCGGGCGCGCGCCTGCAGGCGCACCACACCCGCCACCTGCGCGGAGCGCTGCTGGAGGCCGGCATGACCGAGGAGGAGCTGGAGCGGGTGCGCCGCCTGCTGGCCCACCCGGACTTCCTCGCGTGCTCGCCCGCGTTCTACACCGTCCAGGCCCGCCGCCGCTAGCGGCCGGCCAAGATGCCGCCGCAATGACCCGTTCCCCGCCCCGGGAGCAGGGGCGGGGAACGGGTTTCTCGGGAAAGGCGCGTCGGTCAGCCCACGGAGAAGCTGAAGGGGCCGGTTAGTCCGCTCGGGGGCGCGTGCCAGCCGTGGTTCGGCTGGACAGCGACCCCGGGCAGCATGCAGTTCGGAGTCGCGTGGATCGTGACCTCGGAGTCGGTCTGGTTGAGCAGGACGTGCGCGGTCCCGGGAAGGGCGTAGCACGCCCCGTCCGGCGGATTGTCGTAGGTTTCCAGGGCCTGGAGCTCGGACTTGTAGACGACGACCCTTCCCGTGGCGGCCTGTGCCGTACCGGCCATGGCCAGCACCAGCGCGCCGGAAAGAGCCGCGGCGGATATCACGGGAAGGGTTGCGGAAAACAGGCGCATTCGGTCTCCGATGGACTCGTGCGTGCATATTCGGACACGTGCGCTGCTTCGCGTCCGGCGTTGCGATCTGATTCTGACCCTGCTCGATCCCCAGGTCAACCGGATCTGTGAGCGCGATCGCGACTATCCTTTTTCGGAATTCCCTTCCGGGTGGCCGAAAACGAGTACCTCGAAATCGTTGCCCGGTGAATGTGCGGGATGGCGGGCGTGCATTCCCGGAAAAAGAGGGGTCGAACGGCTCGGAGCCGGAGGAGTCGAGGGGCCGGAGCGGTTCGCCGTGTCCGCGGCCGCGCCCCGTGCCCCCGCCGAAGGCAGTACCGCTGACGCGCGGGTCGGCCCGGCCGCGCCGTTCGGCGGGTGCGCCACCCACGCCCCGCAAGGCACCCCGAAGCCGCGCCGGGCGTCTGAACAGGAACGACGGGGTCCGTGCGGCGCTGCGGTGCCCCCGGCGACCGCGTCGGGGCACGCGCTTCTCACCGTGCTCTCATCCGCCTCGGCTTCACCGGACCACCCATGGCCGGACCCGGAGTCCTCGTCGCCGACGATGAGCCCGACATCGTCGACACGGTGAGCACCGTCCTGGAGTCCCACGGCTTCGACACGGCCGCGGCCGCCACCGCATCGGCGGGGTCCCGGAGGTCATGCCGTCCGGGTCGTACCGCGGCGGCGATCATGGTCATCGTGTCCGCGTCGTTCGTGTTCGGCGACAACGCGATGGTCGAGCCCATCCCCTTCGAGCCGGCGGCGGCGCCTTCCTCGCCCGCCTGACCCCGGTGCCGTCGGTGACGGCCCTGTTCGGCCGGTCGGCCTGGTGGCTGCCGCCGACCGGTAGCCCGCCGGAGCCGAGGAGGACCGGCCGCGGTCGGCCGCCTCGGCTCGTCCAGCCCCCGCCCATCGCCCGGGACGGTGCGGCGGGGACACGCTGTGTCACCCCGAAGCCGCCCCGGGCGTGGCGCGGCCCGCGGGCGCCGGGCGGTGATCCATTCATGTGCATCGGTACGTGAAGCAGGCCATGCATTTTCTTTTCCGTTTTCCCGATGCGCGAGTCGTTCTGGTGGTGGTGTGCCCCGTTGTTTACGCGTGCGTCCCGGTTGGCGCATGGTGTCGGGAAAAGGCCAGCTCAGGGCGATTGTTCAATGCCTCCAAAAAGGATCATACGTTTGTGTGTGGCTTGACCGGAATTCCGGTGTGACCATGGTTCGCGGGAGGAGTGGTGGCCCGTGGAGATCCGCCTGCTCGGGCCGGCGGTGCGCGTCCTGGTCGACGGTCGGGTCGCCGACGCCGGAACTCTGAAGGAGCGCTCGATACTCGCGGTGCTCGCCCTGTCGGCCGGCAGCGCCGTGCCGACCGGCACGCTGATCGAACGGGTCTGGGGCCCTTCGCCTTCGGCGTCGGTGCGTTCCAGCCTCTACGCCTGTATCGCCCGCATCCGGTCGCGGATGCGGGCGGCCGGCGCGGGCGCAGGACTGCGCAAGCGCTCCGACGGCTACAGCCTGGAGATCGCGCCCGAGGCGGTCGACTGGCTGCGCGTGAAAGCGCTGCGCAAGCGGGCACAGGACCTCGCGGAGGCGGGGGAGCACCGCGCCGCGAGCGTGCTGCTGACCGAGGCGCTGGACCTGTGGGAGGGCGATCCGCTCTCGGAACTGCCGGGCGAGTGGACGCACGCCACACGCGCGGAGATGAACCAGACGCGGCTGATCCTGGTCAACCGGTGGGCCGAGGCGAGCATGCGCATCGGCCACCACGACGACGTGGTCGCCGTCGTCTCCGAGGCGGCCGCTGGGCACCCCGACAACGAGCAGCTCACCGTGCGGCTCATGGAGGCCCTGGCCGCCACCGGCCGCCACGCCGAAGCCGTCGACTCCTACAACCGGCTGCGCGGCGTGCTCGCCGAGGAGGGCAACAACCCGGGCGCAGCCACGCAGGAGGCCTTCCAGCGGGTCCTGGCCGGGCAGACGCGTGTCGCCGACGAGCCGGCCTCGCGCGTCCCCGCGCCCGGCGCACCGGGCGCAGGCGCCGAACGGGCCGCCCCGCCGCCCCGCGTGTACGACAGCCTCGCCCGCGACATCGGGGACTTCACCGCGCGCGGCCCCGAGCTGGCGGAGATCCTCTCCTTCTGCCGCGGCGCGTCCGACGCGACGACGGTGGCGGTCATCAGCGGCATGGCCGGCGTCGGCAAGACCGCGCTCGCGGTCCGCGCCGCGCACCTGCTGCGCGACGACTTCGACATCCGCCTCCAGCTCGACCTGCACGGGCACAGTCAGGGACAGGAGCCGCTGGAGCCTGCGCAAGCGCTGCACACCCTGCTGCGCGAGCTGGAGGTGGAGGCCGATCGCATCCCGGCCGAACCGCAGGCGCGCGCAGCCCTGTGGTCGAGCCGCCTCGCCGGGCACCGGACCCTGCTCGTGCTCGACGACGCCGCCCGCGGCCGGATCGCCCCGCTGATCCCTGGCACGCCGGGCTGCGTGGTACTCGTGACGAGCCGGTGGCGGCTGACGGAGCTGGACGGGGTGCACCACGTCCGCCTGTCCGAGCCGAGCGGTCCCGAGGCGGCCGGGATGCTCGCCGCGTTCGCCGCCCTCGGCGGCGGTGAGGACGACCCCGACGTGCGGAGGATCGCGGCGTCCTGCGGGAGGCTGCCGCTCGCCCTGCGTGTGGTCGGCGCCCGGCTGCGCCTCCACCCGGCGTGGACGCCGGCCCACGTCGCCGACCGGCTCGCCCGCAAGGGGCTCGCGGAGATGCGGGACCTCGGCCACGACGTCGCCGCCGTCTTCGAGATGTCGTTCCAGGCACTGGGAGCCGGTGCCCGCGCGGCCTTCCTGCGGATCGGCGCCCACCCCGTCGCGGAGCCGTCCCTGCCGGCGCTCGCGGCCGCGCTCGGCGACGCGAGCCCCGGCGCCGCGGCCGCCGAAGCGGCGGCGGAGGAGCTGCTGGAGACCAACCTCGTGGAGGAGACCGCGCCCGGCCGGTACCGCATGCACGCCCTGCTCCACGAGTTCGCCCGGAAGCGCGCCGCCGAGCTGCTGCCCGAGGAGGAGCGGCGCGCCGCACTGCTGCGGACGATGGACCACTACTGGTCGGCGGCCGATGCGGCCGACCGGGCCGTGCACCCCGAGCGCCGCCGCCCGGCGGAGCGGCCCGGCGGACCCGCCCTGCTGCCTCCGTTCGCCGGGGCCGCGGACGCCCGCCGCTGGTTCGACGAGGAGTACTCGGCGATCGACGCCGCGATCACCGGTGCGCGCGAGGGCGAGTTCGCCGACGCGCCCGATGTCCGCCGCTACGCCGTTCGCCTGCCCTTGGCCGTGGCCGGGCTGGCCGACTCGGATGGACCGTGGGAGCGCTCCGAGCGCCATCTCGCCGCCTGCCTGGAGCTGTGCCGCGCCGGGGCCGACGAGGAGAACGCGGCGCTGGCGGCCTTCGAGCTGAGCCGGGTGCAGCGCCGCCTGCGCCGCCTGGACGACGCGAAGGCCAACGCCGAGGCCGCCCTGGAGCAGTGGCGGCGCGAGGGCGACGTAGGGGGAGAGGCTCTGGCCCGAGATCAGCTCGGGCTCGTGCACTTCGAGGCCGCGCGCAACAGCGCCGCATTGCGCGAACACACGGCGGCCCTGGAGCTGTTCCGCCGCGCCCGCGACGCCCGTGGGTGTGCCGAAACGCTGGACCATGTCGGGGTCTGCCGGGGCAACCTCGGCGACCTCGCCTCCGCCGAGTCCGCGTTCACCGAGGCTTCGGCGATCGCGCGGGCCGCGGGAGACCGCCAACTGGAAGCTAGGAGCCTGGGGAACATGGCGGGCTCGCTGTACCTGCGGGGCAGGCACCGGGACGCCGTGCGCATCTGCGAGCGGGTGCTCGCCGTCTTCGAGGAACTCGGCGACCAGCGCAAGCTCGGACAGACCATGCAGAACACGGCTGCGCTGCTGGTCTACGAAGGGATGTACGACGAGGCGGTGGACCTGTTCGGGCGCGCGCACGAGGTGCTGGTGCGTGTAGGTGAGGAAGGGCCCGCGATCAGGGCCCTGGCGGGGATGAGTGAGGCTCTGGTGGAGCTCGGGCGCCGCTCCGAGGCCTGGGCGGTGACCGAGCGCGCGTTCGAGCTGGCCGGGACGCTGGTCGACCCCGTCACGGAGTCCCAGCTCATGCGCTGCTACGGCGACCTGCTGACTTCGGTGCAGCGCACGTCCGAGGCCCGGCTCTACTACCGCAACGCGTGCGGCCTCGCGGGAAACGGGGTCTCCGTCCACGACGAGATGCTGGCTCTCGACCGCCTGGGCGACGTGTACGCGAGAGCGGGGCGCGGCTCCGAGGCCACCGCGCACTGGCGGCGCGCGTGGAATCTGGCGGAGGCAATGCAGGCACCGCAGTCGTCGGCACTCCGCATCAAAATCGAGTCATTCGGAGATTCCGGTCATTCGGGGCATGTTTTCATCGGATGAATAGTCAATCGCCCGGGTATGTCCGGTCGTGTTATCATGATCACGACTGCGCCGCAGATCCCCCCTGTTCTATATCTGGTGTAGTCTCCTGTCTCGTCGCTGATTAGGCGAGCATCCGTATTTCTTAGCGAATGTCGAGGGGACGAGTTTGTCCAGTGTCGGTGATCTTGTCTGGCTTCTTCTGGGCCTGCTCTCCTTTCTTGCCGGCGCCCCGGGGCGGGTGAACGCCATTCGGGTAATCGGCGCCGCCTTCCGAACCGCCGGATGGGTGTGGATGAATGTGATTCGACCGCTCCTCGGGCCGTAGGCGGCCATCGGCTCGGTCGTCCGCGCGCCGCTCCGTTCCGCCGCACCGCGGTGACCGGCGGTGCAAGTGATTCCTCAGGCGGACCGCAAGGTCGTGCAGGGATTCGCCAAGGCGCGTCGCAGGTTGTGGCGCGCACCATTGTCCTCGCAGGTCGACTGCGGCTAATGGGAGGGACAATGGTCGACGGAGGACGGACGGAAAGACCCGAGGCATCGGGCCGGTGGGGCGACACGGGCCCGCTCGCGCCGCTGACCTGGCCGGTGGAGCGGCGCGCACTGGCGATGGTGCATTCGTGGCAGGCGGGCGACCGCCTGGCCGACATCGCCCCGGCCGTGGTGGAGGGCGACCCGCGGGTACAGGTCGTCTACTCCGCCACCGGCGGTTCGCCGTTCTCGGCTTCCGGAGCGGAGTACGCCCGCCGCTTGGACGCAGCGGTGCTCCCCTGGGAGCGGGCCCGGACGCACCGATACGACCTGGCGATCGCGGCCCATCTGGACGACTTCACCGACGTGCGCGCCCCGGCCCTCGTCGTGGCGCACGGCGTCGGCCTCTCCAAGCTGGTCCCGCGCAAGCCCGGTTACGGTCCGCCTGCCCGCCGCCCCATCGGGGGCGCGGTGGCCGGCGCGCTCGTGCGCTACGGCCGGGTGGGACCCGCGGTCATCGGAATCGCGCACGAGCGGCAGCGCGCCATCGTCGCCCGGGAGTCCCCCGACGCCGCGCGCGTCTGCCGGGTGGTCGGCGATCCCACGTGGGACCGGATGTCGGCGAGCCTTCCGCTGCGCCGCGCCTACCGCCGCGCTCTCGGCGTAGGCGGGCACCAGCGGCTGATCGTGCTCTCCAGTACCTGGGGACGCTCGGGGCTCGCGGGCCGGTGCCCCGAACTGCTCACCCGCCTGCCCGCCGAGCTGGGCGGCGACTGCGTGGCCGCCGCGGTGCTGCACCCCGCGATCTGGTGGACGCACGGCCGCCGCCAGGTCGCCGCCTGGCTGGCCGAGGCCCGGCGGTCCGGGCTCCGGCTGCTGGCGCCCGGCGCCGCGTGGCAGGCGGCGCTGGTGGCCGCAGACGTCGTGATTGGGGACCACGGAGCGGTGACGGCCTACGGCGCCGCCCTCGGCGCGCCGACGCTGCTGGCGGCGGGTGAGCCCGCCGACATCGTGCCCGGCTCGCAGGTCGCCGAGGTCTACCGGCGCGCCCGCCCGTTCCGCCCGGACGAAGGGGCGCGCCGGCAGGTCGACCGGGCGATCCGCGATCACGACCCCGGACACGGCGCGGAGATCGCCGGGCTCCTGACCTCCGCGCCGGGCCGCTCCGCCGAGCTGCTGCGCTCGTGCTCCTACAGCCTGATGGACTGCGCCGAGCCGCCCCACCCGCCTGCTGTGCACCGGCTGCCCGCACCTCAGGTGCTCGTCTACGGTCCCGCGGCCCTCGACGCGCAGGGCGGCGGAGCGCCGGGGGAGCGGGCCGCGTGATGGCCCCCCTCCGCGCCCGCGTGCGCACCGAGGCGGCGCTGCACACGACCGGCGGCGCCCCGCCGCGCCTGGTCGCCGACGACCAGGTGTGGGCGGCCGACGATGCCGAGCGCCCGTGGCTGCTGTGTGCCGACGTCGTGTCGGTCCGGAGGCTGCAGAGTGCTCCGCAGCGGCCGGACCGCGACCGAGGGCGGTCCGAGGCGCTCTGGCGGGCGACCGCGGGCGCCGTGGCCCGCTTTGCCCCGGCCTGCCGCGTGGTGGTCGTGTGCGCGCCGCGCCCGTGTGTCCTGCTTCGCGGCGCGGGCGCCCTGCCCGCGCGCTCGGGCTGGGACGCCCGGCTCCTCGGCTCGCTCGCCCACACGTGGCTCGCGGCCGGGCTCGACCCGGCCGAACTGGGCCGCGCCTGGCCGGGGCGCGTGCTCAGCCGGTTCACGGCGGGGGCAGGGCGTCGATCCGTCGCTGTATCTCTTCGGCTCGGGGAGGCCGAAGCCTGCTGTAAATGGACGCTGCGGAGGTGAGGTGCTCGCGCTCGTCGGCGGTACGGTCCTCGGCGGCAGCGGCGTCGGCCATCAGCACGTGGGCCCCGGCGGCCTCGGCGTCGGCCCCCAGGGCCGCGGCGATCCGCAGCGCGTCGCCGAGTGCCGCGCCGGCGTCGGCGCCGGTTGCGAGCCGGCAGGCCGCCAGCCCGACCAGCGTGCGCAGCCGCATGTAGGGCTCGTCCGCCTCGGTGAAGTACTCCAGCGCCGCCCGGAAGTGCCCCTCGGCCGCAGGGTGGTCGCCCCGGTCGCGGGCCGCCTCGCCCAGGCGGCGCCGCATCAGCGCGATCCCCCGGCGGCGCCCCAGCCGCCGGTGGATCCGCATCGCCCACGCGAAGTGCTCCGCGGCCGCCGCCGGGGCGCCCAGAGCCAGCTCGGCGACGCCGGAGTCCTCCAGGGCCGAGGCCCGGCCCAGGTCGTGGCCGGCGCGGGTCCACAGCTCCAACGACGCGCGCAGGGGCTCGCGAGCGGCCGCGGGCTCGCCCCGGTGCAGCCGCAGCACGCCCAGTCCGTCGAGCATGAACGCCTGCGCCGCCGGGTCGTCCAGGGCGCGCGCCGCCGCCAGACCCGCCGTGAAGGTCTCCGACCAGGCGTCGAAGTGCTTGCGCTGCACGAACAGGCTCCGCAGCGCCTCGCACAGCTGCCAGCTCGCTTCGCCGCGGCCTTCGTCGCGGCAGACCGCGACCCACGCGCGCAGGTTGGCCAGCTCGGCTTCAAGCCAGGCCAGCGCCGCGTCGCGGCCGTCGAAGCGCTGACCGCCGCGCTCCTCGGCGTAGCGGGGGGCGAGATGCCAGCGGCCGGGGTTGAGGGCGAGGTCCGCGTTCACGGCCGAGTCGAGGTAGTGGTCGGTCAGCCGCCGCCGGGCCCGCTCGCGCTCGGCGGCGCTCTCCTCGTCCTCCAGCAGCCGGCGCGCGTGCAGGCGGTTCAGGTCGTGCTGGCGGAAGCGGCCGGGCGCATGCTCCTCCAGCAGGTTGGCCGCCACCAGTTCGTCGGCCGCCGCCTCCGCCTCCTCGGCCCCGGCGTCCGACAGCGCGGCCATCGCCGGGAGGCAGGTGTCGGGCCCCGCCACGTGGCCGAGCCCGCGGTACAGCCGCCTCCCGGCCCCGCTCAGCGCGGCGTAGGAGGCGTCCAGTGAGGTGCGCACCGACAGGTCCTCCTCTCTGCTGAGCCGGGCGAGGCGGCCGCGCTCGTCGGCGAGCCGGTCGGCGAGGCCGCGGACGCTCTGCCGCGGGCGCAGCGAGAGCGGGCTCGCGGCGGCGCACAAAGCCAGCGGCAGGCGGCCGCACAGCGCGACCAGGCGCTCCACCGCCTCGGCCTCGCCGCGGGCGCGCTCGGCACCCAGCACCCGCTCGACCAGGCGCGCGGCCGCGGTCCGGCCGAGCGGGTCGACCTCCACGAACACGGCGCCGTCGGCGGCCAGCCCGGCGAGCCGCAGCCGCGTGGTGACCAGCACGAGGTGGGCGCCCGCGCCCGGAAGGAGAAGCCGCACCTGTGCGGCCGAGGCGGCATTGTCCAGCAGCAACGCCATACGGCGCCCCGCCGTGCCGGAGCGGAACTGGGCGGCGCGCCCCGCCGGGTCCAGCGCGATCCGGGCGGGGTCGGCGCTCATGGTGCGCAGGAAGCCGTCCAGCACGCCCGCCGGATCGACGGGACCGTCCTCGGCGAAGCCGCGCAGATCCGAATACAGCAGGCCGTCGGGAAAGGAGTCGGTGACGGCGTGCAGGAAACTGGCCGCCAGCGCCGTTTTGCCCACTCCTCCCGGGCCCGTGAGGACGACCACGCGCGGCGATCCGTCGTCGGGCGCGGCGGTGGCGGCGGCGCCGATGCGTTCCGACTCGGTTTCGCGGTCGGTGAAATTGCGGGGAGCCGGCGGAATCTGGCGCGGAATCCCCGGAGCGGAGGGGGAATGGACGTGGAGATCGCCGTGGACCGCTCCCGCCTGCACGACGGCGCCCACGTGTCCGCCGGATACGGCGGTGTCGTTGTGCTGGTCGGACTGTGTGCGCGGTCGGCCGGAGGCGTTGCGGCCGTCGAATCCGTGGGGGGATGCGCGCATCGGCGTTCTTTCCTCGATCCGGCGGAGAATCGATCGTAACACCCGGTTTTCAAACGATCACCGACCGGGGGTTTCCCTCGCCGTTCGCGCTCGGTGGAATCGCGGCCCGCGGTCGTCAGTTCCGCCGTCGATCGCGACTCCGCCGTGGCGCGCGCGCCCGCAGGGGCGCGAGTGGCACCGACCGGCGCCGGCCGGTGCCCGTGCGGGACCGGGGACATGAACCGCCGGGAGGGCGCCGGGGAACCGCCCGTGCCCCGCCGCCGCGGCCTTCGTGGCCCGCGGCGGCGGGGCGGCTCCCGGCGGTGCGGGGTTGCCCGGGATCAGGCCAGTGCGTCGACCGCGACCTCCGCCGACTCGGCCACCAGGGCGTCGTCGGTCTCGGCGTCGGGCTCGTCGTGCTTGGTCATGACCGCCATGACGATGGGGTCGTCATCCGGCGGCCAGACCACGGCGATGTCGTTGCGGGTGCCGTATCCGCCGCTCCCGGTCTTGTCGCCGACCGTCCAGCCCTCGGGCACCCCCGCGCGGATCAGGGCGTCGCCGGTGGTGTTGCGGCGCAGCATGTCCACGAGGATCTCCCGCTTCTCCTCGGGCAGCACGTCGCCGAGGGCGTAGGCGCGCAGGCTGGTCGTCATGGCCTTCGGCGTGCTGGTGTCGCGGATGTCGCCGGGCTCGTAGTCGTTGAGTCCGGGCTCGATCCGGTCGACGTGGGTGGTCTCGTCACCGATCCCGTGCAGCGCCTCCTGCAGGCCCTCCGGCCCGCCGAGCTCCTCGAAGAGCAGGTTGGCCGCCGTGTTGTCGCTGTAGCGCACGGCCGCGTCGATCACCTCGCGCAGCTCCATGCCCTCGTCGACGTGCTTCGAGGTGATGGGGGCCCACTCGAGCAGGTCGTCCTCGGTGTAGGTGATGCGCCTGTCCAGTTCGTCCATCGGGGTCTGCTCCAGCACGGCCCCCGCGGAGAAGGCCTTGTGCGTGGAGGCGTAGGCGAACCGCTCGCCGGCGTTGTAAGCGACGGCCGCGCCGGATCCGGTGTCGAGGGCGTAGACCCCGACGTCCGCGTCGTGCTCCTTCTCCAGCCGCTTCAGGTCGGGTACGTACTCGCCGCGCGGCACCGAGGGCGCGGACCCAGACGCGGGGGTCGAGGCCGCGACGGGGGAGGCGGTGGGTGCGGCGCCCTCGTCGGCGGCGCATCCGGCGAGCGGAGCGAGGACGAGCGCGGCGGCCGCGGTCAGCCCCGCACTGCGGCGGAATCGGAGGTTCATGGGTGAAGCCTTCCTCTGGTGCGAACTCTGCCGGCCGCGCGCATGCGGATTCGGAGCCGTGACCAGGCACGGGAGTCCCCCGACCGCCCTGCGCGCGGGCGGGAGGCCCCCGTTCGGCGGCCACGCAGCAGAGTCTGGCCGTGCCCGCTGATGCTGTCTAAGACGGAAACAGCGGTTCCCATGCGATTCCGGCATAGGATCAGGCCATGGATCTCGTCGGCGCCTGCGTCGCCTTCGTCTACGTGAGCGAACGCGGCAGCTTCACTCTCGGCGCGGCGGCCGCCCGCATCCCGCAGCCGGTCGCCAGCCGCCGCATCGGCGCGTTGGAGCGGCATCTGGGCGGGCGGCTGTTCGACCGCTCGACCCGCCGCGCCACCCTCACCCCCTTCGGCCGCGACATGCTGCCCTCGGCCCGGCGGCTGGTCGCCCTGGCCGAGGCCATGGAGCACGACGCCGAACGCGCCCGCCTCGCGCCGCTGCGGCTGGCCGTGCCCGACGTGTGCGGCACGCGCGAGCTGGCGCTGCTGGGCGCCGCCGCGCTGCACCAGGACGTCCGCCTGGACCTGCACCCTGCGCCGCCGCGGGCGCGCGAGGACCTGCTGCGCACCCGGCAGGTGCGCGCGTCCCTCGCCGCCGTGCCCGCCGACGAGGCCGCATGGCGGGTCCGGCTGGGGTTGGCGAGCGTGGCCGAACACCACTCCGCGGCCGTGCATCTGGAGACGCTGCGGGTGGGCCGGGGCGACTCCGAGGTCCGGCGCCGCGTGTGGATCCAACCCGAGGACGACGTCCCCCACATCCGCGACCGGGTCCGGCGGCTCGGCGAGTCGGTGGGCCTGCAGCCCGCCCAGATCGCGGTGGCCTCGGCCTTCACCACCGCCGCGGCGCACGTGCTGGACTCCGCCGATCTCCTGCTGTGCTCGGCGGCCCAGGCCGCCGAACTGGGCCTGCACTGGCGCCCGGCGGGCGGGATCGACCCGGTGCGCGGCTACGCCGTCGCCGCCGGGGAGGGCGAGGACGCCGAGCGCATCGAGCGCGACCTCGCGGAGGGCCTGGCCGCCTGCCTCGGCGCCGACCGCGGCGAGGAGGCGCTCCGGTGAGCCCGGACCCGTTCGGCGGCGGCGAGTCCGCCCTGCTCCGCGACGTCCGCCGCGAGCTCGACGATGGCGGTCTGCACGGCTCCTTCCTGGTGCGCGACCTGGACACCGGGCAGGAGATCGGCATCGACCCGGACCTGGACTACCCGATCGCCTCGCTGGTGAAGGTGCCGCTGGCGGCGGCCACCCTGGAGCGCGTGCGCCGGGGCGAACTGGACGGCGCGGAGCCGGTCCGGGTGGAGCCGGGCCGCGTCACCACGCCCGGGCCCATGGGGCTGACCAGGTTCCGCCATCCCGCGTGGGCGGCGCTGGAGGACCTCGTCTACCTGAGCACCTGCATCAGCGACACCGCCGCCGCCGACGCCCTCTTCGCACTCACCCCGCCCTCCGGGGTGGCCCGGTGGCTGGAGTCGGCGGGCCTGCGGGGGCTCACTGTGCGCCACACGCTCAGCGAACTGCACGAGACCCCGGCCGAGCGCCTCGACCCCGGCGAGACGCACCTGGCCCACACCCTGGCCATCCAGGCGGGCACGCCCGGGCGCGGGCACGGTCTGGCCCTGCTCGACGCGACCCGCGCCAACTCCGGTTCGGCGCGGGCGCTGGTCGAGCTGCTGCAGGCGCTGTGGCGGCCCTCTGCGGTCCAGCCAGCGGTGGCCGAGCGGGTTCGCGAGCTGATGGGCGCCAACGTGCTGCGGCAGCGGCTGGCGCCCGACTTCGCCTCCGACGCGGCCGCGTGGTCGTCCAAGACCGGCACCCTGCTGAACCTGCGGCACGAGTTCGGCGTGGTCGAGCACGCCGACGGGCAGGCGTTCGCCGTCGCCGCGCTCACCGCCTCGCGCGTACCCGCCACCGTCCAGCCCGCGGCCGAGGCGCTGATGGGGCGCACCGCCCGCCGCCTGCGCGACCACCTGCGCGGAGGCTGAGCGGGCCCGGCCGCGGCAGCCGCGCCTGCCGCCCGCCGAGCCTGCCGCCCGCCGCGCGGGTCCGCGCCGGGTAGGGGGAGACGCTCGTCACATCCGCGCTCGTCGCATCCGCGCGTGTCACATCCGTCCGGGCCACTCCGTCAGTCCTGTGTACGCCGACTACACCGAACCCAGCAGAAGGAGTCCGGCATGGAGCCCCGTTTGGACGTCATGAGCAACCCCACCGCAGGCAGGATCCTCAAGCACCTCGTCGCCACGGGCAAGGCGCTCGCGGACTCGTCCCTGCCGGCCGCGACGCAGGAGCTGGTGAAGATCCGCGCGAGCCAGATCAACGGATGCGGCTTCTGCGTCGACATGCACACCAAGGACGCCACTGCCGCGGGTGAGACCCAGACCCGCCTCAACCTGGTCGCCGCCTGGCGGGAGGCCGCGGTCTTCACCGACGCCGAGCGCGCCGCCCTGGAACTGGCGGAGCAGGGCACCCGCATCGCGGACGCGGCCGGCGGCGTCACCGACGAGGCCTGGGAGAACGCCGCCAAGCACTACGACGAGGACCAGCTCGTCGCCCTGGTCTCCGCGATCGCCGTCATCAACACCTTCAACCGCCTCAACGTCATGGTCCAGAACCCCGCGGGCGACTACCGGCCCGGCCAGTTCGACCAGTTCGGCTAGTTCCGGGCAGCGCGGTGCGGCCGGCCGCTCCCCGGCCGACCGCGCCGCGCGTCCGGTCGATCCCGGAATCCGGAGAAGCTGTCCCGCTGCACGGGTTGCCTCCGATGTGGGGAATGTCGTGGAATCGCACTACGCCGCGGCACCCTCACCCGGCGCGACGACCTCGAAGGGACACTTGTGGCGCAACAGCAGCAGGAGCAGCACAAGCCCAGATGGCGGCTCATCGGTCCGGGGATCGTCGCGGCCGCCACGGGTGTGGGATCGGGCGACATGGTCGCCAGCCTCGTGGCGGGTGAGCGGTTCGGATACACCCTGCTGTGGGCGGTCGTGGTCGGCTGCCTCGTGAAGATCGCGCTGGCCGAGGCCACCGGGCGCTGGCACCTCGCCTCGGGCCAGACCATCTTCGACGGCTGGCGCGGCATGGGCCTGTGGACGTTCGTCTTCTTCGGCCCCTACATCGTGCTGTGGGGCTTCGTCTACGGCGCCACCGCGATGTCGGCGACGGCGCTGCCCCTGCAGGCGCTGTTCCCCTCGGTGCCGCTGTGGGTGTTCGCGGTCCTGGCCGGGATCTCGGGGCTGGGGTTCGTCTGGTTCAACCGGTACCCCGTGCTGGAGCGGGTGATGACCGTGCTGATCGGGGTCCTGTTCGTCACCGTGGTCGGACTGGCGGTCTACCTCGTACCGGACATCGGCTCCATGGCGGCGGGCCTGGTGCCGACCACCCCGCCCGACTCGCTCTTCTACTCCCTCGGCCTGATCGGCGGCGTCGGGGGCACGATCACCATGGCCGCGTACGGCTTCTGGTGCAACGCCAAGGGCTGGCGCGACGCCGGCTGGATCCGGATGATGCGGCTGGACAACAGGGTCGCCTACATCACCACCGGCGTGTTCGTCGTGGCGATGCTGATCGTCGGCGCCGAGCTGCTGAACAGCGCCCAGATCGCGCTCGCCGAAGGCGACGAGGGACTGATCCAGCTCGGCGAGGTGCTGCAGGAGCGCTTCGGGACGTTCGTCTCGGTGCTCTTCCTCATCGGCTTCTTCGCGGCCGCCTATTCGTCGCTGCTGGGCGTCTGGCACGGCGTCAGCCTGATGTTCGCCGACTTCGTGGGCAACATCCGCGGGCGCGCCGACCGGCCGGTGGAGGAGCGGGAGTCCAGCTGGGAGTTCCGCGCCTTCCTGCTGTGGCTGACGTTCCCGTCCATGCTCCTGCTGCTGTTCGACAAGCCGATCCAGCTCGTCATCGCCTACGGCGTCCTCGGTTCGGCGTTCATGCCCTTCCTGGCCTTCACCCTGATGTGGCTGCTGAACACCCGCCGCACGCCGCAGGAGTGGCGCAACGGCGTGGTGAGCAACGTCGGCCTGGCGGTGGCGGGCGGGCTCTTCCTCGTCCTGTGCGGAAACGAGATCTGGAGCCGACTCACCGCCGCGTGAGCGCGCCGCGAGGGCCGGCCGCGCGAGGTGCGGCCCTCCGGCCGGCCGCGGCGCCGCTGCCGGTCGGCCTACTCCTCCGCCAGAACCGCCTCCGCGACCTGCTCGCGGAGGCGGTCTCCGGCGTCCTCCAGCGCCTCGACGACGGCCTCCCGCCGCTCGCGCGTCAGTCCGCCCAGGGCCTCCTCGGCCAGCTCGTCCCAGACGGCCTCGATCCGCGGGACCAGGCGGCGCGCCTCCTGCGTCAGCACGACGCGCACCTGGCGCCGGTCGGCCGGCACCGGCTCGCGGCGGAACAGCTCCCGCTTCTCCAGCCGCGCCAGGGTGCGCGTGGCCGTCGGAGGCTCGATGCCCAGGCGCGCCGCGAGCTGCGAGACGGTCATACCGCCCTCCTCCTGGGCCAGCAGCCACAGCAGCACGTCCTGACCGGGGTGCAGACCCAGCTCGGCGAGCTTGCGGGACTTCACCTCGCGGTAGAGCTTGCCCATCTTGTTCAGCGCGCGGTTGACCCGCCTGGCCTCTTCGCTTTCCACCCGCCCATGCTACTGATGTATAGTCGGCTAATAAGTAGTCGGCTATCTAATTGGGAGGGTGGCATGGACCTGCAACTCGACGGAAGAACGGTCCTGGTGACCGGCGGTTCGGGTGGCATCGGCCGCGCCGTCGCCACCGCGTTCGCCGCAGAAGGCGCCGCGGTCGCGGTCGGCTGGCACAGCGACGGCGCGGGTGCGCAGGAGTCCGTGGGCGCCGCCGAAGCGGCGGGCGCCCGGGCGGTGGGCGTGCAGCTGGACCAGGCCGACCCGGCGTCCTGCGCCCGGGCCGTGGCCGAGGTGGAGCGGAGGCTGGGCGGCGTCGACGTCCTGGTGGTCAACGCCGTCGTCTGGCCCTCCTCCTTCGAGTACAGCTGGGAGGAGCTCACCGCCGGGCTCACCGCCAACGCCGCCGGCCCGGTGGCGCTGGTGGAGGCGGCGCTGCCGGCGATGCGCAGCGCCGGGTGGGGGCGCGTGGTGCTCGTGTCCTCCGACGTCCTCGCCCAGCCGATACCCGCGGCGGCCGCCTACCCGGCCGCCAAGGGCGCGCTTGAGGCGGCCGCGCGGGTCTTCGCCGTGCGCGAGGCCCGCCACGGCGTCCTCACCAACGTCGTGCGCCCCGGGTTCACGCTGACCCAGCGGGCGCTCGACCACCCGCGGATGGGCCGCTCCGCGGTCGAGGCGGAGGGGGAGGAGACGCCCACGGGCCGCATCTGCACCCCCGAGGACGTCGCCGGCGCCGTCGCCTTCCTCGGCTCCGGCGCCAACGGGCACGTCAACGGCGAGGTGCTCTCCGTCGCCGGCGGCCGGCAGCTCACGCGCTGAGCAGCGGCGGGCGCGCGCCGCGCCGTCGGACCGGCACCGGCGGCGGGCGGCGGCACGGCCGCCGCTTCCGCAAGGCCCGGCGCGCAAGGGATCGCGGGATCGGCCGGGTGGCTCTAGAGTGGCTGGAGTCGAGGCGATTCCTCCTGAATCGCCGTTTTTCTGCACGCATGGAAACGGGTTTCGCCATGACCGACGCGCCCTCCACCCCCGATCCGGCCGCGCCCGCCGGCATCGACACCACGGTCCCCAGCCCCGCCCGGCTCTACGACTACTACCTGGGCGGCAAGAACAACTATGCGGTCGACCGGGAGCTGGGCGACCGGATCATGCAGAGCCTGCCCGAGACCAGGCAGAGCGCCGTGGCCAACCGGCTGTTCCTGGGACGGGCGGTGGACTTCCTCTGCGAGCAGGGTATCGACCAGTTCATCGACATCGGCTCGGGTCTGCCCACCCAGGACCCCGTCCACGAGGTCGCCCGCCGCCGCCACCCCGACGCGCGCGTGGTCTACGTGGACTATGACCCCGCCGTGCGCGTGCACGCCGAGGCGCTGCTGGCCGACGACCCCGAGCTGACCGGCGTCGTCCAGCACGACATGCGCGAACCCGAGGGGCTCTACCGCCACCCCGAGCTCACCGCGCGCATCGACCCCGAGCGGCCGGTCGGACTGCTGATGCTGGCGCTGCTGCACTTCGTCACCGACGACCAGCACCCCTACGACCTGGTGCGCCGCCACCTGGAGCACCTGGCGCCCGGCTCCTACCTGGTCATCAGCCACGCCGAGTCCGACAGCCACCCCGACCGGGCCGACTACGCCAGCCAGGAGTACCGCTCCTCCAGCGCCAACCTGCGCGTGCGCACGCAGGAGGAGATCAAGGCCTTCTTCGCGGACGTCACCCCGGTGCCGCCCGGCGTGGTGCACCTGGCCGACTGGCGCCCGCGCGACAACCAGCCCTACTACACCTCCCAGCAGGTCTCCGGGCTCGCCGGTGTCGCCCGCTGGGACGGCCCGCCCGAGCGGGACTGACGGGGGCCGGGGGCGCTCCGCGCTTCCGGACCGGGGCCTCCCGCTACGCCGGCTGCGACCGGGCCAGGCGGAACCCCAGGTCGTCGGTGCGCAGCGTCGGGTGGCTCTTGCGGCGGCACGAGGCGCGGCAGCCGCGCGGCAGGTCGTTCCAGCCGCCGCCGCGGAAGACGCGGTAGGGGCCGTAGACCCGCGGGTCGAAGCGGTCCCAGCACCACTCCCACACGTTGCCGAGCATGTCGTGCAGCCCCCAGGCGTTGGGGGCCCGGGTCGCGACCTCGCGGGCGGCGCCGCCGGAGTTGCCGCGGTGCCAGGCGATGTCGTCCAGCTCGCCGTAGCGGACCGCGGCGCCGCCGGCCCGGCAGGCGTACTCCCACTCCGCCTCCGTGGGCAGCCGGTAGCCGTCGGCCGTCCAGTCGCAGGCGATGCCCAGGCCGTCGGGGCCCGGCTCGCCGGAGTAGCAGGGGCGCAGCCCCGCCGCGAGCGAGAGCCGGTCGCAGAAGCGCACCGCGTCGATCCAGGAGACCTCGGTGACCGGTGCGCACGGCCCCGCGCCGTCCGCGGCGCCCTCGCCCAGCACGGCGCGGTAGAGGCCCAGCGTGACCGGACACGCCGCGATGGAGAACGCGTCGAGGGCCACCCGCCACTCCCGCCGCGTGCCCTCGTCCCGCAGCACGATCTCCCCCGCGGGTAGGGCGGTCGTCTCAGGTCCGGCCGCCGGGTGCGGCGCCGGTTCGAGTCCGGTCATGGGCGCCACATTACGCGCGCCGCGCCGCGCGGCGCCGGGCCCGGGCGGGCACGCCCGCCGGGGGCGATCACGCCGGGTCGGCCGCCATGCCGCGGTCCACCAGGTAGGTGGGGACCACGTAGTTCGCCGGTGCCGAGCGCGGCCTGCGCAGCCGCTGGAACACCAGCTCCGCCGCCAGGCGTCCCAGGGTGCGCGTGTCATAGCCGACGACGGTCACCGGGCGGGGCAGCAGTTTGGCGAACTCGAAGTCGTCGAACGCCGCCAGCCGCGTCCGGTCGCGCCTGCGTGCGAGTTCCTCGACGGCGCCGAGCAGGATGCGGTTGTTGCCGCAGAACAGCGCGGTGGGCGGCTCGGAGGAGTCCAGCATGGCGCCGACCGCGTCGCCGGCGTCGTGCGGGCGGTCGGAGTAGATCCTCCGGAAGTGCCGGCCGGTCTCGATCCCCGCCTCCTCCAGGGCCTCGGCGGCCCCGGCCAGGCGCTCGCGCATCGTGAAGTCGTTGAGCGAGTCGGTGATCACCCCGATCTCGCGGTGCCCCTCGGCGAGCAGCCGGCGGATGAGGTCGCGGGTGCCGGTGCGGTTGTCGATCAGCACCGTGTCGGCCAGGCACCCGCTCGGCGGGCTGTCGATGAACACCGCCGGCATGCCCCGCGCGATCTCGGCGCCCAGGTAGGACTGGTCGTCGCCGGTGGGAGCGACGATCAGCCCGTCCACCCGGCGCTCGCACAGGTCGAGCACGAGTTCGCGCTCGCGGACCGCGTCCCAGCCGGAACTGGCGGTGATCAGCTGGGTGTCGAACCGCTCGGCCACAGCCGCGGCCGCCGCGGCGATCGTGGAGTAGAACGGGTTGGCCAGATCGAGGATGATCAGCCCGATCGTGGCCGTGGTGCGGCCGCTGCGCAGGTTCGCGGCCACGTTGTTGCGCTGGAACCCCAGCTCGGCCATCGCGTCGCGGACGCGCTCGGCGAGGTCGGCGCGCACCGTGGGCACCCCGTTGGCCACGCGCGAGACGGTTTTGAGGCTCACCCCGGCGGCCTGCGCGACGTCGACCATCGTGGGCCGGCGGCCGGGGTCCGGCCCAGCGGCCTGGTCGGTCATGGCTGGGCTCCTCGGACTCGTCGGCGGCGCGGAGGACGACCGCGGCCCTGCCTCGGCCTGGGGGCGGGGCTCGGCGACTCGGCGCGGGGCGGCGCCGGTGCCGTCAACGTACTGGATGCACGGGGGCGAGGCAACGTTGTCTTGCGGCCGTTCCGGGCCACGCGCCCGGCCCCCTCCGGCATCGCCGCTGCACCCCGCTATGCAGGTCGAATGTCCGGATACCTCTTGACATGTCCAAGTGAGCCGGATCACTGTACTGGGGACAACGTTGTCTGTCCTGGAGGTCGAAGGAGGTGCGGATGCGTCCCCTGCGGATGCCGGTCGCGGCGATGGAGCACTTCTATCGCGGAGGTGCGGCCATAGCCGACCTGCGCGGCGGCCCGCCGCGTTGTGAACGCTCACCCGAGGAGTGGCTGGCCTCGACGACCGCCCGGTCCGGCGCCGAACCCGCCGGGCTGAGCCGCCTGGAGGACGGTTCGCTGCTGCGCGACGCCATCGCCGCCGACCCGGCGGCCTGGCTCGGCCCCGTGCACGTGGAGCGGTTCGGCGCGCAGCCGGAGCTGCTGGCCAAGCTACTGCACGCCGGCGAGCGCCTGCCCGTCCACCTGCACCCCGACCGCGCCTTCGCCGGACGCCACCTCGGGTGCGCCCACGGCAAGACCGAGGCCTGGGCCGTCCTCGACGCGGAGGACGCCACAACCGTCCACCTGGGCTTTCGCGTTCCGGTCGAGCGCGGTGAGCTCGCCGGCCTGGTCGAACGCCAGGACACCGCCGGCCTGCTGGAGCGGATGCACGAGGTACCGCTGCGGACCGGCGACACCGTCGTGGTGCCCGCGGGCGTGCCGCACGCCCTCGGCGCCGGCGCGTTCGTACTGGAGGTCCAGGAGCCCACCGACTTCTCCATCCTGCTCGACTGGCGCGGCTACGCCATCGACGGTCCCAGCGAGGGCCATCTCGGGCTGGGGTTCGACGTCGCGCTGGACGCGGTACGCCGCACCCCGCTCAGCGCCGCCGAGGTGGAGGCGCTGCGCGTGCCCGCCGCACTCGCGGCCGCGCCCGCCGAGGGGCCCCGGCCGCTGCTGGCGCCCGCGGCCGCGCCCTTCTTCCGCGCCGACCTGCTGCGGCCGCCGGAAGGGGCCGATACAAGCGTCCCCGCCGGGTTCGGCGTGCTGGTCGTGCTGGACGGCTCCGGCACGCTGCGCACCGCCGACACCGATCTCCGCCTGGCACGCGGCGACGTGCTGGCGCTGCCGCACGGCGCCGGTCCGCTGCGTATGAGCGGCGCGGCAACCGCCGTATTGTGCCGGCCGCCCGACCCCGCGCTCGAGCGCACCTCCGAACCCGCCGCCGAACCGGCCGCCGCGACCGGCGCCGATACCGGCGCGCCGCACTGACCGCACCCGCCGCGCCCGCCCCGCCCCCGCACCGGCGCGGCACCGGACCGTCCGCCGGCCGGCAGACCCCGTCCGAGACCGCCGTTCCCCACCCATTGCAGGCCGTCCCCTCGAAACCCCGACCCCTCCCCGGCGCCGGAACCCCGACCTCCGGCGCAGCAGATTCCCGAAGGAGCACCATGTACCGCCTGCCGCACACTAAGACCGTCCTCGCCGCCCTGGCCGCCGGCACCCTCCTGCTCTCCGGATGCAGCTCGCAGAGTCCCGTCGACAACTCGGACGAGGGAGGCGAGATCGAGACGATCGGCCTCATGGTCCAGGACCTGAGCAACCCCTTCTTCACCGCGATGCAGTCCGGTGTCGAGGACGCCGCCAAGGAGATGGGCGCCGAGGTCGTCACCGAGGACGGGCGCCAGGACCTCGGCGCCCAGAACGAGCAGATCGACGCCTTCATCCAGCAGCAGATCGACGT
Organism: Streptomonospora arabica; assembly: GCF_039531585.1. Taxonomy (NCBI): domain Bacteria; kingdom Bacillati; phylum Actinomycetota; class Actinomycetes; order Streptosporangiales; family Nocardiopsidaceae; genus Streptomonospora; species Streptomonospora arabica. The sequence continues at coordinate 2,400 of NZ_BAAAQI010000004.1, read as the reverse complement.
GCTGCTGATCAATCCCGTCGACTCCGAGGGCATCGGTCCGGCCGTGCAGCGCGCGGTCGACGCCGGGATCACGGTCGTCGCGGTCGACGTCACCGCCAAGAACGCCGAAGCCTTCATCACTTCCGACAACGTCCAGGCCGGGCGCCTCGCCTGCGAGCACCTGTTCGAGTCGATCGGCGGAGAGGGGCGCATCCTCATCATCGACGGCACCCCCATCTCCTCGGTGCAGGACCGCGTCAAGGGCTGCGAGCAGGTCATGGAGGACTACCCCGACATCGAGGTCGCGGGCCACCAGCACGGCGACAACAACCGCGAGGAGGCGCTGACCGTCGCCACCGACATGCTCACCGCCAACTCCGACGTCGACGGGATCTTCGCCATCAACGACCCCACCGCGCTCGGCGCCAACCTGGCCGCCGAGCAGACCGGTGTCGAGGACCTGGCGATCGTCGGCGTGGACGGTTCGCCCGCCGCCGAGAAGGAGCTGGCCGACCCCGAGTCCATGTTCGAGGCGACCGCCGCGCAGGACCCCAAGCAGCTCGGCGTCACCGGCCTGGAGATGGCCACGAAGCTGTACAAGGGCGAGCAGGTGGAGAACACCGAGCAGCTCGTCGAGACCGAGCTGATCACCGCCGACAACCTCGACGAGTACGAGGGCTGGGAGTGACCGCGGCTCCGCTGCTGCGCATGACCGGGGTCAGCAAGGCGTTCCCCGGTGTGCAGGCGCTCACCGACGTCCATCTCGAACTGCGCTCGGGCGAGGTGCACGCGCTGATGGGGGAGAACGGCGCCGGCAAGTCGACGTTGATCAAGATGCTGGCCGGGGTGCACACCCCCGATTCGGGCACGATCGAGATCGACGAGAACCCGGTGTCGATCAGCACTCCGCAGCGCGCGGTGGACCTGGGGATCGCGGTGATCCACCAGGAGCTCAACCTCGCACCCAACCTCACCGTCGCGCAGAACCTCGCGCTGGGCCGCGAGCCCCGCACCCGGTTCGGTCTGCTGGACCGGGCGCGCATCCGGCGCGAGGCCGCCGCCAAGCTGGAGCGCGTGGGCGGCGGCATCGACCCCGACACCGTCCTGGGCACCCTCAGCGTCGGCATGCAGCAGGTCGTCGAGATCGCGCGGGCGGTCGCGCAGAACGCCCGCCTGCTGGTGCTCGACGAGCCCACCGCCGCCCTGTCCGAGACCGAGGCCCAGCGCCTGTTCTCCCTGGTGGAGGAGATGCGCGGGCGGGGGATGGGCCTGCTCTACATCAGCCACCGCATGGAGGAGGTCTACCGGCTGGCCGACACCGTCACCGTCCTGCGCGACGGCCACTGGGTGGGCACCTCGCCGCGCACCGAGCTGGAGCCCGAGGACATCGTCACCCGCATGGTCGGGCGCACCCTCACCGACCTGTACGCGCGTCGGCGGCAGGAGCCGGGCGAGCCGGTACTGGAGGCCGAGGGGATCGGCGACGGCGCCGGCATCGGCCCGGTCGACCTGACGCTGCGGGCCGGGGAGGTCGTGGGGCTCGGCGGTCTCATCGGCGCGGGCCGCACCGAGCTGGCCCAGCTGCTGTTCGGTGCGGCCCGCGCCCGCAGGGGGCGGCTGCGCGTGGGCGGGCGCCCGGTCCACCACCGCAGTCCGCTCGACGCGACCAGGAACGGCGTCGCCTACGTACCCGAGAGCCGCAAGGAGCAGGCGCTGTTCCCGGACATGTCCATCCGCGACAACGTCGTCACCACCGGGCTGGGCCTGGGACAGGTCAGCGATCTGGGGGTACTGCGGCGCGGACGCGTCTCACGGCGCGTCGCGTCGCAGATCGACGCGCTGCGGGTGCGCTGCTCGTCGGTGCTGCAGCGGGTGGCCGAGCTGTCGGGCGGCAACCAGCAGAAGGTCGTGCTGGGCCGGTGGCTGGCCGTATCCCCGCGGGTGCTGCTGCTGGACGAGCCCACACGCGGCGTCGACGTCGGCGCCAAGCAGGAGATCTACCGCATCGTCGACCGGCTGGCGGCCGAAGGCGTCGCGGTCCTGGTCATCTCCTCCGACCTGCCGGAGCTGCTGGGCATCAGCGACCGGGTGCTGGTCATGCGCAACGGAACCGTCGCCGCCGAGCTCTCCCGCGCGGAGGCGACCGAGGAGGCGGTCATGCTGCACGCCACGGGCGTCGCCGCCGGGACCGGTTAGGCACCCGCCGGGCCGGGCCGCGGGTCGGCGAGACCGGCGGCCCGGCCCGGCGGCCCCCCCCCCCCCCCCCCCCCCCCCCCCCCCCTCCCCCCCCCCCCCCCCCCCCCCCCGCGGAACGCGGGGCGACTCGTCCGGACAAGGAAACCCGACCCCCATGACCGACAGCGGCGTCGTGATCGTCGACAAGCCGGCCGACTGGACCTCCCACGATGTGGTCGCCCGCAC